>NZ_CP187112.1:1377500-1695833 GCF_050613275.1 Anoxybacillus dikiliensis
ATAATCTCTTTTTCTTCTTGTTTTCGACGCAACCGCTCATTTTCAAATTTTCTTGATATCACATGAACTTCACTCCAACGTTGAACATCGTAGTTAGTAATAGTATATGTACATATAAAAAAGCCGACACAAAACGTCGGCTTTTTTATATCGCATAAGATGCTGGGGCAAAGTCAATATCAAATCCGAGATCTTCAAGCATTTGAAAATCTGCATGTTTTTCTTGTCCGGCTGTCGTTAAATAATCTCCAACAAAGATAGAATTGGCGGCATATAAGCCGAGTGGTTGCAGGCTTCGCAAGTTTACCTCTCTCCCTCCGGAAATGCGAATTTCTTTCGTTGGATTCATATAACGAAACAGCGCGAGCACTTTCAAACAATAGCGAGGGTTTAATTCTTTTGTCCCTGCTAACGGCGTTCCATCGATCGCATGAAGAAAATTAACAGGGATTGAGTCTGCGTCTAGTGCTTTTAAGCTTCTCGCCATCGCAATGACATCTTGCTTTGTTTCTTTCATACCGATAATGACGCCAGAACATGGGGACATCCCCGCTTCTTTGACCGTTTCTACCGTACGTACCCGATCATCGTATGTATGGGAAGTCGTAATGTACGGGTGATGCTCTTTGGATGTATTAATATTATGGTTGTATCGATCAACACCTGCTTCTTTTAACCGCAACGCTTGCTCAGGTTTTAATATCCCTAAACAAGCACATACTTTTAAACCGTACATTTCCTTAATTTCTTTCACCGCAGATACAACAATATCGATTTCCTTATCACTCGGTCCTCTTCCGCTTGCGACAATACAATATGTTCCTATTTTCGCTTCGTACGCTCGTTTTGCTCCTTGTAAAATCGTATCTTTATTTACCATTTTATATGTCGGAATCGAGGCAGTAGATAGGGAAGATTGCGAACAATATCCACAATTTTCGGGACACAATCCCGACTTTGCATTCATAATCATATTTAATTTCACTTTATTTCCGTAATACGTTTGACGAATGCGATAAGCGCCTTGTAGTAATAACAATAGTTCATCATCTGGACAATTTAATATCGAGAGCGCTTCATCATCTGTCATTTCCTCCCCTGCTAATACGCGATCCGCGAGCAATAACCAATCCATCGTTCTCCCCCTTTACTTCTAATTACCAATAATCGTATTCGATCAAAAGATATATGTCAACATTATTTTTATATAAGTTAACAAAAAAAAAAACTAGCGAGAACGTCCCGCTAGCTATACGTTTCTACAATATGTCGAGCAATCCATACCCCACATGCCCCGGCCTGTGCCAGTCCACGCGTAATTCCTGCACCATCCCCTCCAACATATAACCCTGAAATTTCTGTTTCAAAACGTTCAGTTAATTTTGGACGCGCAGAATAAAACTTTGCTTCCACCCCATAAAAGAGCGTATGTTCTGAAGCAATACCTGGAGTCACTTTGTTCAACGCTTCTGTCATTTCAATTAAACTTTTCATCGTGTTGTATGGAAGAACGAGACCTAAATCCCCAGGAACAGCTTCTTTTAACGTAGGTTCAATAAATCCTTCTTTCATTCGTTTTTCGGTTGAACGTCTTCCCTTCAAAATATCCCCATATTTTTGCACAATAATTCCACCGTTAGATAATGCATTCGCTAAACGAGAAATTTGCTGTGCATATTCGTTCGGCTGATCAAATGGCTCAGAAAATTTATGAGATACAAGAAGAGCAAAGTTTGTATTGTTACTTCCTAGCTTAGGATCTTTATATGCATGACCGTTCGCGAGCATAATACCAGAATGATTTTCGACAACAACATGGCCAGACGGATTACTACAAAACGTTCGAACTTGTGTTCCAACGGATGTATTAAAAATAAACTTCCCTTCATACAAATGTGTATTAATTTCTTCCATTACTACGTTAGACGTTTCGACACGAACACCAATATCAACTTGATTATTGATCATTTTCAACCCGCGACGTTTCAATATGTTCGATAACCAAGCTGACCCATCACGTCCAGGAGCAATGACGACACGATTGGCATATAACATATCTCCATTTTTCAGTTGAACTCCTTTGACATGATTCGTACCGTTGACTTTTTCCGTTAAAATGTCGCTCACTTCGGTTTTAAACATCATATCAATATGCATGCGTAAATATTCATATATACTCTTTAAAATTTGTAAGTTTTGTTCTGTGCCAAGATGACGAACTTGCGCGCGCAGTAATTTTAACCCAGCTGCATAAGCCCGTCTTTCTATTTCCTTCACTTCATCTGTCAGCGGATCGGTCAATGACTGAGTAGCACCGTGCCTTAAATTAATTTCGTCAACATAACGGATGAGCTGTAACACTGTCGAGTCAGGTAAGTACTCTGTCATCCATCCGCCAAATTCGCTCGTAATGTTAAACTTTCCATCTGAATAAGCTCCTGCTCCTCCAAATCCATTTGTAATTGAACAGGCAGGTACACATCCAGCATAATCTTTTTTTCCAACTGGCGGTGGGCATTTCTCGATTTTCTTTTGCAAAATTGGACAGTTTCGCTTATAAATATCATGTCCTTTATCAATGAGCAACACGCGTGCGCCCTGTAATTTTAACGTTAATTCATAACAAGTAAAAATCCCTGTCGGACCAGCTCCGACAACGATCACATCGTAACGATTGTTCATTATTCATCCCTCACCTTTCATTTTCCGAATGTTAATATACTAAACAGGACAAAAACAGTCAATAAAAAACGATCTTTTTTTTAAAAAAACTATTAAATGTTCGTTTTTATTTCCATAAAAAAAAGAACGGTATATACCGTCCTTTTAAAAATAACGTTTCTTCCAAAAAACGAACGCCGTCAAACTTGAAAGAACAAAAGAGATTCCTAAAGCAACTACGTATGCATATGGCTTGTCTTGAAAAGGAATCGGAACGTTCATTCCATAAAAACTCGTCACCATCGTTGGAAAAGAAATAACAATCGTAATGGCAGCTAAAAATTTCATCACAATGTTCAAATTGTTCGAAATGACAGAAGCGAATGCATCCATCATTCCACTTAAAATGCTACTATACACCTCTGTCATTTCAATTGCTTGCTTATTTTCAATAATGACATCTTCTAACAATTCTTGATCGTCTTCATACATCCGTAAATAATTCAATCGAAGCAACCGTTCCATCACAATATTGTTCGCTTTTAATGATGTCGTAAAATAAACGAGGCTCTTTTCTAAACTAAGCAAAGAAAACAACTCTTTATTTTGCATCGATTGATGTAGCTGTTTTTCAATTTCACTCGTTTTGCGATTAATTTGTTTTAAATATCTTAAATAGTACGTTGAAATCATATATAACATTTGTAAAGCAAAACGCGTTTTCATATACGTATAAAAGTTTTTTACCTTACTTTTCGTAAACTCTTCAAAAATCGGATTTTCTTGGAGACATACAGTAATAAAACATGTATTTGTGATAATCATTCCAATTGGAATCGTTTCATATGTTGGAATGTTTCCTTCATCGTACGTAATAATTGGGATATCAACGATAATTAACACATGATTATCTTCTTTTTCAATACGTGAACGCTCTTCGTCATCGAGTGCATCTTTGATGGAATCAATCGGAATGTTTAGATGTTCTGAAATATAGCGAATTTCACTTTCCGTTGGGGAGACGAGACTAACCCAACAGCCATTTTTCAACTCGTGAATTTCTTCTAATTTTCCTTGCTCATTAGACAAATAAATGTTCATCATGGCGTAACCCCCCCCTATCTTCTCTACAAAAGGGAAGCACCGCTTTTTTGTCGTTGGAGCGTCTGTTTCGTTCGTGAGCAGTACGTCCCAGCGAAAAAAAACGAAACGACTTCCCCTATTATTGCTGGTTCTGGTTCATTTGTACTCGCCCTGCTCATAACGGAAACGTCACTCCTTTCGCTTTTACGTTCATTACGGATTAATGATACATGTTTTGCCACCATTTGTATAGTTCCTTTTTCATTTTTTCTCGCAATGAGTGCGCAAAATAGAAAAATATTTCTCGTTATTTTATAATCGTGTGTGAAGGATGGTGAATACAATGAATATATACATGTGTGACGAAGCATTTGCATGGTACAAAGAGGAACTGCAACTACAGCATGGAGATTACGTTCGTTTTTTTGCTCGATACGGTGGATGTAGTACCGTGCAAAAAGGTTTTTCTTTAGGGGTGAATAAGGAAAGTCCGATCGACGCTGCAGTGACACTAGAAAAAGAAGGAATTATCTTTTTTATTGAACAAAACGATACGTGGTATTTTGATGACCATGATTTGCATATCGAGTTTGACGAAAAACGAAAAGAGCCGATATTTACATATAGATAAAAGCGGGTGACCCGCTTTTATCTTTTTTTTGCCCGTTCATACGCTTCATGCCAATCAGGAAAGTATTTTCTAATTAAAACAGGTTGAAACGTTTCTTTCGCCACGCAAACATGTTTTGAAGTTGCTGTCGCTGCGATTTCATTTGTTGGCGTTAACACTTCATATCCGTAGACAACCCGAATGCCGTCATATGACTCTACCCACGTTTTAATAGTCGCTGTCTCTCCATAGCGTAAAGGCTTTTTATAAGAAATTTGCAAATCAATAACAGGAGACACAATTCCCCTTTTCTCCATATCAGCGTATTGGAAACCAAGTTGTTGAATAAAATCGGCTCGTCCCATTTCTAACCAAACTAAATAGTTGGCGTGGTAAACAACCCCCATTTGATCTGTTTCTGCGTAACGCACTTCAATTTCTTTTTGTGAAATCATCATTCGCTCTCACTCTCCGAAATAACAATAATTTATTTTTTTATTGTACCATACATAAGAACATGTAAACAGAGCATACAAAAAGCCGCACGTATGCGGCTTTTTATTATTCATATCCTCTTTCACGAGCCCTTGCTTCATCTTTGATTTCTGCCCGCATCGCCTCAATTGCTTCTTCACGGCGATGGTTTTTTTCCCTAATTTTTTCGCGCTCCTCTGGACTAGCAAACGCCATCGTCTCTTCCGCTTTTTCAATATTCTCAAGCGTATTTTGTACCATGTCTTGTAACTTTTCTACATTGTCACGACGATCATCATAATTTGGTTTCATTTTATCATCCTCCTTGTCAAAGTAAAATGTACATTTTTTATCGTGTACGTTTTTCTTCATGTTATACAAACTTTATTGTTTTTGTTTATTATAATTTTATTATGTAAACTATATAAGGGCGAACATTCGCCCTTACTCACCCTTCGTTTGAATCACTTGTGGATGTTGACCAGATTGATCTTGCATTTGCTTCCCCTTATTGCCGCCTGCCGCTCTTGGTTTTGTTCCAATATGTTGCGGCACAAATGTCTGTTGATTACTTTTTGGATTACCCATTTATTCATCCCCCCTCCCTTATAGTATGGCTTTGTTATTCCGCTTTATGAAGCCAACGCGTTTCCATTTTCTCTTCCAATTTTTCTAATGCACTTGCATCGTTCAATAGTTGTCTTTTATTTTCCATCACAAGTTCTGCAAATGTCCGCTTTCTTATTTTTCGCATCGCCTATTCACCTACTTTTTGTTTTTTTCTATCTTTTCCAAACATAATGAAAAATATACAAAAAATAGCCGATCACTCGGCTATTTCCCCCATTTCTCTACATATTGCACCATTTGTTCATACGACATTGGACCGATTTGCTTTTCACGAATAATGCCTTGTCGATCGATAATAAACGACGTCGGAATCGGTTGAATCTCATATTGCTTCATGACATGTCCATCAACATCTAGCACAACCGGAAACGTTAATCGATAATTTTTTATAAACTGATTCACTTTTTCTTTCGAATCTCTCACCATTACATTGACAGCTACAATTTCTACTTGTTTTTCATAACGTTCATAAAACGTTTGCATATCCGGCATTTCCGCGCGACAAGGTGGGCACCACGTTGCCCAAAAATTCACAATCACTACCTTTCCACGTAATTGTGAAAGTTGAATGACTTTTCCATCAATCGTTTGTAAAGAAAAGTCCGGTGCCTTCATTCCAATATGAATACCGGTTGCGATCGTTTGTCTTTCCGTTATATGTTCCCAAAGCATGTATGCAAAAAAACTAAATAAAATAATAATAGCGAGCCACTTTTTCATCGACATACCGCCCTTCGATTTGTCATCTCAAAAAAAGGCGCATATGCGCGCCTTATCGAATATTTTTATGCTCGTTGCTCATTTTTTTCACTTCAACTTCAGCATATGAAGCAAACTCATTATTGAAGTCGTTTTTCTGTTTTGCGTTATTGTTTCGTTGCGCATTGGCGTTTCCTAATTTTGTTCGTCCCATCGCTTCACCCTCCTTTTTATACATGATGCATAAATAGTATGCACGAACGGGACGTTTTACACTACGACGATTTATTATTTAATTTTTGGACATATTCCTTTACCATGTCAACCGTCACATATTTTCGCTGTGGTACAATTCCATTTTTGGCTAGTTCATTTATTTGTTTTGTTACTTCATTGATGTTTTGTACAGAAAACGGTTCACCTCGTTGACATAAAGAGACGGCTTCTTCAATATACGCTTCCCGTTTCGCATCTAGCTCGATAAACGCCCGAACGAGTGCATGTTGCTTTTGTGAATGTGCTGTAATCGCCTGGTGAACTTCATTCATTATCCATTCCTCCGATCATATCGTAAATATGTTGTAATTCGTCTATTGGTGCTTTAGCCGTTAGTGCGGCAAATAAACCTGTAAAATGCTCATTTAGTTGTTCACGCATATGACAATGAAGTTGCTCAATAATCGTATTCCACTGTTTTGTATAATGCGTAAGCAACCGTTGTTTTTGTTCAGTTACATACGCTGAAATCGGCTCACGTAATTGTTTTTCTAGTTCTTCTTTCATAAACCGCTTTTCATCTTTTTCAAAAAATGATTTCGCGTTTTTGTACAACGAAAGCGCCTTTTTAAATATATTGCGATCGATTTGCTCAAAAGCGATCGGGAATTGTAACGTTGGAAAACTTGGAAGATCGACTTTTGTTACAATGAGATCATGCACTTGCTTCCACTGGTTTTCTAGCGCCATAAAATGAAGATCGTAACGTTTATTTATAAACGCTTCGATTCTTAAGCTAGTGGCACGCATTTCCTGTGCCAAATCAAATCCGATGGAGTATAAAAACTCATCTAAACATAATTGTAACGCTTTTTTTATATTTGTTTGTCGATCATGCAAAACAGACGGATTAAACGACTCTTTAAACCAATCTGACAGACGGAAAGAAATACGCTGTTGAATATAATAAACTAACTCGTTCAGCTCCTGTTCGATTGCATGAATGTCATGATTTGTTTCATATTGTTCAATCATTCGTTCAAGCTGTTGTCGCTCTTGTTGCAAGATGTGCAACTTTTTCCGTTTCATATCATCGCTTTGCTTAGCTTCTGCAATATATTCTGCTAACCGTTTACGCGCTTGCTTCATTTGCAAACGAGCAGAAGCAATGGCCAATGAGCCGATCTCATGATGGATAAACGGATAAAATGTTTGCTCGAACGTGCTCATTCCTGAATTCGCTAACACATGATGATCGAATGTTTCCCCGTTTTTCTCTGCAAGTGCCCATTTACTCGATAATGGAAAAAGACGCGGATGGCGAATACCGAATTGCAAAAGCTGCTCTTTCACATAACGAACGACCGCCTGCAATTCTTCTTCTGTATGAGCTAGATCAGCTGCATTAATGATGAAAAACATTTTATCTAAACTAAACGTATCTTTGACGCGACCAAGCTGAATTAAAAATTCACGATCCGCTTTTGAAAACGCATGATTATAATATGTGACAAAGAAAATCGCATCAGCATTTTTTATGTAATTAAATGCTACTCCTGTATGACGGGCATTGACCGAATCAGCTCCAGGTGTATCGACAAGAATAATGTTTTCACGAGTAAGCGGACAATCATAATACAATTCAATCCATTCAACAAAACACGATTTCGTTTCATTCGCTACATATTCGTGAAATTGCTGGAATGAGATGACAAGCAATCGGCCTAGATTTTCTTTCATTTGTTCATAACCGCGCACGACAGCTTGCAAAAATGCCCAATGTACCCGTTCTTTTGCATCAACAGCTTGACTACGAATAGCTTTTTTGCTTTCTTCGATCGCCTCTTGTAACGAATGAACTTGCACACCGAAAAAGCGCAAGGAGTGTTGCAAATCGTTTAAAAGCTGCTGCTCTGTTTTTACTTGTACAACAACGGTTCCATGTGGATGCTCATCTGTCGGTGGAACAATTTTATTTATTGTCGCCGTTGTGGGATGAGGCGAAACAGGTAAGACGTGTTCACCTATTAACGCGTTTGCAAATGAAGACTTTCCTGCACTAAAAGCCCCAAATAGAGCAATTGTAAACGTCCGTTGTTGAAGTTGTTGAATTTTTTCGCTCATTTCTTTCGCTAGCTGCTTCATCCCTTCAATCGGGGCAATCATTTGGCTGATGACGCGTAGCTTTTCGATCGTTTGCTCAACCGTCTCACTTGCCATTTGCACCGTTTGAATTGGACGTTCTTCTTGCATCGCTTCATTTTCCTGTGGAACTTCTTCTTTCTTTTGATTGCTTATTCGCATCGTAAACGTCTCGTGAATGAATGGATAAATCGCATCATCGCTTAACGGCGTTGCATGTTCAACGACTTTTTGCAATCGGTGACGCCTATGTTTCCGCTGATGAACAAGTTGTTTCAATTGCTCCCAACGCGCCCGTTCCTTCATCAGCTCATCTAGCTGTTGCTCATATATATTTAACCGTTGTTGCTCCTTCCCTTTTTCAATCATTTGCTCTGCGAGTTGAAGGGCCGCATCGCGATATAACCGCTTTATTTCATTTGCTATGTCGTTTGTATACGTTAACACATAATCCCCTGTAACAAGCGGCTGATTTGGCTTCCGCTCAACAATCCATTGTTCTGAAAACGGAACGGTTAATTGTTGAATACGATGTAATAACTCGTGGTCATGAACATCATATTGTTGATAAAAACGTTTCAGTAAGTCCCGAACATGCCATTCTAGTTGACTTTCGATTTTTTTGCGCAAATCTTCATAAAAAGCACGCAGTCGTTTTTTACGCTCTTCTTCTGTTTTTTGTTTTGTAAATAAAAAACCAACTTTAAAATCAGGTTGACATGCTTCTAAATAGGCACGGGCATGCTCTCGTGTTTCATAAGGCATCATATAAGCGTTATGTAACGTTGTTTCTAACTGCTGTTCAACATGCTGCTTTGCACTCAACCACGTTTTCTTTATATGATCAATCGCTCGTTCCGTTTCTTCCGTTTTTTTAAGAAGCATTCCTTCATCCTCAAACGAAAGCGATTGACGAATATGTTGCTCTTCTTCCTCTTGTTGAGCGATGAACATCTGCATATGATCATCAATCATTTGCTCGACAGCAATACGCATACTTTGCTCAAGTCGCTCCTCTTTTTCACGAAAAAGCAACTGCAACAACTGTTTCAATTCATCGAACTCATTATGTACATGCTCTTTTTGTTTGAGGGAAGTATAACACATGCGTTCAAATGTGACCCCCCACTGTTGAAATGCCTCTTCAACAGAGCGAGTAAACTGCGAAAACGAAAGCTCTTGTTCACGATGTTTATCAATTTGATTTACAACTAAGTATAACGTTTTCCCATACTGTGACAACCGTTTTGTAAACTCAAAATTCAATTCTGCTTGAACATGGTTATAGTCCATTACATAAAATATAACATCGGCTAAGTGAAGGGCAGACTCTGTTGCCAAACGATGAGCATCATCTGTCGAATCAATTCCCGGCGTATCCATAAGCACAACTCCACTTGGGATAGCGTCTGTTTCATCGCTAATTTCGATCATGTCAATTGTATCGCCGTCCTGACAAAACGTTTTTACCTCTTCGTAATTGTAAGGAGCTGCGTATTCAATCGCTTGACCAGACTTATAATATACGCGCGCATACGGTTTCCCCGCTTTTACTTTCACAAGATTTGCACTTGTTGGAATAGGACTAGACGGCAACAGTGAACCACCGATTAATTCATTAATTAAGCTAGACTTTCCGGCAGAAAAATGACCACAAAAAGCGATTGTAAATTCTTGGTTATACACTTTTTTAATTAATTGTTTCGTCTTATTTGCCTGCGCAATGTCACCCATCTTCATAAATTCGTCATGAAGTGCAATCAAGCGATATATCCATTGTTGCAATGATTTTGTTTTTACCATTCCCATAATTACCCATACCCCTTTAAAAAAATCTACCTTCATTTTACTGTAATTCACAAAAAAAATACATAAAAAATCCCCTGCTTATGAGGGGGATTTTAATAAACGTAACGCCTGTTCCTCCGCACGAATACGAATAGATAAAAGGTACGCGTTACATATTGTGAATATGACAGCTGTCCAATACGCTTGAAACATAAGTGGAATAACGATGAATTCTAGCACAACCACAAGGTAATTCGGGTGACGAAACCATCGATATGGACCTTTCTGTACTCGTTCTGCTTTTGGCAATACAATAATCTTTGTATTCCAATATCTTCCGAGTGAAACGATAACCCAAAGACGGAATAGCTGTAATACGACAAATATGTTAAACAAAACAGACCACAATGGTGACGGACGTTTACGAATTCCCTCCAGCAAGAGTGAAACGAAAAATAAACTATGCATACATACGATATATTTATAGTGATTTTGTCCGAACTCTTTTGCTCCCCTCTCTTTCATCCATCTTTCATTTCTTTTTGCCCAATATAACTCAACGAACCGTTGAACAATTAAAAAGAAAAGCATTCTCCATTTCATGCTTCATCTCCCCATTTTAACAACAAAAGTTCACAACTAAATCCCGGTCCCATCGCCATCATTAAACCATATCCTCGTGGAGTCATCGACTGTTGCAAAAAGCGTTGTAAAACAGCGAGCACAGTAACAGATGACATGTTTCCGTACTGTTGTAAAACCGTGATCGCATGAGCAAGCTTGTCTTCATCGATGTGTAAACTATCTCGATACGCATCAAGCACTTTTTTACCGCCTGGGTGCAAAATAAAATGTTCAATTTCGGAAAAATTTATTCCATTTCTTCCTAAAAATAATTTTACGATGTCACCAATTGATTGACGAATCATCGTCGGAATATGTCGGGAAAACACAACATAAAAACCTTGATCTTTTATATCCCATCCCATGACATCTTCCGTGTTACGCATAAATACCGATTGCATATCAATCACCTGTGGAGTGACGCTTTGCTGCTGTACATCATCCCCCACCACACACGCGCAACCTACTCCATCAGCAAATAGTGATGTGCCAATAAGATTACTTTTTGATACATCATCCATCTGAAACGTTAGACTGCAAAACTCCACAGCAAGAACAAGCACTTTTGCTTTCGGATATGCTCGACAGTAATCTACCGCTCGCGCAATGCCAGCTGCTCCACCCGCACATCCGAGCCCCCATATCGGGATGCGTTTCGTGTGGACAGAAAAAGAAAGTTCATTCATGATTCTTGCCTCAATGCTTGGTGTAGCAATTCCCGTCGTTGAAATGAAAAGGATTGCTTCAATGTCTTCAACAACAATATTTGCACGATGTAAACAGCGCATAATCGCCTCTTTTCCATATCGAACAGCATGCTCAATATACAGCTCATTTTTCTCAGCAAACGAATGAGTGTGCATATACCAATCTAATGGTTGTACAAGAGATCTTGATTGAATATGATCATGTTGAAAAATAGATAATAACCGATCAATATGTTCATAACGATGTTGAAACATGCGTTTTATTGCAACCATCACCTCGTTTTGTGAAACGCGGTAAGGAAGTTCAGCCAATTCAACTGCAACGATACTTGGCATCCAAGTCCCTCCTTTCGATAAAGATAATATTTTCCTAATAAAGAAATTTTATTCATAACAAACAGAAAAGCTTTCCTCTCAGCAACAGGAGGAAAGCTTTCGACGTTTTGAAAGGAGGGATGTTGTTGTGCACTTTCATTATAACGCAATTTGTCGTTTCGTCACTATGTTTTTTATATATTCGTATCTGTGTTTATCGAAAAATGATGTCATCAAAGTGAAAAATTTGTTATGATGAAGAAAAAAGGGGGTCTTTTTTATGGCGTTAGGTGAAAAAATTACAACGATTTTAAATGGAACGATCGAATCGATTCGATCTGTTATCCCACTATCAATGACAATCGATAAACCTTCATTGTTTGTCCAACCTTTCACACAAACATCCATTAGCGTATTAATTGGGATGACCGGAGACTTACGTGGGCGTCTAATCATTGAAGGACATGAAACGATGTTTGGAAGCATCGGGGAAACGATGTTTGGTATGCCGTTAGAAGGCGAAATGCTTGAATCATTTACGGGTGAGCTCGGCAATATGATTGCAGGAAACTTGGCCACAGTTGTATCACAAAAAGGAATTACAATTGATATTACTCCTCCAACTGTCCTTGTTGGTCAAACAAAAATTTACGGTTTTGACAAAGCTTTCCGCGTACCGATCCACTTCGAAAGCAACGGAGAATTACAACTTATTTTAACAATTGATAGTGAATAAATGAAATGAGAAGCTTGCACTTGTAAGCTTCTTTTTTTATGCCATAGCCATCTTTTTCTAAATATTTCACACTTTTTTCACAACCTCACAAAATGCGTGTGACAAAAGTCACAGCTATCCCTTATTTTTACGGTTATGATGATGGTAAAGTAACGAATGAACAATTTGTGAAACATCTGAAAAAAGCATTTCATTTCACAAATTGTTTTGTATGATGTAAGTGTATACATTTCTATTTAAGGTTTATTTAGGAAAGGGGGATGAAGATGAAAACGCAATTAAACACAAACACACCAAAAACAAAAGTAGAGAAAGAACCTGCATTAAAAGGAACGCTTGCTTCTGTTTTGTTTTTGGGATTTTTCCTTATTTTCACGTGGGTAAGTGTGTATTTCTTGTTTTTAAATCGTTTGTAGAGCGAAAGGAGACGAAGCGTTATGCACATGCATAAGTATGAGAAAATTTGGCTATTTTTCGGCATCGGCTCGCTATTTGTATTTTTAGCTGTCTTAGGCGTCGGTGCATTTGCACAAGGCACACAGCCACCAAGCTGTTTAACAACGATCGATCCGGAAAAAGTAGATCAAACACCACCATTTGATAAACCAGGCCTTGTTAAAACGGGAGATAATGAATATCAACTGAACATCGTTGCTTCTGCTTTTGCGTACACACCAAACCAGATCGAAATCCCAAAAGGAGCAAAAGTAACGATTAATGTCGCAACGAAAGATGTGATCCACGGGTTTGAAATGGCTGGAACGAACGTAAATATGATGGTTGAGCCTGGATATGTCAGTAGCTATACACAAACATTTGATAAAATCGGAGAGTATGTCATTTTATGTAATGAATATTGCGGTGCCGGTCACCATTTAATGACGGCGAAAGTGAAGGTGGTTGAACAATGATGAACGGAACATGGAAAGTAGATGCTCGTGATGGCAAATTAGCCATGGCCCATATTTATGTCGCTTTCGTTGCTCTTGCGTTAGGGGGACTTGCTGGTCTATTACAAGTGCTTGTGCGCTCTGGAAAATTTGAATTGCCGGCAGGTATTAGCTATTATACGATTTTAACAACGCACGGCGTATTGCTCGGACTCGTTTTAACTACATTCTTTATTATTGGTTTTCAATTTGCTGCTGTAAGTCGTACTGCTGGGACGCTCTCTGACCGCGTGCGGTTTTGGGGTTGGGTCGGTTTTTGGCTCATGACAATCGGTACAGCGATTACTGCCTTTTACATTTTAATTGGTGAAGCTTCTGTTTTATATACGTTTTATGCACCTTTACAAGCACATGCAGGATTTTATATCGGTTTAACACTTGTCGTTGTTGGTAGCTGGATTAGCGGCTTTGCAACGTTTGCTCATTATGCAAAATGGAAAAAAGCTCATCCCGGTCAAGTAAGTCCATTACTTACATTTATGTCTGTTGTCAACATGGTATTATGGCTCATTTGTTCACTCGGTGTAGCAGCAACTGTATTATTCCAGCTCATTCCTTGGTCGTTAGGCTATGTCGATCGGATTAACGTGCTTGTAAGCCGAACATTGTTCTGGTACTTTGGTCACCCGCTCGTATATTTCTGGTTATTACCGGCATATATGATTTGGTATGCGATTATTCCAAAAATTATTGGTGGGAAAATGTTTTCTGACTCTCTTGCCCGTATGTCATTCATCTTATTCTTAATTTTCTCGATTCCTGTCGGTTTCCACCATCAACTTGTGGAACCTGGAATTGATCCAGCTTGGAAATACTTACAAGTTGTCTTAACGTTTATGGTCGTTATTCCATCATTAATGACTGCGTTCTCAATGTTCGCAACGTTTGAAATGTACGGTCGCTCAAAAGGAGCAACAGGACTATTCGGATGGTTACGAAAACTTCCTTGGGGTGATGCGCGTTTCTTTGCACCATTTGTTGGTATGTTATTCTTTATCCCTGCTGGTGCTGGTGGTCTCGTCAACGCATCACACCAATTAAACCAAGTCGTTCATAATACGATTTGGGTAACTGGTCACTTCCATTTAACGTTAGCTACAACGGTTGTGTTGACATTCTTTGGGGCAGCTTATTGGCTTATCCCGCACTTAACGGGACGCGTCATGACAAAAGCAATGAATCGTCTAGCGATTATTCAAACGATCGTTTGGTCCATTGGTATGATTTTCATGTCTAGTGCAATGCATTTTGCAGGGTTACTTGGTGCCCCACGCCGTTCAGCATTCTCAACATACGGTGACGCACCACAAGCACTAGAGTGGATTCCTTATCAAATCGCCCAAGCGGTTGGTGGAACGATTTTATTCATCGGTATTATTCTCGTGCTCATTATCGTGACAAACTTAGCATTTTTCGCTCCGAAAGGTGAAACAGAGTTCCCTGTTGCAGAAGTTGCTGAGCAGGCTGAACGTACACCACTTGTGTTCGAAAACTGGAAATTGTGGATCGGTATTGCTGTTGTACTTATTTTAATCGCATATACCGTTCCATTTATCGACATGATCCAAAATGCACCTCCTGGATCAAAAGGATTTAAACTTTGGTAAAAAACCGGGCACTCGCCCGGTTTTTTATAATCGATAAATATGTTTATATTTTTCTTCTAAGTAATGGATTAAGTAGATCGGATTTAGACCTTCCCCGGTTACTTCATGCAAAATATCGAGCGGTTTTTTCGTCTTTCCGAATTGGTGAACATGTTTTGTAAGCCATTCTCGAATACGAACAAGTTCCCCATTTTCAAGCAACTGATTAAATGGTAGTTCTTTCTCCATTGTGTGTTTAAACTGTGCCGCGTACATATATCCAAGCGCATACGATGGAAAATAACCGAAACTTCCTCCAGCCCAATGCACATCTTGAAGAATTCCTTCCGCATCACGCTCTGGACGAATACCTAAATACGCTTCGTATTTTTCGTCCCAAATATATGGTAAATCTTTCACTTCAATTGCGTCATCAAACAACGCTTTTTCCATTTCATATCGAACAATAATGTGTAATGGATACGTCAGTTCATCAGCTTCAATGCGAATAAGAGACGGTTTCGACTCATTAATTGCACGATAAAAATCGTCTAATGAAACATGTGAGAAGTGCGAAGCGTATTGTTGTAATAAACGATAATATCGCTTCCAAAATGAATAATGACGAGCAATAAAGTTTTCATAAAATAGCGATTGTGATTCATGAATCCCCATTGACGTTCCATCGTACAATGGTGTCCCTGCCAGTTCTTTAGAAATATGTTGTTCATAAAGGGCATGACCACATTCGTGAATTGTACCAAATACAGCTGTTCGGAAATCATTTTCGTCATATTTCGTTGTAATTCGGACGTCCCCATCATTTAATGTAATCGCAAAAGGATGCACAGTTTCATCCAGCCGCCCTGCGTCAAAGTCGTAACCTAGCTCTTTTAAAAGCGCTAAACTAAATGCTCTTTGCTTTTCTTTCGGAAATGGTTGAAATAAAAAGCTCGTGTCCGGTTTGTGACGGGACTCGCGAATTTGTTGAACAAGCGGAACAATATGATCACGTAATTTTGAAAACACATTATCTAATAAATCGACTGTCACACCCGGCTCATATAAATCTAATAGCGTATTATATGGATGTCCGTTTGTTCCCCAATATGTAACGAAACGTTTTGTAAAGTCAACAAGCTGTTTTAAATACGGTTCAAAAAGGGAAAAATCAGATTTTGCTTTCGCTTCTTCCCATACGCTTTCCGCTTTTGATTGCAAAATGACAAATTGTTTATATTCATCCGCAGGAATTTTTTTATTGCGTTCATACTCTTTTTGACATTCTGCTAACGTATAACGGGTAACAGGCGATAATTGTTCTTGTACCGACTTAGCGGAAAGCTCCGCAATATATGCGGCCATTTGCTCTGAAGTCGACATGCGAAACACTTCTTGTGACAACATGCCGATCACTTCAGAACGTTGGTCAACCCCTTTTTTCGGTGCCCCTGTACGCAAATCCCAATACATAAGGGAAATGGCTTCTTTATATGCCATCATTTTTTTGACGTATTGTCGAAATTGCTTTTCTACTTCTTGAATATTCGTTTTCATCTTCTTCCCTCCATTCTGTATTTGTTATTCTACAATACTTACAATGATTCCTTTATTTTTGTTGTACATCTGTCGGTAATACACGTTTGATCACCTCGATCACTTGCATCGGTTCTTCATCTGTTACAAAAATACATACGATTCCTCGATCATCACGTTGACGAATAAGACGCCCGACCCCTTGTCGCAATCGTAAAATCATATACGGAACATCAACTTCCCAAAACGGATTGTCCGTTTCCTTTCGCTTCGCCTGAAAAACAGGGTCATTCGGAGGGTAAGGAAGCGCCCAAATAATCACGTTGCTTAATGAAGGGCCTGGAATGTCCAATCCTTCCCATAAATGTTGGGCACATAAAATCGTTTCTTCTTCGTTTTGAAAACGGGAAACAAGCTCGCTAATTTCTTGATCCCCTTCAAATAAGAAAGTAAATTGTTCTTCACGTTGGGCGCGAGCTTTAAATTCATTCAATTGTTCACGCGTCGGGAACAATACGAGAGCACGCCCATTCGTTTCGCGGATTTTTTCTAAGGCATACGCATATTTTTCTTCAAATATACGTTCGTTATTTCTAAATATCGGCATGTAAATTTTCATTTGTTCATCATAGTCAAACGGGGAATCGACATGAAACGATACATATTCGTCAATTCCTAGACTTTTTGCCATATAATCAAATGATTTTTCATTTGATAGTGTAGCAGACGAAAAAATAAATGGCATACGTTTAGAAAATACTTTTTCACGCAACACTTCTTGTACCGTTCTCGGCATAATGACAAGCGTATTGCCATCTAGCGACGATTCAAGCCATGTAATGGCATCCCGATTATGAATAAATAAGTGCAAGGAGTGATGAATTTGATCTAGGTACTCATCCACAACTTTTAATTGATACTGGTCAATTGTGTACGTCTCACTTTCGAAGACGAGTTCATCGCCAATTTGCTCAACTTTCGTTTGCAATGTTTGCGCAAGTTGCAAAAGAGATGGAGTAAACGTTAATTCTTGACGATTCGATCCCGGTACAGCTTTCGCATGATTCATTAATTCATCAAAAAAACGTACACTAAGTTCTAATGTATCTTCAATTAAATAAGCTAATTGTTCACGAATATCATTTTCTAATAAACGAGAAAGCAACGTCTCTAACGTCGTTTCTTTCATACGATACGTCAACGCTTTTTGCGCCGCAAACTCTAATAAATGCCCTTCGTCAAAAATGACACAGCTCGCTTCAGGCAAAAGAGGGAGCTGCCCCTCACGTTTCCGCGCTTCATACGTCCAAATATGTTCCATATAAAAATCGTGCGAACAAATAATTAAATCCGCTGCTTTGCGATAATGATCGCGCGATAACGTTTGACCACAACGATGGCGTTTTTCGCACGCTAAACAGTCTTGAAACGGATCCCAAGCAATTTTTGACCATTGTTCATCACTTAAATGAGGGTAATCTTTCCGATCACCGTAATGATAAAACGTTTGAAGTGGAGCATGATCATGAACAAATGGAGGCAATTCATCAAAAATTTGTTCATACAATTCCTCTTCTTCGGTCATTAGTACATCATCGAGTTTGTTCAAACATAAATATTGATCTGGTGATTTGGCCAAACGAACATCGATATTCATATGTAAAACACGTGAAATTTTTGCAATATCCCCTTCTTTTTTCACAAGCTGTTCAATTAACGTTTCATCTGCACATGCAATAATCGCTGGTTTTCCGATATAACGGGCATAGCAAATAGCATAAAGTAAATATACGATCGTTTTTCCTGTTCCCACGCCTGCTTCAGCAAACATCACTTTTTTCTCTTTAAATGCTCGCTCAAGTTGAAACGCCATAAAAATTTGTTCATCGCGCAATTCAAAACCAGCTTCAGGTAAAATATCGTAAAATACGTCTCCAATCCATTCGTTTAACTTATCAAAAAAACTTTCATTTTTACTTAATGCAAACGGATATTTGCTCATACTGTTTTAGCCCCTCCATCAATTTAAACGAAGTACACAAACATTAATTATCGTTCAAAAAAAGAAAGAAGTCAATGAAGTTGAAAAGAAAAAGCTGTCAACAAGACAGCTTGTCATATGAACGGGGAGGACGAGGTCCCCAAAACTGATAATATTGCGTTTCAATAAAACCGTTAAATAGTTTCCGACGTTTCGTTGCTTGTTTCCCATATAACTGCTCAAATTGACGATGAGATGTCAGCATATAAATAGACCACGTATCAAGCGCAGCAAATGTTTTTCCCATTTCCCGATACAATTGCTCCACTTCTTCTTTCTCCCCTAATCGTTCGCTATACGGAGGATTGCCAACAATTACGCCATATTCGTCTTTCGTTCGGAAATCTTTTACTTGCATCTGTTTAAACGTAATTAAATCCGCTAGTCCAGCTTCTTGCGCGTTCGTTTTTGCGATATCAACCATGCGATGGTCAATATCAAATCCAATAATATGCAGCGGTTGGTCATATCGTGCTAAATCTTCAACTTCCTCACGTGCTTCATCCCATAAGCGAGCGGACATCCAATCCCATTGTTCAGATACAAAGTCGCGATTAAATCCCGGGGCGATATGTTGACCGATCAACGCCGCTTCAATAGCGATCGTTCCTGACCCACAGAACGGATCAACAAATGGGCGATCCGGTGTCCAATTCGTTAATTGAACGAGCGCCGCTGCTAGCGTTTCTTTTAATGGAGCCTCCCCTTGCTTCACACGATATCCTCTTTTATGCAGTCCTGCACCGCTCGTATCGATTGTCAATGTGGCAACATCTTTATGTAAAGCTACCTCAACGCGAAACAATGCCCCTGTTTCCTCAAACCAAGACACACGGTAATGTTGCTTTAAATGTTCAACAATTGCTTTTTTTACGATCGCTTGACAATCGGATACGCTAAACAATTTTGACTTGACCGATTTTCCGACAACAGGGAATTGGGCATCAATCGGCAAAAATTGCGCCCACGGTAACGCTTTTGTTTGTTCAAACAACTCATCAAACGTTGTTGCAGGGAATTCGCCTACTTTTATTTTTACCCGATCGGCTGTTCGAAGCCATAAGTTCGTGCGGCAAATCGCTCGCTCGTCCGCAACAAATGTCACTTTCCCATTTTCTACTTCACAGTTATATCCGAGTGCGCGTACTTCATCTGCAACGATTGCCTCAAGTCCCATCGCTGCAGTAGCAATTAACGTTATTTGTCCCATGTTCGTTCACCTTTCATCTTATGTGTCTATCCCACTCTTGAATAAATGGTTGCAATTCATCAAATGGCATTGGTTTTGAAATGTAATATCCTTGTGCAAAATCACACCGTTGCTCCTCTAAAAACGCATACTGTTGTTCTGTTTCAACCCCTTCTGCCACAACAGCTAAATGTAAATTGTGTGCCATCATAATAATTGTGGACACAATCGTCGCATCATCACTATATAAAGAGAGACGTCGAATAAATGATTGATCAATTTTTAAAATATCAATCGGAAAACGATGTAAATAACTTAAAGAAGAAAAACCTGTCCCGAAGTCATCAATCGCCAACTTAAACCCACACTGTTTAAGCTTTACAAGTTTTTGAACAGACTCCTCTGCATTCGGCATAATCGTGCTTTCCGTTAACTCTAATTTAAAACAACGTGGGGGCACATCGTTTTCGTTAACAATCATCGATAATTGCTCGACGAAATCGTCTTGTTGAAAATGGACTGCAGAAATATTTACCCCTATTTTCATATGTGGGGCGAATTGATGAATCGCCTTCATATGTATGCACGCTTGTTCAAACAGCCATTTCGTCATCGGAACAATAAGCCCCGTTTCTTCTGCAAGGGGAATAAATTGCGCGGGCGAAACGAATCCGCTGTTCGGTTGTTTCCAACGCATTAACGCCTCAATGACTTCAATTTTTTTCGTTTTCATATTCACGATAGGTTGATAGTAAACGCTTAGCTCGTTTCGTTCCATTGCTTTTCGTAAATAATTTTCTAACGTCACAACTTCGCTTTGATAGTCCAATTTAGCCGTATATAGTTCAAAACGATTTCGTCCACTTTCTTTCGCTTTTTGCATTGCTCGATCGGCTCGGCGTAATAACGTTTCTTCATCGTCTCCATCGTTTGGATACATGCTTATACCGATACTTGTCGAAATGTATACATCTTCCCCATTCAGCATAAATGGAACTTGAAGTGATTCAATCATCCGTTCTGCCATTGTGATTGCTTCTTGTACATCTTTTATTTTAGGCAAAATGACAACAAACTCGTCCCCACCGATGCGTGCAAGCGTATCTTTCGTACGCAATAACTTTTTTAAACGATTCGCCACTTTTTTTAATAGTATGTCTCCCATATAGTGACCGAGTTCATCATTAATATATTTAAATCGATCTAAATCGAGAAATAAAATCGCTAATTGCTGATTGTAACGCCGAGCTACATCAAGTAAATGTTGCAGACGTTTCGTAAATAGTTGGCGATTCGGAACGTTGGTCAACACGTCATAATTCGACAGCCGCGCCAATTGCTCCATCGTCCGTTTATGTTGTGTCACATCTGAAAAAATGGCCACATAATGCGTCGGTTTCCCGGTAGCATCGCAAATCGCTTTAATCGTTAACCATTCAACAAACAATTCACCATTTTTTCGTTTATTCCAAATTTCTCCCTTCCAAATTCCATGATCACGCAACGTTTCCCACATGTTTTCGTAAAACGTACGATCGTGCAATCCAGAACGAAGGATATTTGTCTTTCTTCCGAGCACTTCCTCCTGCGTATAGCCTGTTACCGTTTCAAAGGCTGGATTAGCTAATAAAATATGCCCATTTTCATCAGTAACAATAATCCCTTCATCTGCTTCTTGAATAATGGTATAGGCAATAGCTAAAAATGTATCTGTTTCAAACAACGTCGACATCCGTTTCTTCACAACACGCTCTCCCCTTATGTCCGCAAAATAAAAACTCCCCTGACGATGTGCAGGAGAGTTATGCCATGAATCATGTTCTGTAAGCCATGTTCTGTTCCGTCGTACTGCAAACGGCTTATGCCTCGTACTTCGGCGGTAATCATCTATCTACAGGCATCCGCCTGTCCTTCTCTCCGTTCATTTCCTTCGAGAAGGTGCCCCTACCATCATTTGGGTTTCTCGCTCGTGGGGTTTACCGCGTTCCACTCTTGCCGTTTCCAGCAAGACTACGTCACTGTGGCACTTTAAAGGTAGTCGAGCCATATCCGATACGGACGTAGGCTCTTTCCCTGCCGTCAGCCCAGCTTGCCGCCAGACTGCCCTAGCTTATGAATTCGCTAGGCACGAACACTACGGGCATCTCAGCACCGTGCGAGCATGGACTTTCCTCTACGATGCATATGCATCGCAGCGATTACCCGAACATGATTCATGTGAGCATATGATAGTATATCCGAAACGATAAGCCAAATCAATAGAAAAGGTTGGAATATTTATTCATAAAGTTTGCTCCCGAAAACATGTTTTTCTAAATTGGAAAGACGTTGCAAAATATCAAAGTTCGTCGTTCCTGATTGAGATGGCTGACGTTTTTGCGCCTCCTGCAATTGGCTTTTCAAACGTGTATTTTCTTGTTGTAACTGTTCAATCATTTGATGAAATGTTTCATAGTCTTTAATAATTAAGTCGAGAAAACGATCGACTTCATCTTGATTATATCCGCGCATACTTATTTTAAATTCTTTTTCAAGAATGTCTTTTGCTGTTAAGTTGATACGATCCGAAAGCACGTTTGCTCACCTCAATTGTCTATGTCTACACCTATTCTTTCAAAAAAAGCAGTCATTGTCAATTTTTCATTTTCACAAACTTCGTCTTTTTTTCGACAAAAAACCGAAGGCGAAGCGCCTTCGGTCAAAACGGTCTCGGAAACGGACCAGGACCTGGACAAACAACATGTTGATGCGATACATCGTTAACAATAGATTGCGTATGCGGAAAATAATGTTGATGCTGGAACATATGGTGATTGACATACGTCGTATGTGACGGATGAATGTGCGGCACAATCGTCGTTTGCATTTGATGTTGTGTACAGCACTTTGTCGGATAAACGATTGGCGGCATCATATTTGGACGACAATGCATATTTCATACCCCTTTCGTATTGGATTTTGTTACATTACTAGCGTATGTATCAAGGGGTATACATGTACTAATGGAAATACCTATTTTACATGGACGTATAAATGTTATGCTTCATATTCGCAAAAAGGACAACCGTAGCCCCGATTAAAACAAAAAACAAGTATAAAATTTTTTTACTCATCGTTTCTCTCTCCGTAGCTTATATTGTTCACGAATATACATTCTACTCGATTCAATTGTATTCGACAAGACGGAAAAATATTGTCATTTTTTGCGCTTCCCTAGGAAATAACATAAAAATTTTCCTTCTTATTTTTGCTGTACATGATATAATATTTTAGGGGGATTTTTTATAAACAATGGAGGGAAAACGATGTCAAAATGTCCATTTCACGCCCTTTTCAATGAATCTGGGGCGATTCAACTGTTCCGAAAAAAGCATCAAAAAGAAAAAGAAGATGCAACTCTTCACCTTTCTTCACCTTCACATGTTACAACATATTACCGCCAACTTCTTTCAAGCGATCGAAAACAGCAAGTTTCTTTCGTCGGATTGACGGAAGAAGATATACAGCAGCTCGCTTCCATTCGCCCGCTGTTTGCTAAACATGTAGAGCGAATCGTGGATGCGTTTTATGATCAAGTGGGGCAAATGCCGCATTTACGAAAAATTATCGACCATCATTCTACAATCGATCGCTTAAAACAAACGTTACGCGCGTATGTCATGGATATGGTCTCTGGTGAAATTGGCGAACAGTACATCATTCGTCGAAAAGTAATCGGTAACGTTCATAACCGCATTGGGTTATTTCCAGAATGGTATTTAGGGGCTTATACGATCATTCAAAACGAAGTGCTTCACATATTAATGGAAGAGTTACCTCCGGCAGAAGCAATGAACGTATACCGTTCGTTCAACAAGCTTTGTTCTTTTGATATGCAAATTGCGATTGAAACGTATATTGAATCGTACACATCGTCGATGATGAAATTAAACGAAATTGCAGAGCTACAGCATCGTCTAACAGAATCGTCTACAACGCTCGCTTCAAGTGCAGAAGAAACGACCGCTTCGATCTTTGAAGTGCAAAAAAATGTGCAAAGTATGTTGAATGAAGTGACGTCCATCCAACGTCAGTCCGTTCAAATGACAGAACGGGTCGAAAAAGGAAAAGAAGATGTGAAGCAAACATTAACGAAACTTGATGGCGTTGCTAGCTTGATTGAGGGAACAAAATCACTTACAAACGAACTAACAGATAGCTCTCGGAAAATTGGAGAAATTGTCAGCGCGATTCGCAGCATTTCAAATCAAACAAATATTTTATCGTTAAATGCAAACATTGAAGCAGCAAGAGCGGGGGAACACGGTAAAGGATTTGCGGTCGTTGCCAATGAAGTGCGGAAATTAGCTGCACAAACTGAGCAATCGCTTGACTACATTCAAAATCATATTGATGTTGTTCAGCAAACGATTCGAAAATTTGAACATGCGTTCCAACAAATTGTAGAAGAAACGCGGGCATTCCGACAAGCGAATGAAAGCATTATTCACATTTTTGATCAGTCTGTTACCGATGTGAAATTAACGAACAAAAAAATTGACCAATTCACTTCACTTATTGAACAGTTCCATCAAATGTTTGATGAAATTTCATCTGCCGCATCACAAATCGCAGAAATGGCGGAACAACTGAACGATTTAAACCAAGAACTGACCGACAAGTTTAATTCGTAAATGTTAAATGGAGGAAGAAACGAATGAAATCTCCACGACTAAAGTACGAGCAACGAACGTTTACGCATATCGATGAAATGGCAGAAACGTTACTTCACGAAATAAACGAACAGCTTATTCGCATCGACATGGGGCTTCTCCCGAACGATGTGCAAACGCGCAATTACGCAAAATTTCGTCTTATGCATTTACAACGTTCATTTGGGGAGAACGTTCCACTGTCATTTCGTTCAACGTATAACTCGTTATGGAGTCAATTATATCGTCTCGAGCATCAAGATCATTATAAGCACCCGTACATTCAACAACTTTTGATTCAGTTAAGAAACAATGATTCAAGCTCAGCTAAATGAAACAAATTATAGCACGATGATCTCAGCGATGCTCGAGCAGTTAGATGATCGTATTCAACTAGACGACATGCAAAAATATACAGTCCAACTCGTATTATGGGAGCTCGTTTCAAATGTCATTCGTCACTCTACAAAAAAATGCGCTACTGTACATATGTGCTGGTCAAATGACATGATCGTTATTGAAGTAGCTGATGAGGGGGATGGATTTCAATGGGAGGAACAACTAAATGCCCCACCTCCTCAACTCGCCCACCAAGGAGGACGAGGACTGTTTCTTATTCAACAACTCGCTTCACATTTTTCATTCGACGAGAACGGAAAGCGTGCTATCGTCAAGATTGCGAGAAAAAAGGGGGAAAAATATGATTGACATTGTAACATACGGTGATAAAGTTGTTGTCTCGTTTCAGCAAGATATTAATTTTGAAACGTCACGTGTTATGGAAGAAACGATCCAATCACAGTCGTGGGATACATCTCATTTACAAATTGACTTATCTGCTGTTCGGTTTATTGATAGCTCTGGCGTTCGGTTGCTTATTAGCTGGTTGTATCCGTTGAAAGATCGAGTGCACATCGAAATGACAGGTGTTTCAGCACCTATTAAGCATATATTATCAATTTGTCAATTGGATCAAATAGTAGATGTAAAATGAAGCCGACCCAAAAGTCCGCTAAAAAGCGGACTTTTGGGGTTAGTTTTCTTTGGCAAACTTTTTGTTTTTGTTCGTGATAGACAGGATTCCATTGTGTCGTACGTCCATATTTAGAAGTTGTGCAGGCAGAACGGAATGGGCAACCCTCATTTCACATGAATGGAAACAAACGTAATATCGTCATTTCCTTTCGTATGTTGCGCTTGCTCATTGATCTTCTCTACCATTTGATCAAACGAATGAGCGGTTTGCATCGTATGCACAAGTTGCTTAGCACAGTCATCACCTAACACTTCGATTAGCCCATCTGTGTAAAGAATAAGATACGTATCATGTTGAAAAGAAATCGTCCCTTTTTTGTATGGAGCGTTTGGTATAATACCGATTGGAATGCCCCCTTCTTTTAGAAACATGATGTTTTGATTGGTCATCAATATCGCCGCAGGATGTCCTGCATTCACATACTCTATCACTTCATTTTTTACATCAATCGTTCCGTAAAAAGCTGTAAAATAATATTTCGTTTCCTTTCCGAACAATTGAAAGGCATGTCGATTTAATTCATGTACAACAGCAAGCGGTTCAGTCACTTTCGTCATTAATCCATGTAATAGCGAACGAATCGACATTGCAACGAGCGCGGATGCAACACCATGACCCATAACATCAATAACGATAAAAGCATACATATGTGGGCGAACTTGCTGCCAAAAATATAAATCACCAGACAGTTGTGAGGACGGAATATACGTCCCAACAAAATGAATATGTTCATTATTCATTCGCTCAGGGAGCAAACCTTCTTGAACGAGACGAGCTAAGTGTAAGTCTTCGTTCATCTTTTTTTGCATCGCCCACATATGTCGATAACTTTCCATATATGCTTCGTTCGTTCGCTTCAGCTGATCCATCGTTTCTTTTTGGCGATACGCCAATTGAACACGAGCAATCAGTTCGACCATGGTGAACGGCTTACGAATGTAGTCAAATGCCCCAGCCGCAAACGCTTCCTCTAATTTTTGCTCATCATCATAACCAGTGACCATTAATATAGGAGTGTGCTGCAATTGCTCATGTTGTTTAAAGCGCCGACACCATTCAATACCGTCCGTTTTCGGCATACAAATGTCCATTAAAATGACATCTACCTGTTGTGATAACATATATGCGTATGCGTCATTTGCATCTTCAAACAGATAAATTGAAATATTTTCAATATGTTCAAGCATTGCTTCAATCATTTCCAATGTCGGTCTATAATCATCAATAACTACTACTTTCATCTTCCGTCGCCCTTTTCGTCATATTTTCTATATTTCATTTATACACGTCACCAGGTTGAAAAGGCTAGCGTAAAGATGAAAGTTTTATAAATTTTTTATTTTCCACGAAAATGCGGACGACGCTTTTCTAAAAAGGCTCGAATGCCTTCTGCATGATCTTCCGTTTGACGCATTTCTGCTTGATATGCTGTCTCCATTTGCAACGTTTTTAACAATTGTTCTTCGCTTAAATGGGCGTACAACTGCTTCGTTGCGATCATTGCAACAATCGGTTTCGCTAACCATTCATTCACTTTTTGTTCAATCGTCTGTTCATCACCAATTTCATCAATGAGTCCCACTTCATATGCTTCCTGTGCACTCATCACCTTTCCTTCCCATATCACTTGTTTTGATTTTCCTTCTCCAATTTTCCGTTTTAAAAAGAAATGGCCTCCACCATCCGGAATTAATCCAATACCGATAAAATTCATTGCAACACGTGCTTGTTCATTTGCAATCACATGGTCACAAGCGAGCGCTAAGCTAAGTCCTAATCCTGCAGCAGCGCCATGCACGTAACTGATCGTTAGTTTTGGCAATTGATACAGTGTGAGAGCAATTTGTTTAATCGTTTCCATCACTTCTATGAATGAATGCTCATTCGTTGACTGCAACATCGTTTTAATGTCTCCCCCTGCACAAAATCCCTTTCCTCGTCCACGAATAACGACAATATCCGCCTCACTTTTTTCCACTTCTTTTAACGCTTGCAACAACTCCGCTAACATTTGCTCGTTTAAAGCGTTCAACGCATCCGGACGATTCAATTCGATTGTTGCGACTCGCTCTTCATATGACAATACGATATGTTCCATTTTTCCATCTCCCTCTTTCATATGTTCGTTTTTCTCTTTCGACGGATATGAATAAAATCCTTCATCAAAAATATAAACATTAGTAATAAAAAAGACGACATCAACTGCCGCCTTTTTGTTTTGTATGCATCACGATCTCATATAGCCGCTTTGTTTGTTCCCGAATTTGTTTGGCACGGCAAATGGCCGAAATGACAGCGATTCCGTCTGCCCCCGCTTCAATGACTTGCTTTGCTGTTTGTTGTGTAATCCCACCGATTGCCACAAGGGGAACGTGTTTTTCATGTGCGCGAATGTGCTCGATCATTGCCAAACCACATGCTTGTTTTGCATCTTTTTTTGAAACGGTCGGGAAAATCGGACCTAATCCGACATAATCGGCACGAGCGGAAAGCGCTTGTTTCACTTCATTTAAGTTGTACACAGATACACCTAAATAGCGATCCCCTATTCGCTCACGCACACGTTCAGCCGCCTCATCCTCTTGCCCGACATGAACTCCATCTGCCTGTAAGGCAAGCGCTAAATCAACATCATCATTTACAATAAAAGGAATTTTATGAACACGACATCGCTCAAGCAATTTCTCAGCTAAACGATATTTTTCAACTCCTGTCAGCGCCCCTTTTCCTTTTTCCCGAAACTGAAACATCGTGATGCCACCTTCGATCGCTTCATGAAGCACAGCAACTGGATCTTTCGTACAATCGACGCTCCCCATCACAAAGTATAAAGATAGTTTTTGTTTCATCATCTTATTCCCCTCGAATACGTGCGTATTTATCTACTTCTTCTTCGCTCGTTTCGTATAAAGCATTGAAAAACGCAAGCTGAAAAGAGCCAGGGGCTTGCGCTTGTTTAGCTGCTTTTTCAGCTGCTATACCATAATAAGCGAGCGTAGCGATGGATGATTCTACCATATTATCTCCTACACTAGCAAATGCGCCTAATACTGCACTTAATAAGCAACCTGTTCCCGTTACTTTCGTCAACATCGCATCGCCGTTTGAAACGATCGTTACGTGTTCTCCATCTGTCACTATATCATCTTTTCCGGTTACAACGACTACACAACGAAACATACGTGCTACTTTTTTAGCGATGTGCACGAGATCAGCTTCAACGTCCCCTGCATCTACTCCTTTTGTACGGACTTGTTCCCCAGCAACGCTTGCGATTTCTGATGCATTTCCACGCAAAATAGAAATATTTACTTCATGCAATATACGTCTTGCTGTTTCCGTGCGATACGCTGTCGCCCCCGCCCCAACGGGATCAAAAACAACGGGGATGTTTGCTTCATTTGCCGCTTTTCCAGCAATCAACATCGCTTCTACGTCTGTTTCATTTAATGTGCCGATATTTAATACAAGTGCGCGTGCTAAGCGCACCATATCAGCTACTTCTTCTTTGGCATACGCCATGACAGGAGATGCGCCTATCGCAAGTAAACCGTTAGCAACAAAATTGGTCACCACCACATTTGTCATATTATGTACAAGTGGTGATTCCTTTCTAACACGCGTTAACCATTGTCCAACGTTCATCATTCATTCCCCCCTATAAAAAATAAAAACTAGTCGGAAAGAATCGACTAGTTTACATTGACAAAACATAGCCTACTTCCCTCCGCTGGTACAAACCAGATCAGGTTCAAAGGGTTGGAAAACTGATTGCGCGTTTTCCTCTCAGCCATCGCCATCCGGCACCCCTAGTAGTGTGATTCATTTAGTTTTTCTTCATTTTAATACATTTTTTCTCATTATTCAATATAGAACATTGTCAATTTTCGTTCACATTTTTGTATAGAAGTGTGATATGTATCACTTACGTCACACATATTTTCCCCTATTGTTAAAGTGTTAATAATGAAGAGGAGGGGTCATGATGTTTTGTCATCAATGTGAACAAACACCAACAGGGGGATGTACAGTTGTCGGCGTTTGCGGGAAGGATGAAACGATTGCAAGCTTGCAAGATACCATTGTGTTTGCGCTAAAAGGAATTGCAGCGTATCGCACGCATGCTCATCAACTCGGATATACAGATCCATTCGTCGACACAACAACACACGAAGCGTTATATATGACGCTAACAAATTCTAACTTTAACGTACAAGAGCATTTAGATATGGCGATGAAAGTCGGTAGAGCTGCCATTCGGGTCATGGAACTACTTGATCGGGCACATACAGAACGGCTCGGCATTCCTCAGCCTGTCCGTGTATCCCAAAATAAAATTGAAGGAAAATGTATTCTCGTAACAGGACATAATTTATTTGCTCTCGAACAGCTATTAAAGCAAACAGAAGGAAAAGGAATTAATATTTATACACACTCAGAAATGCTCCCAGCACACGGTTATCCGCAATTAAAAAAATATAAACATTTAAAAGGGAACGTCGGAAAAGCATGGTACGATCAACGCCGCCTATTCGAAAAATTCCCTGGCGCCATTTTAGCCACAACAAACTGCGTCATGCCGATTAAAGGGTCGTACGCTGATCGCATGTTTTCATACGATGTAGCAGGATTAGAACATGTACAAAAAATTGAAAATGACGATTTCACACCGTTAATTGAAAAAGCATTACAACTTCCAGAAGCAAATATCGAATCAGACGAAACATTAGTGACCGGTTTCCATCACGAAACAGTCATTCAAATTGCACCTGAAATGATTCAAGCTGTAAAAGAAGGAAAAATTCAGCGCTTTTTCGTCATTGCAGGATGTGACGCTCCTGGAAAAGGTGGCGAATATTATCGCTCATTAGCAACATCTTTACCAGAAAACACCGTCATTTTAACGACATCTTGTGGAAAATTCCGCTTTAACGATGTGGATTATGGTGTCGTTCCTGGTACGAACATTCCACGATATATCGACTTAGGACAATGCAATAACTCGATTTCAACAGTAAAAATTGCGATGGCGCTTGCAGAAGCGTTTGGCTGTGAAGTGAATGAGCTGCCTGTTAGCATCGTCCTTTCATGGTTCGAACAAAAAGCGGTGGCCATCTTACTCGGATTGTTTAGTTTAGGTATTCAAGACATTCGAATTGGACCGAAAGCACCGCACTTCATTTCGGAAGGTGTGTTACATGTACTACAAGACATGTTCGGTCTCAAACTTATCGGCGACGTAGAAGAAGATATGCAAGCAATGTTAGCACATTAAAAGGGCTGTTTCATCCAGCCCTTTTCATATTTACGAAGCTTGATCTAACCATACGCTCATGTTAAATCCTTTTTCTGTTACGTATCCATCCACACTCCAAATGCGCCTTTTCGCTTTTTTTGCTTCCTCTTGTGCTTTATACAATTTTTTTGCATATTTTGTATCCGGTTCAAACACATAAGCAACACGCGCCAGCCCTTCTTGTACAATTTTTTCTTGATACAAAGTTCCATCCTCCAACCATATGTACGCAAGCAATCGACCGTAACGATCATACGGTTGTTCTTTCGCACTTAATTCGACTGTCACTTTTTTGTGAAGAAGGACATCTTTAGCGAATTGCTTTGCTTCTTCACCATACGCCTGTTTTTCGCGATACGTTTCTGGCGTGTCAATGTTTAACAGACGAATAGTTACAACCTCTCCATCTTTTTTTATTTTGACTGTATCTCCATCAACAACATATTGTACTGTCGTAACAAACGTCGTTCCTTTATTTTGTTGTATACAACCGTTAATAAGGAAAATGAATACAAAAAGAACAAACCATTTTTTCATCCTTGTATCATCTCAGCTTCAAGGTGCGAAATATCTGACTCACATTCCAAAATCCATCTTTCTCCATCGAACGAAACGATAGTAACACTCGTACCATATACGCGGCTACTTTCCCATAACTGTCCGAGCGTTTGCTGTTTCCAATACACAAGAAGCGTACGAATAACAACGCCATGTGTAACGACAAGAATATGACCTTCTGAATGAGTATCGGCAATATGATGAATGGCAGCTACAGCCCGACGTTGCACATCAAGAAACGTTTCTCCAACAATTGGATTGTATACATGTGGTTCATGATAAAAATAATAATGATTTTGTTCGTCTGTTTGAGCAATTTCAGCAATCGTTTTTCCTTCCCAATGGCCTAAATGAATTTCACGTAATCGTTCATCGAAATACATTGGTACGTCACGTTGCCCTAAAACAATTTGAGCCGTTTCTTTTGTTCGACCGCTTGGACTACAATACAGAGCCGTAAACGGGACTGTACGTAAGCTTTCCTGTAAAAGTGTCGCATGTTTTCTTCCTGTTTCAGTTAAAGATGAATCTTTCCATCCTTGCATGCGTTGTTGTGCATTCCACTCTGTTTCTGCATGACGAATGACGTACAATTTTAACATGTTACATTCCCCCTCCAAACGAAAAAAGTAAGCTATGTTCGCTTACTTTTTCAGTATGCCATATGTTGTGAAAGTTGTGCAAAAAATATAGACTCTAACGATTTCCCATCTCGACAGAGCGTAGAAACCGAATCATATACGAGCATTTGTCCTTGGTGAATAAACGCAACAGCATCTGCAATTTCTTCCACGATCGACAACATATGTGTCGAGAAAATAACAGCTTTCCCCTTTTCTTTTTCAATCTGAATGAGTCGTTTAAATTCCCATACCCAGTACGGATCTAAACCGTTTGTTGGCTCATCTAAAATAAGCAATGGCGCGTCTGCCAAAAGCGCTTGCGCAAATGCAAGGCGTTGTTGCATTCCTTTTGAATATGTCTTTACTTGCTTATGTTGATCATTTGTCAATCCAACAAGCTGTAAACATTGTTCGACACGCTCAGCTGTTGCTCCTTGCCATCGTCCGAACAAAGATAACACTTCGTAACCTGTTAAAAGCGGAGGAAATTGTAAATGATCGGGCATAAAGGAAAACCATTTTTTTTCATCTTTTTTCACTTGTTTTCCGTTTACATATATGTCTCCCTTTGTTGGACTCAGCTGTCCAATTAGCATTTTAATAATTGTGCTTTTCCCAGCACCGTTACCACCGCATAACGCCAAACATTGTCCTGACTGAACCGAAAATGAAATGTTTTCTACTTTGTTTTGTTCATTGTATATTTTCGTTAATCGTCTCACCTCAAGCATGACGTTTCCCTCGTTTCATCCATACGTTCGCTAAAAATAATGGAACAATCATCCATACGCATGCGATCGCCACAAATGACAGTTGTCCACTTGTGCTTTCTGCCCATCTTGACCATTCGTATAGTTGCGGTCCAAATAGAGCGCTACTTTTCATCGCCGTTATCGTCCAAACACGCATAAGTTCAACTGGATTACAAATAACGGATAACCCGAATAGTAAGATGGTAAACTGTTTGGGCACAAGCGATAATAATGCTAATGTGAGAAATTCATAAAATAAAACGAAAAACGCCCAAATAAACAAGCTGACACCGAGCGCTTGTAAACGATTAGAAGAAACAAGTCCAATGAATAAAGCGATCGCCAAAAAAATGCTCGTTAATACAATCGTTAATGCAAACGAAAGGAAAAAAAATGTCGACCACGTTCCTCCTGTTGTAAAAAGAACAACGCTTGCACTCCCATATCCGAAAGCGATGACAGTCCATAATGATATACAACTACCGGCATATAACCCGAACGTTAACGAACGAGGGGAGATCGGGTATGTTAATATAAGCGATAACCGACCGTCTTCTTTCTCCCCTGCAATAAACAAACTACCTGCTAATAAGGAAACAAGTGGAACAAGTAAAAGAGATAAATTTAATAAAGCTGCCGTCGAACGTGTAAATACCCCTGCTGTCTCGTGCCCGCTACTCGCAATTACGGTTGATGATAAAATCGCAAATAAAATGGCAAAGCTTATGAGCCATTTGCTACGAATCATCATCATCCATTGGTACTTCATCGCTGTATTCATTTTTCAAATCCCCACCGGTGCTGTTTTAGTTGCTCATACGTCCATAACTGTCCTTCCCCTTCTTGTTCCATGTACGCTTTTGCATGTTGCTCATTGACAAATGAAACAACACCGTAGTTCATCGGCGTCCAATAATTTGGATGATAAGCATAAACCGCTTTCTCAAGCTCAACCCATTCACCGTTTGTTACATCCCGAACATATAACTTAGCTATGTCATCGTTGTTTTGCTTACGCATCCACTCAATCATGCAACCAATATCGTCAAATTTATGCACCGTTCCATCTTTTAAAATCGCTTCCGTTGCATACTGCTCCGCTACGATACTCATGTTGCAAACAACGCATACATCAATATCCGGATTAATGTCTTCCGGTTCATACGATTTCTCTCCACTACATGCAACAAGGAAGCATGCAAATAAAAGACTAGCCATTTTTTTCATATTTCATTCTCCTTCCATATACAAACATAAACAAACTGCTTACTAATAAGATGCTTCCAAACAACAATAGTCTCCATGATCGTTCGTTTGTTTCGTTTTTATTGTAATCGACTTCCATGAGCGGAAAACGGTCTTCTCCTTGCGCCTGTGCTTGTGTAAAAAATGACTCCGTCGCATCAAGAAGAGCTAGCGCAGGACTTTGAAAATAAAATTGCACGCTTGGCCATTGTCGTAACAGTCGACTATACATCGAACGAATACGATGCGGGGCATCCCCAATTCCATCATCGTTCAAGTCGTAAAACCGGTAGGTATCCCAATAGTTTCCTTTTTCTCCATCATCAAATGCAATGGGCACACCTTGAATAAGCGCGTCTTCCATATTTCCTAAAAATTTATTTCCAACAACAATCGCGTTGTCATTTTCATATAAACTATGCAGAGCACGATAATTTCCAATGAATTCATTTACTTTTATAGTACAATGACGTCCGTTTTGTAATGATAACGCTGTGCTATTATAAAGCAACGTATTGTTATGCATCACAACATGTTCACTATCATAAATGAGCGCTCCGTATCCACGGTAATCTAATTGTTTGGTAATCGTATTTTGTTCGATCGTAAATCGTTTTGACATCATCATCATGATTCCATTAATATTTTCCGTCAGCACGTTCTCTTTTGCTATTCCATCCTCTGCATACATAAAATGAATCGCATAGCGCGCATTTGTTACTTTATTTTTCTCGATCGTCGTATGTTCAGCTCCATCCAAATACACGCCATCTTGCACACGCGAAATATCATTTTGACGTACAACGACATGTTTTGTCTTCAATAAGTGGATGCCGTTTCCACGTTGAGCAAAGTGAACATCTCGACCACGCATAACATTGTTTACAAGATGAATATTTGTTCCTTTTTCGACGTAAACACCATAATGCACATCTTCAATACGTACGTTTTTCAACGTAACATGTGAACTTTCCTTAATTTGTACACCTGCTCCTTTTCCGTATGCACTTCTACGAATCGTGAGCCCTTCTATATAAACATGAGAGGCACGAATTGTGATGACATATTCACTTCCATCCCCATCAATTACCGCTCCGGGTTCAGCCATCAAATAAATCGGCTTATGAATAATAATCGGACCTTCGTATACTCCTCGTTTGACGACTAATACATCACCGGCATGCGCCTCATCAATCGCCTGTTGCAACTGTTTATGTACTTCAATTGTTTGTCCATATGCAGTTTCTGTAAACAAAAGTGTAACGATCGGTATGAGCAAAAAAAGTAAGCTACGCATGTCTATTCATTCCTCGTTTTTATCATTTATACATCTACACTAATGTAAATTTGTGAAGAAAAAAGAAAATATATGTGAACAAAACGTGAAAAGAGGCGCTAATGAAGCGCCTCTTTCGGTTGATTATGCTGTTCAAGCCATTGTAGTAACTTCTCCGCTTCTAACGATTGACTAAAATAAAATCCTTGAGCAAAATCACAATCCATTTTTTGTAACAAAGATACTTGATCGTCGCGTTCTACTCCTTCGGCAAGTACTTGTAAGTCTAAACTTTTCGCTAAATGAATAATCGTATCGACGATCGTAGCATCTTTTGAATTATCCGTGATGTCACGAATGAATGAGCGGTCGATTTTTAATAATGAAACGGGTAAGTTGCGAATGTAAGCAAGTGATGAAAAACCGGTACCGAAATCGTCAATTGCCACTTGAATTCCGATCTGTTTTAACTCTGTTAAAATATGTCTTCCAGTCTCGATATTTTCCATTAGTCCGCTTTCTGTGATTTCTAAAATTAAATAGTTTGGTGGAAATTGTGTATGTTGCAAAATATTTTTTACATGCATCACAAATTCTTTTCGATTCAGTAAAAATGGTGATAAGTTCACCGCGAGCTTTAGCGTCGGAAAATGGGTTTGCCATTGTTTTACTTGTCGACACGCTTCTTTTAACACCCATGTTGTAATTTCGAAAATAAATCCATTTTTCTCTGCGATCGGAATAAACTCTAATGGTGAAATCGCTCCAAGCGTTGGATGCGTCCAGCGCATGAGCGCCTCAACTCCCATAATCGCTTTATTATCTAGCGACACTTTCGGTTGGTAACATAAATAAAATTGATTGTTTAACAACGCAATCGGTAGCTCTTGTTCAATCATTGTTTTTCGATTTTGTTGAGGATGGTAAAAATGATAACCTTTTCCTCTCTCTTTTGCGTAACAGAGCGCTTGATCCGCTTGTTTTAACAGCGTGTCTAAATCCATACCGTCTTGTGGAAAAAACGTCACCCCAACAGAAAGGCTAGATTGAATGACATGCTCTTTATATCGGAATGGTTCTACAAACGATTGAAGCAAATGTTCCATCCGCGTAACAATCGTTTCTTTATTCACATCGTGTAGCACGATTGAAAACTCATCGCCACCGATGCGGGCAAAAAAATCTTCTTGTCGCACATGTTGCTGAATGCGGCGAACAGCTTCTTGCAAAAAGAAGTCTCCTGCTTGATACGAAAAGCGATCGTTAATCCATTTAATTTTGTCAAAATCAATATAACATAATGCAAACGGTCGCTTCTGCTGAATCATATGTTGTACATACGATTCAAAATAAAAGCGATTCGGAATGTCGGTTAACGAATCGAAATGTTTTAATTTCGCAAGTGCTTCCTCGCAACATTTCCACTTTGTAATATCTTTTGCAACAACGATGACGTGTTCAATTTCATTTTTTTCATTTAATAATGGGTGGGCATGCATATGAATCCATATAAAATGTCCCTCATCTGTCCGCCAACGACAGTCGATTGTCGTCTCTTTTTCTTTTGTTGCATAAATCGTATGTAACTTTTCCATCAAAAGCGGTATGTCTTCATGGTGAACAAAAGAAAATAATTCATGACTACACACTTTTTCTGTGCATTTCAACACATATTGAGCCGTTGGCGAAACATACGTAATCTCGCCTTCTGCTGATAAAATAAACGTAAATTCAGATGCAAGTGAAGCGATCGAAGAAGTAAGACGCATATCGATGAACGGTTCATATTGATATGTCGCAACAACCGCCTGTAAGTTCCCTTCTTTGTTATATAAAGCTGTTGCTTGTACATACACATCGTTTTGTCCATTCTTTTGTTTTACGACGGCATACGAAGCCGTGCGCCCATTTTCAGCTTCTTGTATAAACTTTTCTAACAGCCCGCGATCAACCCCACGATGATAAAAATGTTGAAAAAAATGTTCATCTGCTCCTAAAATTTTTCCATTTGGAGCGATGACAGCGATTGCTTGCATCATCTTATTCATCCTCTTTGTTGTTAAAGTTCTATCTTCATTTTCACTAAAAACGGTGAAAAAATCAACAACGTTTCTAATATTTCTGAATAATATCCTTTTTTTACAAAAAGACGCACAACCTAAATCAAGTTGTGCGCTTCTCCCATAGAATAAGCAGACTAAACAAGCTAACAAAAATAGTCGCCCCCATATCAGATAAAATAGCAATCCATAACGTTAGCCAACCTGGAATCGTTAATAATAACGCGATTGCTTTTAATCCAAGTGCTATCGCGATATTCAATCGAATGGTACGATTAACCTGTCTAGCAATAGTAATCGCCTCTGGTAATTTTTCTAGGTGATCTTGCATAAGAACGACATCAGCCGTTTCGATGGCGCTATCTGTTCCTTTCCCCATAGCGATTCCGACATGCGCATGAGCAAGTGCTGGCGCATCGTTCATTCCGTCTCCTACCATAGCCACCGTATCGTTTTTCATTAGTTCTTTAATTTTTTCTACTTTTTGCTCAGGAAGCAGTTGTGCAAACGTATTTGTAACTCCTACTTGTTCAGCTACTTGTCGTGCTACTTTTTCATGATCTCCTGTTAATATGACCGTGCGGCGAATACCGATCCGATGCAGTTGTTGGATGACTTCTTTACTTTCCTCACGTATTTCATCAGCAACACCAAATAAACCGAGTATACGATGTTCGTCCGCTACAAAAATGATCGTTCGTCCTTCGTTTTTTAGCTTTTCGGCATCTTTTTCAATTTGTTCAGATACGTATCGTTCACCAACCATTTGCTCGTTTCCAATACGATACCATTTCCCATCGACTTTTCCTTCTACTCCGCTACCCGTTCGCGTCTCGATTTGCTCTGGTTGTTTATATGGAATGTCGTGTTGTTTTGCTTTTTTGATGATCGCTTGAGCCAGCGGATGAGAAGAAACACTTTCTAAAGATGCCGCAATGTGAAGTAGCTCATGTTCATCGATATATGCAATGACATCCGTGACATGCGGTTTTCCTTTTGTTATTGTCCCTGTTTTATCAAAAGCAATCGTACGTACACGTCCAAGCGTCTCTAAATGAACGCCTCCTTTCACGAGCACACCTTTTCTCGCGTTGCGCGTCATCCCAGCTAACAAAGCAATAGGTGAAGATAAAATAAGCGCACATGGACAACCGACAATTAAAACGGCTAAACCTTGATATAATGAATCATGCCAAGGCACGCCAAGCCATAAAGGTGGAATCGTCATGACTAATAATGAAACAATCATAATGAACGGCGTATAATATTTGGCAAAACGATGAATGAACAATTCCAGCGGCGTTTTCGCCTCCTGTGCTTCCTGTACGAGACGCAATATTTTTGACAAAGAGCTATCTTTATATTGTTTTGTAATTTGAACGTGCAACATTCCTTCGTTGTTTACACTTCCACCGTACACGTTCATCCCTACTTCTTTTTCAATCGGCATCGATTCACCTGTAATTGCTGCTTCATTGACAGAACTTTTCCCTTGAACAACTATACCATCTGACGGAATTTTTTCGCCAGGTCGAACAAGTACGACGTCCCCAACTTGTAACGAATCAACTGAAACGATACGCATTTGTCCGTTAAATATGACGAGTGCTTCTTTTGGGGCTTGTTGCAAGAGCATCTGAAGCGAACGGCGTGCCCTTTCCATACCTAGCCCTTCTAAATATTCGTTAATGCCAAATAAAATCGCAACGACAGTCGCTTCTTTCCATTCCCCGATTCCGAACGCTCCAATGAGCGCAATCGTCATTAACGTATCCATATTAAAACGAAAATGAATGACATTTTTCAGCCCTTTAATGAACGTTTTATATCCACTTAGCGCCGTTGCAATCATGTAAATAACAACAATCACATTACCTATGTTAAAGCGTTCAAACAACAAAGCTATGATGAAAAGAACAATAGATGTACTAATGAAATAGAGAAGCGGATTTCGCTTTTTGGACGACTGTTCGTCGTCTTCTATATATGCTCCATCCGTCGCTAAAATGGCGCGTACGTTTTCTAAGTCGACGTGCTCATTTATGCGCAATGTTCCGCTCGTGTAGCTTAACGTCGCTCCTTCACCATACGGAAGTGACTGAATTTGCTCTTCTAATGCTCGCGCGCAATTTGCACACGTTAACCCTTTCACTTGATACTCCTTCACTTTATTCCCTCCTAATGATCACGCGCATGACGAATCGTCTGCTCGAGAATATGCAACACATGCTCATCGTCATGCGAATAATATAGCGTCGTTCCTTCCCTTCGGTACTTCACAAGACGTAAATTTTTTAAAAAACGAAGCTGATGGGATACGGTCGATTGTAAAAGTGACAATCGATTCGCAATCTCCGTTACTGAAAACTCACCAGACGAAAGTAAATGTAAAATACGAATACGTGTCGGATCACTTAACGCTTTAAATGTTTGTGATACGATGAAAAGCGTTTCTTCATCTAACGGCTCATATAACTCTTCCACTCGTTATCCCCTCTTTCAATATATGAATATATGCTCATATAAGTTAATGAAATTTTATAATTTTTCATAAAAAAAGTCAACATTCTTTTAAGAACATTGACTAAGCAGCGCATACAGGTCATGCAATGTATCGATTTTCATCTGCTGTAATTCGACAAAAACACGCTTCCAAATCTCAAATAAACTCATTACATCCCCTAGTGCTGTGTGACGGTTCATAGGGGACAAACCGTAAAAAGAAAGGGCGTCATCAAGTGTTGGGAATGTGTCGTGATGGATACATTCCATTATTCTCCTCATTTCGATTGCTGTTTGTTGTAAAGATGTACGATAATTTCGTGATAAAAATTCATTCAAAAATGCAATATCATGCTGAATATGATAACCGAGCAAAATACTGCGATTCAAAAAAGGAAGAATGCGATGCATCTCTTGTTGTAGCGACGGGGCATCGGCCACATCTTCATTCGTAATACCAGTAAGTATAACAACTTGTTCTGGGATGCGTCGTTTCGGGCGAAAGTGAGAACAATACAAATCTAACGCTTCCCCCTTTTTTGTTTTTAAAGCGGCCAATGAAAAAATTTCGTCTCCTCTTTGCGGGGAAAATCCTGTCGTCTCTGTATCTAACAAAATAAATATAACATCAGAAAGTGGGGTGTCGAGCGAATACGTATGCTTTCTCGCTTCGCGCATCGTTTTTCGAATCCATACCTCTTGTTGAAAAGCCGAACCGACTGCTGTTGCTTGGTCATGTCGAAGCCCAAGCGACAACAGACGATTGATCCATTGAAACGGACGCTCCATCGCTTACACCCACTTTCTTGCATCGCGCTGCACCTTTTTGGCTACAACCATCGCTTTTTTTAATTGCTTTCGCTCTTCTTTTGATAAATGCTGCATCAATATATAATTATGTTCTCCTTCAAGCGAACAGCGTAAACGAAAATATAAAAACGTTCGAAACGCCTCGTCTATACGTTCAAATAACTGTTGTGAACAACCGTTTTGAGCATACCAACACGCTAATCGCTCAAACGTAGACATCGAATGAATAAATTGTTTTCGAACAGCGATCCACTTCAGTATATGGCTTAGTTGAACATATCCCCCTCGTTTTATATCAATCATCCCACTTTGTGCCCCCCATCGTTCTACGTACACGCGACGAAAAGGGCCAATGGGCACGGGAGGCGTATGAATACTGTCAACGATTCGATTACGTAAAGAAACCGGCGTTGTCATTTTGTTATATAACGCCTCCTTTAGTTGAGCAACTAAAGATGGTTCCCCATGAATTGGTCGCATATCAACTAACATGGACAAATAACGAATATCATCTATATGCTCGTTTTGTACATATTTTTGAATTTGCTCGTTCCAATCTTCCTTCTCTTTCAGCCATCTCTCATTTGTCGCCATCACATGTCCTGTGCAATACGGATAGCCAACTTCATTCAAAAAAAGAACACCAATGCGGGCATACTCGCGCATATATGCATAACAATCCTCTTTTTCGCTACTTAAACAAGAAAAAATGACCCCGTTGTCTTGATCTGACCAGACAGTCGCTTCCCTCCGTCCGCTACTTCCCATGACAAACCAGCAAAAGGAAGATGGCTTTCTCCCTATTCCCATTCGATCAACTTCCCGCTCAGCCAGCAATAATGCTTGTTTCATTAATACATCATGGCATGCACTAAGCGCATCGTATATTTCAAGCATGCGCTGAAAAGAGAGGGGGAAAGAAGAGAGAACGAAAGCAACTTCATCATGAAGTTGCTTTAGTTCTGTCGTACTACTGCATTGTTCTACTCGAACGATAATCGTTTCCAAATGATTCATGACATCACCATCTTTATTAAGAACGAGTTAACGTCGTTGTTTGTTGATAGGTTGGGTCTAAATGCTCTGGATACCCATATGAACCATGTTCGCTAATATCAAGTCCAGAAATTTCTTGTTCAGGCGTCACACGTAAACCAATCGTCTTTTTCAAAGTGAACAAGATGATAAACGAAACAACTGCCACGTATACAGCGGCCCCTAGAACTCCTACCGTTTGCACAATAAGCTGATCGAATCCCCCGCCATAAAACAGCCCTGCTTTTCCGATTCCCGTTATTTCAACGAGGCGCGGGGATGCGAAAAAGCCAGTCGAAATCGTACCGACAATTCCGGCGATACCATGAACAGAGAATGCGTAAATCGGGTCGTCAATTCCTTTTCGTTCAAAATATACGGACGTCCAAAATGTAAATGATCCTGCTACTGCCCCGATCACAGCTGCCGCCCACGGTTCAACGAATGCACATGCGGCTGTGATGGCAACAAGTGCGGCTAATACACCGTTGACCATCGCAGGAATATCTGCTTTCCCAACAAGCCATTTTGCTGTCAAAATCGAAGCAACCGCTCCAGCAGCTGCTGCAATATTTGTTGTTAACGCGACATAACCAAAAAATCCATCTGCCGTTCCCATTGTACTTCCTGCATTAAATCCAAACCAACCGACCCATAAAACAAACCCACCGATAACAGTATATACTTGGTTATGTCCTGGAATGAAGTTAGGTGTGCCGTCTTTGTTAAACTTACCGATGCGTGGACCTAATAACATCGTTGCGATTAATGCAGCAATTGCTCCTTGTAAGTGAACAACGGTAGAACCCGCAAAGTCTTGCATCCCCATTTCACCGAGCCATCCACCACCCCATACCCAATGGCCGATAACAGGGTAAATGGCAACAGTAAAAATGGCTCCGAAAATAAAGTAAACAGATAATTTCGCTCGCTCGGCGAATCCTCCCCATGCAATTGCTAAAGAAACACCAACAAAAGCGAGTTGAAATAAAAATTTCAGTTCAAGTGGTACATTCGCCCACGAAAGAGAAGAAAACGTCTCTTTTCCTTCCTTCAAAAACCACCCTTCCATTCCAATCAACCCATTTCCTTTTCCGAATGTAATCGCAAAGCCTGCCGCCCAAAACGCGAGCGAAGCGATCGCAAAACTTAATATTTGCTTTCCAGCGACATGACCAGCGTTTTTCATTCGCGTCGATCCCGCTTCTAACAAAGCAAATCCGACTTGCATTCCAATAACTAAAATCGCCCCTAACATTACCCAAAGTGAATCAATTGCCAAACTCAACTGTACCTCATTCATTCTCATCTCTCCTTTATGTCATTTTTTATAACATTTATGGTTATAATATATTACATAAACAAAAAGAAATGCAACAGTTTTTTGAAATTTTTTTATTATCATGTTAATTTTCATTACACAAAAAAAAGAGTGCCTCGTTGGAGACACTCTCTGTAACTAAATAAGAAACATCGCAACAATTGTTGTTACAGTTAGCCCGATAATAACTGGCACAATATTTCGTCTCGCCAATTCAAATGGGCTAACACCACAAATGGCTGCCGCTGGAATGAGCGCCCAAGGGACTAGCGTTCCACCCCCAACCCAAATGGCCGCAATTTGACCAAGTGCTGTTAGAGTGGCAACTCCTGTACCGATAAGCTAACGAAGGTGTACGAATCAGTTTCGCAAACGGCGCGATCATTACCTCATTTACTCCTGTGCCTGTAAGAAGTTTACTCATCGATACGATAATAGATATAACAAGAATAGTCGGAAGAAGTTCAGTTATGGCATAAATAAAACTGTTAAAAATGGTGCTAATAGAAAGCGGCAACGATCCTGTTGCTGTAACCGCTAACAAAAAGATACCCACCATACAAACTAATGATGTATCTTTACGCCAAACCATCAACGCGATAATAATACAAATAAACGAGACGTAAATCCAATGTAACGCTGTTAGCTCTACACCCATCGTTCTCTTCCCCTTTTCATAAACTGTAATACAGCATATGAAAAAGAGAAGAACATGTGCGAACGCCTACCTACTTTTACGCCCAATTAGAAAATAAAGCTGTTCTGCAAGATTTGGTTTATCGATAAATGGGTTGCGATTTCCTTGAATTCGAAAAATCGCCGCATTTCGATGTCTTTCATACATTGTAACAGGAAAGCGTTTATGCCATTGAACAAGAAGTGGAATATTGATTTGATCGACAAACGGATGTTTGATTGCACGCGGATAACGAACGAGAAAGTACATCATCGCCCGAGCTACCGCCCCTTTTCCGTGTTCAGGTTCAAAATGTTCCCCGTATGCCACGCCACAATCGTTTTGAACGATTTCATTAGGAGACTCTGGTTCATAAAACGGAAAATCCGCATACGGAAAATTCGAGCGAATCGAATTGCATCGCGGTTCACAAACAAATAAGTGATGCAAATCCCCTTTCATTGGTTCCTTTGCCCCAAACCACGATTGTGGCACGACATGTTCGGCATTAAATTTCAATTGTTGATCAACCAATTTTATTTTTTGATTAAAATCGAGTTCGCTTTTTTTTGCCTTTTTTACAAGCTGAACAAATTGTTCATATCGCTTTTGAATGATCTCGTAATCTTGTAAAATAATTGTACGTGGATCTTTCTTTTTCCCCGAATAAATGCTTTTTACTGTTCCATCCGGCTGCAAATCGACCCATGTGTATAAATAGTAATCTTTGCTTAAAAAATACGGGATGCGACGTATATGCGTCCGTTTCATTAAATCGTGATACGCTTGAAATAACAACTTTCCATCCGTTTGATGATCGATGTGTTCGTAATATCGGTCAATGATGCGCTCTTCTTCCTTTTCGTTATAATATAAAGCGTTTTGTTGCCGAATTTTTTGTTGATTTTCAATAAGTTCTTGCAAAATTTCTTTCTGTTTTTCTTCCCAACGCTTCAGCTGCTCTGCATGTTGATGGATAACATCTTCCACCATTCTTCTCTCCAATCATTTTTACTATAATGTATTCGTATATTGTCCATTACGTCTCCGCTCTTTTGTTTCATACACCTATTATAATCAATATATACACAATAAAAAATAGAACAGAGCATAGTGACTCCCCTTACTAAAATATCTCTTAACAAATATAGAAAGCTCTTGCCTTTCATTTTCACCAGCAAGCCTTTCTTTTGATAAAATAGATAGTGACAAAAATCGAACGATGATGTATAAAATTTTGTGTAAAGCATTTTACTAGATCAAAAGAAAAAAGGTAGGGTATTCTCTGATTGAACCCAAATATTCCAGAGAAAGGAGAACCCTACCTATGTCCAAAAGTATACCGAATGTCGACTGGGCAAATCAACTGGAAAGTGTCATTCGTCAGTTTGTAAAGGAAAAATTAGAACTGATCATGCGGGAAGAAATCAAACATTTCCTCGAAATCGAACAGGCCGGAACATCGAATATGTGAAACGGCTACTATCAACGAAATCTAGATACACAATATGGACAGATTGAAGGCCTTTTGGTCCCAAGAGATCGAAATGGGGAATTTCAAACTCATATTTCGCACCTTGGTAGGGCGGAACAAAAGGATTTTTTATTCAGTTTTTTAGAATAACTTTTAAACCAACACCAAAAGCGATGGTATCCTTTTTTTACCATCGTTGGTCGTTCTTTATCCCATTAGACGTAAATGCTCTCGTCCATCCCTAATCCTTGCAGAATCCTTCGCTGCTCGTACGTGAGCGGTTGACCTAACGCGCGTTGAATTCGTCCATCCGGCAGTTCCAACAGGACGACTCTGACATACCAAAACAATTGAAAAATCGCTTGTCCGGTCGGTCGGGTCAGTTTCCGGCCTCCCGCGCCCTTTAATGGGTGTTCCGGGGTGATGAACTGACGCACCCGGCGCTGGAAGACGCGGTAAATCGCCAAGGCCAACAGAAACAAATAGCCCAATACCGCGACCCGTTCCGGTTTTTTTACGTAAATCTCATCCGTAAAGAACGGGTCTTTCAAGAAAGAGAAGTTCATTTCCACCGAGATTTGGCCTTTATACAACTTCAAGATCTCTTTCGCATCCATCGGTTGACCTTTCCATTCCTCCGGAACGGTCGTGACAAGGACAAACCGGGACGCTTTCCGTCTCGCCTGTTCCCACGCATCTTGGTCGAATTCCACGTTCAAGCGAAGGGCGTACAGCGTTTCCATGTCCGGTTCCGCCCCTTTTTTCGGACGTCCGCGCCGTTTTTTCGGACGCACGATCGCTTCGACCGACGCCTCGACGCGATGGAACCGGAGACGAAGGGACGCCTTTAGAGACGCTAGGGCTTGTTCGGCGTCTTCCCGGCACGAAAACAGACGGCTTTCCCACTGGGTTTGTTTCTGCCGAAGAAGCTCTGCTTCTTGGTTTCGCTCTTTTTCGAGCGTCTTTCCTTTTCGTTGGTCGAGCGCGCTGGATTCAACGACGATCAACCGGACCGAATGACCTTCGTACGTCGATGTCGTTTCCCACACCCGGTAGGTGGCTCCGTTTTTCTCCGCTAAGGAAAACGGATCGCTCCACGGCGTGTCTTGGGCATCAGCTTTAGCCAGCGCGGTTTTGACGATCCGGAGCGAAGAAGGGCCTCTTGTGATCAAAAAGGCGTTGGCGGCCTTCGTTTGCGCCAGTGTGTCTTTCGTCATGGCGGCAGAATCGGCAACATAAATCCATTCATCTTCGATCTTCGCCTGCTTCAGCTGTTTCTGCACACGGGACAACACCTCGGGATTCCACGTCTTATCCGGCAGGTTGCCGTCGTGTACATCGCCATAAAACGGGATGCCATCCTCGTTGCCAATCAGCCCAAATCCGATCTGCTTTTGCCAACGATGATGCCGGTTGTAGCCATGCGTAATCTGCAAGGCATCCGGCGAGGCCGATTCATACGTACCGTAAACCGATACATCGGTCGTATCGGCATGGAACACCCGAAGAGGGATTCCTTCTTTCTTGTAAATTTGCACAAGACAGGCGGAAAGAACCGCGTGGATATTGGCGTCGTACAGTCGATCGAGATGGCGCGCGATGGCATCGTCGTTGAACCAAGAGGGGGAAAGCCCTGGTCGGATCAGCTTAGGCAAATCGATGTCATGCGCCCATCGTTCCAAATGAACGAGTGCTTGCCGACCGCTCAAGATATCCAAGGTAAGCAGCCAGACAACGTCGCTGGCTCGAGTTTGGCATTGAGAGTCCACGGGAACGAGACGATCAATCAACCGAGGGAGGCCAAGATCCTTGAAAATGGTGCTTATTATATTCAAATAAGAACTTTCATAAATGGCACGGATTTGAACGCTCATGATGTAGAAACTCCTTTGCTTTCCTTGTGTTTCAAAGATTCATTCGACATGAAGATAAAAAAATCCTCCCGATTTTTGTCGAGAGGGCGCGAAATGTGAGTTCAAACGCAGCTGTTTGCCCCTTACCAACGTCATACTGGTTGGCTCGAGGAAGCCGTCATCAAAATGTATCAAAGTGGCATGAGTACGAGGAAAATTGGCAAGTTTATCGAACGAATTTTAGGAAATGCTTATTCTCTAGCGACGATCAGCCGTATTACCGATGTCGTGAAGGAAGACATCGAGAAATGGCACAATCGTCCTCTACATCAGCGTTATTCGGTTTTATATTTGGATGGTTTATACGTAAAACTTCGTCGCGAAACCGTGGAGAAAGAAGTCATTTATGTGGTGTTAGGGGTGAACGAAGAAGGGTATCGAGAAATTCTGGATTTCTTCGTGGGAGGACAGGAAAGCGCCTATGTATGGCAGGAGATTCTCCAACAGCTCTACAAAAGAGGCGTCAAGGAAGTGCTTCTGGGCGTATTCGATGGACTACCGGGGTTGGAGGAAGCTTTTCGCTCGGTTTATCCGAAAGCCGATGTGCAGCGTTGTGTCGTTCACAAAGTACGTAATACCTTACATCGTGTTCGGAAAAAAGACCAATTCGAAATGGCGGAGGATCTCAAACTGATTTATCGCGCACCGAATAAGGGGATGGCGTTACAGATGTTTCAACAGTTTGAGTCGAAATGGTCCAGCAAGTACCCGAGAGAAGTGCAATCTTGGGCCAATGAGTTGGATGTCCTCCTTACATTTATGGATTATCCAAGCAGTATTCGAAGTGTGATTTACACGACGAATGCCATCGAACGAACGATCAAGGAGATTCGGAAACGCCTAAAGCCGATGAACAGTTTGAGCAGTTTAGAAGCCGCTGAAAAAGTCGTGTATTTGACCATTCAAGATTTTAATGAGAAATGGGCAGGACGAAAGTTGCGAGGATTTGCCGAAGCACATGAAGCTCTTCAACGAATGTTTGAAGAGCGTTATCACTAACCAAACACTGTAAATTGACGAAAGAAGGGGATTCTCCCTTTCCACACAGGAGACTGAATATTCAGTCTCCTGTGTGGAGGAAACAGCCCCCCTCTCTATTCTAAAATCCATTTCAGAGATACCCTATCTATCTTACATTACACAAAATTCTTGACGGTACCAACAGTTATCTTAATATTTTCATGTAATTATATAAAAATGTAAAAGGAGTGAAAGAATGAAAAGAATTTTAGCATTATTTTTATCTCTCTTACTAATTATTACTTTTGTTGAACCTGTTGCTCCCACGAGTTCTGCAGAATACACAGAAGAAGGGTACATTGTAACATTAAAAAATCCAGAATCACTAGATAAATTCTCAAAAGAGAAGTTTAAAGACAAAAAGCACAAGAGGCTTAATCTTACAAATTCGTTGGTCGTCTCTCTTTCACCAGATGAGGCAAAGTCACTAAAAAAAGACAGTGAAGTTGCCTACATTGAAAAAAATGCACCTGTTAGTACTGCTAATAATAGTGGTGTTAATAAAGATCATGATTTTGTAAAAATAATGAGAAAAGGTAAAGATACTTATCCATGGGGCATCAGTCTTATTAGTAGCTCTGAGAGGAAAATTTTTAACAATAACAAAGTCAAAGTAAACATTGCTGTATTAGATACTGGTATTGCAAATCATGAGGATTTAGTTATTGCAGGTGGAACATCTTTTGTAGAAGGGACAACTTTCACTGATGATAATGGTCATGGCACACACGTAGCCGGAACTATCGGAGCTATTTTAAATAGTAAGGGAGTTGTTGGAGTGGCCCGTGGGGCCAATTTGTATTCAGTGAAGGTATTAGATAAGAATGGACAAGGAACTTACGCTCAACTCATACAAGGTATTGAATGGGCGATCAACAACGATATTGATATTATCTCACTAAGTCTAGGTGGAACCGAATATAGCGAAGCACTTTATGAAGCAATTAAAAAAGCTTATGAGAAAGGTATACTTATAGTTGCAGCCGCAGGAAATTCAGGAGATGGTGATGATACAGTATTATATCCGGCAAAGTTCCAAGAAGTTGTGTCTGTTGGTGCCATTGGTTTAGATTTAAAGAGGGCAACATTTTCAAGTGTCGGTAAAATAGATATCGTTGCACCGGGTGTTAACGTTCTTAGCACCACTATTAATGGTGATTATGGGGTAATGAGTGGAACATCGATGGCTGTACCACACGTAACAGGTTCACTGGCATTAATTCTTGAAAAAAATAAAAAGTTAAGTAATGAAGATATAAAGGAGATTCTATTCAATACTGCTACTAAACTAGGGAATAAACGAGAATACGGACACGGTGTTGTTAATCTAGTTAATGCTTTAGGGTTAGGAAAAGGTGAGATTCTTCCTCCGTATACTCAACCGGAGGAGCCTAAGTCTTCAATACCTATGGATGAACTAGTTAATTTTGATATAGTTGAGATTAGTAAATCCATCTATCAATTGGATCAAAAATTGATGTCGATCATCTCACAGCACGTATCCCAAGGTTCTACTACAAAATCGAAGATTCTTACATCGGAAAGAGAATTGTTAAGACAAGAGCTATCAAAGCTTCAATATCGACCAAAATTAACAAATCAACATTCAAAAGATGCTTTACAAGCTTTAGCAGAGGAAGAAAAGTCCTATTATCAAAATCATGCAATGGAATATATAAAGATTAGGGACAAATATAAAGCCCTTATTGAGAGTTATGCCACTACTTCTGCATCCCAACCTACATCTATGTCAGATACGTATGAGCCAAATAACTCAGCTTCACAAGCAACAAATATAAGCACGGGTACTTCACTTAGCTCTTATATTAGTACCTCTAGTGATGTGGATTTCTTTAAGTTTGTCCCAAATCGTAACGGATCAGTAACGTTACAACTCTATGTTCCTTCTGATAAAGATTACGATGTGCAGGTGTTAAATTCGGGGCAAAGTTCTATAGCAAGCGGAACTGCTGGTACTGGTATGACTGAGAATGTAACATTTTCTGTAGTTGCTAACCAGACATATTATATTAAAGTATATGGTTATAGTGGAGCATATAGCTCTGCCCCTTATACATTGTCCCTTAGTAATGTAACACCGGAATTTGTAACCTTATATACTAATTCTCCAGTGGATGTCAGCCTGCCGGCTGGTGAATATCAAGTATATAAATTTACTCCAACAAGTACAGGAACATATAAATTCTATACAGGGCCTTATAGCGGAACTGGTCCATCAAATGATACTGTACTTGAGCTTTACTCTGATGCAAACTTAAGTTCTATGATTTCGTCCAATGATGACTCGAATGGTACATTATTTTCTGAAATTAAGGTAAGTTTAAATGCTGGGGAGACATACTATTTGAAGTTACGCCCTTACAGTTCAAGTGGTCAAGTATATGCAAGGCTCACAGTCACTTTAGATACACCAGAACCAGAAACTATTTACCTTAATTCACCTAAAGATATTAATCTTCCAGTTGGAGGGGAAAAAGTATATAAATTCACTCCTTCTGCTTCAGGAAGCTATAAGATTTATACTGATTATTACGGGGGTAACAGTAGTAGTGGTACAAGTGATACTGTACTTTACGTGTATAGTGACTACAATCTAACTAATCAAATTGGTTACAACGATGATAGTAATGGTCGTGTATTTTCCGAATTAATACTGAATCTATCTGCTGGAACATCCTATTACATTAAAGTGAAAGGCTATAATAACGGTAGTGTATACGCTAGATTAAATATCACAAATGCACCTCCTAATTTTATTACAATGCAAGACAATAGTTACGTAGACCTTTCTATAGGAGCTAATGAAAAAAAGTACTTTAAATTTACTGCTCCAAGAACCGGATTCTACCGTTTCTACACTAGTTCATACCAACAAGATGGTACTATAAGTGATACAGTTGTCCGCTTATATTCGGATGAAAACTTAACCAATGAATTAGCATACTCAGATGATATGATTGAGAGTGTTTTTTCAAAAGTGACTTACGAGCTAACAGCTGGTGTAACGTATTATGTATCAGTTTCAGCTTTTGGTTCATCAGCCATTAATACTCGTTTCGCTATTAGCCCTAACTTACCTCTCTATATCAAAAAAGATGGTGAAACGGAAGAAACGCTAATCGGCTCATATAACGCTCAGAAGTACCCTTATGGTGATTTAATGTTAGACCTCGAGCATCTAACGGATGAATATGCTTCTTTAGTAGGTAATCAATATGTTGTAGAAGATGGAAAAGCTTATTTTACAAGACAGAGTTTAAGCTATAATATGGACATATTGCAGTATGAAGATCGCGTATTAATAATTGTTCCACCGGATCCACAGGTTATGGAAGCGGCTCAACCATATGAAGTACCGGATAGCGAAATAGAGACGTATGCAAATGCTTCTAACTGTACTGCATCAGCATGTGACTTTACCGTAGTTCTTGCGGCAGGTATGTTGACTAATTCTTCATATTTTAAAACGTTTATTCCTAAAATTATTAATAAATATGCATCAATTGGTAAGTCCGTACGTGTCGCAAATCCTATTTTTCCTTATGGAAAAACTGATGGTCTTCCGACATACCTATGGCCAACATTAGCATCTGTTCAATTACAAGCCATTATTTACGAGGCAGGTAATAGTGTACTACCTCAATACACTACTGGAACTAAAGTTCGTGATGCTGCTAAGAAGAATTATAGAGGTGGAAAGATTGTATTAATTGGACATAGCGGTGGAGGGGTTTCTTCTATCCGTGGAGCGCAATTATTAAAATCAGCAGGCTACTCTGTTCATGAAGTTGTACAGGTAGGCTCTCCTCATATGCCACTATCTTCTGATCTAGCTAGTAATACAACATTTATGAGAGATAGTAAAGTAAAAGATTGGGTAACAAAATTGGGTTTTTGGACCAATAAGCCTTACAGGATTGTGAATGTTCCACAGAAACCTCAGAAAAATCCGATTGATATTCACGCAAATTATTTTAGTGGATTGTCCTTTACTTTAAACGGAGTTACTACAACAAATGCTGATCAAACTCTTAATGCAATGTGGCCAAGCATAGATTAAATCGAGTAGGAGGAGGTGATTAACCTCCGTCCTCTCACACCACCGTACGTACGGTTCCGTATACGGCGGTTCAATCAAGATCAATGACGCAAGAATTCATAACGTTCTTGTAGACTTTTGAGCCCTTGGTCATTCCAGTAGGAGTTTCCAAGGGTTCTGTGTAAGATGGGGCTATTTGAAATACGCCAATATCCTTTCCGACTATTTCCCCATTCATACGCTTTCCACGAAGGAACTCCCAATTTGATCAAGTTTCGTATCCTCGTTTTTGGTGTTTTCCAACTTTTCCATAAGCACATACGAAGTCTTCGACGAATCCACCCGTCCATTTTCCGAAAGATTGATTTCGTATCCGCCAGCGCAAAGTACCCACACCATCCGAATAAATACTGATTCAGTTTCTGAATTCGGTATTCCATGGAATATGGCATCTTTCTCGAGGTGATTTCTCGTACTTTCTTCTTCATTCGTTTGAGACTTTCTTCTGCCACTCGAATCTTGGGCTCTTCGGCATCGATAAAACTGAATCCAAGAAACTTTCGTTTCCAAGGACGGTCTACTGCCGACTTTTTCTCATTCACTTTTAGGCGAAGTTTACGTTCGATGAATCGTTGAACGCTTGCCATTGTTCGTTCTCCTGCCCTTTTTGATTTTACGTAAATGTTACAGTCGTCTGCGTAACGAACGAATTGATGTCCTCTTTTCTCTAATTCTTTATCCAGCTCATCAAGGACGATGTTGGAAAGGAGCGGACTTAATGGACCACCTTGTGGCGTTCCTTTCTCTGTACTTGAAACCACTCCATGAATCATGACACCCGACTGCAAGTACTTGCGGATTAATTTTAATAACGGTTTATCGTGGATTCTTTTCGCCAATGTGCTCATAAGTCTGTCGTGGTTGACCTGATCAAAGAACTTTTCCAAATCGATGTCTACAACCCATCGGTATCCTTCTTTGATATATCCTTGTGCTTTCCTCACTGCATCATGGGCACTTCGATTTGGGCGAAAGCCATAGCTATGTTCGGAAAACATCGGGTCATATATCTTCGACAATACTTGGGCAATCGCCTGTTGAATCAAACGGTCTGTCACGGTTGGGATACCTAGTAACCGAACACCGCCATCAGGCTTCGGGATTTCGACTCTTCGGACAGGCATCGGTTCATAGGTACCTTTGAGAATCGCTTCTTTGATGGACTGCCAGTTTTCGACGATGTGCGTTCGCAGGTTTTGTACGGGCATCATATCTACTCCATGGCTGCCCTTATTTTGTTCTACTCGTTTCAATGCGAGAAGCATGTTCTCTCGTGACAGGATTTGATTCAAAACCATCGTTATTCTTCCTTCCGTAAATAGCTGTTCTTCTTATGCCAGTCGTCACTCCACCCTCCAAAAGATCCCCCACGGGATTCACCGTTTCCTTTCTCTTGGGAGGTCCTATGTTTTCTGTGTTCATCGTGACGGACTGAATGCCAAGGGCTATTTTCTCTTGATTGTTCAGTCCTTCCGAATCGTTCTAGACCGATTCGTACTATGACCTCTGCTGACTTCTGATGATTCAGCTACTTATCGCTAAGTAGGTTGTGAAGGGTACTTCACGTATCCATCAGACCTCCTCGGGTAAGAGTGCAATCTTTCCTTCCATCTATCTGCTTCATTTACTCTGTATCACCTTCGGCAGAAAGGACTTTGTTTTGTTTAGCAAACTCATCCAATGATACCTAGCCTTATATGAAGTTCGTGTTCCTCAGACCGGAAGTTTGCCGCTCGCTTCCTTCAGATTCCGTGTCGCCACGGACACCCTTGCGTTAAGCTAACTGCTACTTCTGCCTTCGCAGTTCGGGACTTTCACCCTAGAGATTGCACCCATGCCGAGCACACTAAAACAAGGGAGATGTCACGAGTAGCATCTCCCTTTATTGTCTCAAATACATTGGTTCATTTTTCCAATATATTATTTTTAGCCTACAAGCATAGACTTAAAATGAATAGTCCCCACAGAATATAAGGAGTCAGAAGAAAAAGCTGTAACCGTCAAGTAAAATTGAACACTTTTTGATCATTAATTTTGAACAGTTTTGTCACCAAAAATGGAAATTCTGTTTTTCATTCTGTAACTATCTCCACCCAAATGAATGACTTCTGAGCGATGAATAATTCTATCCAAAATGGCTGTAGTAATCGCAGGATCACCTAATAATTCTCCCCATTCCGCAGGCCCTTTGTTGGACGTTAAGATGATAGAAGATTGATTATATAAGTCATTGATTAGGTGAAAAAAGAGATTGGCTTCTCTTTGATCCATGGCCATAAACATTAAGTCGTCAATAATGACGAGATTCGATTCCCTCAAACGTTTTAACCGAATTTGGGATTTACGAGTCATTTCTTCTGTTTGTAACTATTCAGCCACATGATCAAGTGAGTTGAATAGTTTTTGTATTTCTTGTCTATGATGTGAATACTCATAGACAAGGAGGTGAATCGCATGTTGACGGTACAACAAGCTGTATTTACAATGGAGAGCCTCATGGGCAAAATCCAACAACAAAACCATATACATGCACTTTAAAGTGATAACTTCTGTATGAACACCTTTTTCCATGGTTATACTGCTCCTAAATACCCACGTATAAAAGGAGCGGAAATGACATGAAACGTCTTAAAATTACAAATGATCACGGTTGGACACCTCGAACACTTCGGAAACAAGAACGGAAAATCAAAGATGCTTCCCTTCGTGTTCGGGTGACTGCCGTTCGTCTCGTCATGGAAGGGTTTCTTGGAAAAGATGTCGCAAAAATGGTTAATCTATGCCGTCAATCGGTTGCACTTTATGTGGCACGTTTTAATGAAGGTGGGCTCGATCATTTACTCGATCGTCGCTTGCCACCTGGTCGCGTGCCATTTCTGACGGAAGAACAACAACAGGAGATCAGACAACTTGTGTTAACCACCACCCCTGTGGATGTCGGCTGGGGCATTTCTTCGTCATGGAACACACGTATATTGCAATCTTACATCCAACAAACTTATGGCGTTTCGATGTCACGGGAAGGCATCCGAAAGTTATTGCATCGTCTTCGCTTGTCATGGACACGCCCGACCTATAAGCTCGTCAAAGGCGATCCAGTGCGTCAAGCAGCCTTTGAAAAAGAACTCGAGTTTATAAAAAAAAACTAATCACGGAAGAAATCGTTTTGCTTCATGTCGATGAGACGCATGTTCGCGCCTATCAAGCGCTTCGTACGACATGGGCAGAAGTAGGCAACCAAAAACAAGTCCCGAGCTACGGTCACCACGCTCACGTGTCCATTTTTGGCGCAGTCGACGTGCAACAAGGGGACGTCGTGTTTCATCGTGCTTCGTCTGCCAATGCCGAGACGTTTCTAGACTTTTTACATCTGTTGAAAGAGAAATATGCGAATCGATTCATCGTGCTTGTGTTGGACAACGCGCGTATTCATTATGCCAAGATGGTGCGAGCATTCCTTGATAGTCAAGAAGGTGCTACTTTTCACTTTATCTTTTTGCCACCGTATTCCCCACAGTTAAACCCTATTGAACGGCTATGGAAGTGGCTAAAAGATGAAGTCATTGCTAACGTCTTGCATAGAGATCAAAAAGACATCGCCCAGTCGATTACTCGGTTTGAACAGCACGTCTTACAGCACCCAGATGAGGTGTTACGCCGCATCGGGTGTGCTGCGTGAATCAGAGGTTAAAATGTCAATTTGGATGTATACAGTTCATTCATCAGCTCATCCAAGAAAATGAACAGTTGCGTCAGAAAAACAAGCACTTGAGCAAAGAAAATGAACGACTCAGAGGTCGCATTCAAGAGCTGGAAGCACGCACGAAAAAAAACAGCTCCAATAGCCATTTGCCCCCATCCTCTGACCGTTTTGCCCGCCCCCGTTCTTCACGTGAGCCATCTGGCAAAAAGCCAGGCGGACAAGAAGGACATCGTGGAACGACGCTCCGTCAAGTGGAACATCCCCATCATCGTGTGAACATGTGTCAAGGATGTGGGGCTTCTTTGTGTGAAGTCCAGCCTTTCAAAGTCGATGTCCGTCAAGTGTTCGATCTCCCTCCTGTGACGATCAAGGTCACCCAACATGATCGTGAAGTGAAATCGTGTCCGCATTGCCAATGTGTCCAACAAGCCCCGTTCCCACCACACGTAACGAATCATGTGCAATATGGCCCGCGGCTCACTGCGCTCGCCGTTTATTTGCACCATGTTCAATTGATTCCTTACAAACGTGTAGGTGATATGATCGAAGCGTTATATCAGCACTCGATCAGCACAGGGACTCTCGCCAATATGGTGAAACGAGGACATGAAGCGTTGGAGCCAAACATGGACATCATCGAAGAAGCTTTGCTGGATTCCAACATCTTGCATGTCGATGAAACGAGTTTGCGCATCGAAGGGAAACGGGCATGGGTTCATGTCGCGTGCACATCGAAATATACGTACTTGGCTCCTCACGCTTTCCCGTGGAAAGAAAGCGACCGATGACATCGGGATTCTTCCACGATATAAAGGGACGATGATGCATGATGCGTTCGGTACGTACCTGAACTACACCGAAGACACCCATGCCCTTTGTCACGCCCATCATTTGCGTGATCTGAAGAGCTTCATCGAACAAGGGCAGACATGGGCCATGCGCATGACCACCTTTCTGTTCGCTGCCAAGCAGGCGGTCGAAGTCCATCACGGTGCACTTCCTAACGAAGACACGAAACGATGGGAGCGTGTGTATGATCGCATCCTAGCGAAAGCACAGCACCGATTGGAAACGATGACGCCTCTCCCGAAAAAAGCACTTGCCTTTGTTGGACGGCTTCAAAAACGAAAGGAAGAAGCGCTGCGTTTCTTGCGGGAAGCTCATGTTCCCTTTGACAACAACCAAGCAGAACGGGATCTTCGCATGGTCAAAGTGAAAGAGAACATCTCGGGCACGTTTCGTGAAGAAGCATTCGCCCAGTCTTTTTGTATCGCAAGAAGCATCGTTTCCACACTCACGAAACACGAAAAAAACGTGTGGAACTCATTGTGTCGTCTGTTGAAAGGCGAAACACTCGATGATATTCTTTCTACTACTTAGGGCGTTTTCTATAACAGAAATGCCCTATTTGTGCTGGGTTTCTTTACATACTATTACTTCTGTTTTCAGCGCATGAACTAATTCTCCCATCGTGATGAATGTAACCTTATATCCTTGATAGATTGCTTCCATCCCAATTCCTATCGCCAAATGTGTCTTACCCACACCTGGTGGTCCTAATAAAATCAAATTAAACAGCTGATCCAGCCATACCAGTTCACATAATTGCTGGAGTTGTTTTTTTGTTAATGATGGTTGCTCCTCCAGTTGAAATTCATCTAATGTTTTGTAGTATGGGAAAGACGCCCATTTTAAACATCTTTCCCGTAATTTTTCCTCTCTTCGTTGTTGCTCATAACGTAACACATCATGCAAAAAACCTACATATGTCCGTTCCTCTGTTTCAGCTTTCTTTAATAGTATCGGTAAATGTGACGCTGTCTCTGTTAAATGCAATGCTCGTAAAATCTCCTGTACGTTCGTCAACTGGCTCATTTTCTTTTCCCCTCCAAAATATGAATATATTCTTCGATATTCCTTTTGGCAGCTTGTGCATGCAACACAGAATGACCCTCTTCATGCAATGGTTGCGGTGATTGCACATTCACATGGGTTGTGTGCAACGTTACCTGGCGTTGCAAGTGACCGATGACGTCTGTAAACTCTGACGCATTATACAACCGTAGTTCCATGCATTGTTGCAGAGCTTGGCTACAAATGCATGCAGGATGTTGAGCCAGCTGAGTCTGGATGAGTTGTAATTGATCTCGCATATATCGCGGATAGGCTTTTCGAATATGGGCTAAAAATGCTTTCGCCACCTCCGGTTGCTCAAATTGATGGGCTACTCGTTCGATGTAAGCATCGATTCCCTTTGTACGATCACGCAAGTGATTACGGTTTTGAATCAGTTTCCCTTTTCCTTCGGCGATGCGATGTTTTCCTATGCATCTTTCTGTTTTAGGATCGTATATCCACAACTCTGTTTTTTCTTTCATGACGACCTGTACCGTTTTCCCAAAAGGAGTATACGTCCCAAGCGGAACCGTGTATCGATTGGATCGATATAAAATCGTGTTGTCCTTTCTTACCGTTCTTGTTATACTATTGGCTAGGGTAGATATTTCGGCGCGTGCCGAATCTAAAGCGAGAGAGATGGGGCGTAAGTGTGTTTTTTCCTGTTCAAACACATCGACCGGTCTCTTTTTTTGTTGTATTATGAATCCTCCCGTTTCCTGTTCTGTTCAGCCACTCCCACCCTTGTTCATTCCATAAATCCAAATGCAAAAAGGTACGATGTTTGGCAAAGTTGTGCTTAATAAAACCCACTACATTTTCAATTTTCCCCTTGCTTTCTGGATCTGCTTTTCTGCACACATGAAGCGTCAAGTTTCGCTGTCTACGATACGCTTCAAACTCCGCCGTCAGAATGAGATCTCCTGCATTTTCGCTCACAACGATCAGATTGTCTTGATCGTAAACGAGTTCGCGTGGCATGCCTCCAAACCATTGAAAAGCTCGTTCATGTGCTTCGATCACATCCCTTGTCGTAAAAGGGCGATTCAACCATTCTTTATACTTGTAACGCGAGTGGGACAGAACAAAAGCGATAAAATACAACTGCACTCCTTTTCCTCGTTGATCTTTTACACGTATTTGACCGAAATCCACTTGTGCTTGTTCTCCCATCGGTGGGTCCGGAACAGCTTCATAGTGACGATGACATAGTTCTTTTGGTATCTTCCATTCTTCACGTAAATGCCGGACATATTGACGTACGGTACTCTCTCCAACCGAAAGGTTTGGATCACGTTCCTCTAACCAATCTTGTATCTGGGACGCTGAGATGTCTGGATGTTTCTGAATCCACTGTAAAATCATATCTCGATACGGATCTAATTTCCTTTGCCTTTGCTTTGTGGAAGCTAACCACCTCGTCATCTCTTCTGGTGACCGCTGAAGATAATGATATAAAGTTGTTCGGGATATGTTTAGCTTTTTAGCTACTGCAACTTTACTAAATCCCTGCTTTAACAGTTGGTAAATTTTCATGTACACTTCCCACTTATCCACCTTTCTTTTCCTCCTAGCAACTAAGTAGAATGTCAATATCTATCTTAGCTGTTAAGAGCGTTTTTGGTAAATAAGTGTCCAATTTTATTTGTCGGAAACTGTCCAGTTTAGTTTAGCAGTTACAAACCATAAATATTAAATGTTACCTGAATTTTCTGATGTATCTAAAACCTAAATCCGTGACAAAACATCTTTACAATGGATGCAAACCGTTGATACGATAAGGGAAAACGACGTTGACGACTCTTCATCAAGTAGGTGAATGCGATGAAAGATTTCCCGATTCGGTTTGTATTGACAGATGAAGCGATTACTCCAAGTGCTGGGCTTGCTCTCGTGGGCTACTTACTGCACCAAACGAAGCTGGATAAACGAGTAAACGCCCTTCGGCTCCCAACGGTTCGTCGAGATGTGCACATTTCCCATAGCGACGTCATTCGCTCGATGATCGGCTTGCTTGCCACAGGAAAAACGGATTTTGATCATATCGAAGCGTATCGTCAGGACGATATCTTTTCGACATCAATGGGCATTCGGCACGTACCTTCCTCCCCAACGTTGCGACAGCGTCTCGATCAGCTCGCTTGTCTTCCGATGACCGAAACCATCATTTGGGAGGAATCGATGCGTCTGTTGGTTCGACAACACGCTACCTTGTCCCCTTGTTGGGCGAAAGGGAAAACGACATGGCTTCCCCTTGATATAGATGCTTCCCCATTTGACAACTCCGATACGAAGAAAGAAGGAGTGAGTCGAACGTATAAAGGATTTGACGGTTTTACGCCGTTGTTTGCGTACGCAGGGAAGGAAGGGTATATCGTTCATGCCGAGCTGCGTCCAGGGAAACAACATGTACAAGACAACATGCCTTCGTTTTTAACTACCGCCATCCGTCGAGCTCGTCCGCTGACCTCGTCTCGTCTGCTTGTCCGCATGGATGCAGGAAACGATGCGGAAGCGAATGTGCACGTATGTCTAAAGGAAGACGTGGACTTTGTCATCAAGCGAAACTTACGCCGAGAATCGAAAGCGCTTTGGTTCCAGATCGCTTCGCAAAAGGGCAGACGCATCGATGATGGACAAACCGAAGGAGTACAAACGTATGAGTTATGCCTTCCACAGACCGCAGCAATCGATGGACACACGTACACGTACGTTCAAGTCACCCAAGTGACGGAACGAACGATGGAACGAAATGGACAGCTGATGCTCGTTCCTAATTACGAAGTCGAAAGCTACTGGGTGCGCCTCGAGGGATACGAGCATGTTCGAATGAGTGATGTGCTCGCATTGTATCACGATCATGCGACATGCGAACAGTTTCATAGCGAACTGAAAAGCGACTTAGATTTAGAGCGACTTCCATCAGGGAAGATGAAAACGAATGCGCTCGTGTTAGTCATGGGAGCATTCGTGTACAACCTTCTTCGTCTGATTGGACAAGATCTATTAAGCGATCCGAGACATCCATTACATCATAAAGTGAAACGCCGCCGCATCAAGACGATCATTCAGACGGTGATCACGATGGCAGGTCGACTCGTCCGCCGATCACGACAGATCTGGATGAAACTGACGCGAAGGAGTGGCTATAGCGAGCCCCTTCTGAACATTTACATAAAATGGAGAGAAGGAGCATAACGAACGATTGTTCGTGATTCTGTACTCATCCTAACCCTCTGTCCTTTTTTGTTTTTTCTTTGGTTTATATACCTAAAAAAGATATTTATTTCATTTCTGAGAGTGAAGATGACATCTGTTTTAAACATAAAAAGGGAATGGTGGATCACGCATCCATAAAACCAGCAAAAAAGTCAAAGTCGATGTCAATCCATCACGGATTCAGGTAAAAGCAAAACTAGAATGAGAGTAATAGGAGGGGAAAAGCAGAATTGACGCTATAATTACAAGTTTCATCCTTTTATAGTACCCGAAAAATTATTACAGCAATAATTCCTCCAATAAATTGTAAGCTATATAAGTTGAATTAAAGACTGTAGATGAGCAAATTTGCTAACATAAATTTACAAACTAAACAAAAAAGGAGACATGAACCCGATTCCTTGGTTAGAATAGATGTGCTACCAACTACCCACAAGGAGGTTCATGTCTCATGAATAGATTAGCACATCATCAAGGAATCCACAAGTTTTTCATGACGCTGGGATTGGCGCTTTATTTCTCGAAGCCGGTCATCAAGCATCTCGTTCATCTTGTCGACGCCTTGACGACCAAGGGATTTTCGGGGACATTGACGGATGTCCGGTACTGGAGTTTTCATCCGGATCATCGAACCACGCTCAGCCACTTTTTCACGAAAAGCCCTTGGAACGAGGAAAAACTGCTTGAGAAGCTTCAGGAGTGGGTTCTTCACCAGATCGAACGCCTGGCCAAACGGACGAATCAACCCCTGTTCCTTTCGATTGATGATACCATTTGCCAAAAAACGAAGCCTTCGTCACGGGCAACGCACGCCATTCAAGGGTGTGACTGGCATTTCTCTCACAGCGATCATCAATTGGTCTGGGGGCATTCGCTTGTTTGGCTGATGGTGCACACCTTCACGCAAGCGTTTCCGTTCGCCTTTCGTCTGTATGACAAGACATCGGGAAGAAGCAAAATCGACCTGGCGATCGAGATGCTTTCCTCGCTCAAGGGGAAGCGGGCTCAGCCGGTGTATGTGCTCGTGGATTCATGGTATCCGTCCCAAGCGCTCATCGAAGCCTGTCTGAAACAAGGATTCCATGTCATCGCCATGCTCAAGACGAACCGGATTCTCTACCCGAAAGGTATCGCCATCCAAGCGAAGGAGTTTGCCCGCTATATCGAGCCAAACGACACCCGCCTCGTCACGGTGGGGAACGAGCGCTATCGTGTCTACCGCTACGAAGGCGCGCTCAACGGTCTTGATGACGCGGTGGTGCTGCTGGCTTGGAAGGCGGATCAACCGATGACGCCGGATCATCTCCATGTCATATTGAGCACCGACCGGGAGCTGAGTGACGAAGACATCTTGCGTTACTATGCCCAGCGCTGGACGATCGAATGCTTTTTCCGGCAGGCAAAAGACCAGCTGAAGCTCGATGGGTACCGTGTTCGCCACGTTCGGGCGGTGAAACGGTATTGGGTCGTGGTGCTGTTAGCCTGCGTATACAGCATCGCGGAATCTCAACAAGACATCTCTTCCGGCCTGGAGCTTCTTCGGTCTCGGAAAGGGCACAGCGTCGTCGAGTTCATCTATGACGCCGCAAAGCAAGATATTCCCATTGATGTGATCAAAAAACAGCTCCATGTCGCCTAAGGGGTCCCCTGTTTGTCTCTTAGGGAATGGAAATTACTGTAATGAAAAATACTCATCTACAGTTAAAGATTTACAACTGAACACACAAACGATCGATCGTTTGTTCTGGTTTCTGGTTGATTCGCTGAATAAAGGCTTGGACATTCTTTCTAATTTCTTGCACACCCGAATAGAACACGTTGTAAATCACGTCTGATTTCAGCCATTTCCATAGCCCTTCAATCAAGTTCAATTGCGGACTGTATGGTGGCAAAAAGACGAGCTCTAACCGATCTTCGTGTTCTTTTAAAAATGGCTGAATGAGTTTGGCATGGTGAATTCGAGCGTTATCTAAAATCATCACTATTTTGCCTGTGGGATAGCGTTCTAACACAAGTTGAAGAAATCGAAGAAATGTTTCCGCGTCATAGCGTTCTTCTTCGATGCAAAACACTTCCCCTGTTTCGTAGTTCAACGTGCCAATCAGCTTCAGCCCTTGATGTTTTCCAAACGTCGGAATGATTCGTTGTTTTCCTTTGACAAACCATGTTTTTTGAATCGCTTGGTAATCACGAATCATCGACTCATCTTGAAAGAGGACATGGGCGATGTTCCCATCTACCAGTTTTTTTTTACTTCAGGGAAGGTGATTTCGACGAATTCTTTTTGTTTCTCTTCATCGGCATTGGCTAGTGTATAGGTCGGTTTCGTATAGCTTAGCCCTAACCGATGCAGAATGTCACTTGTTCCGCGAAGCGTGTATGTTGGCCCCCACTTTTGTTGAATGAGTTCAGCGATTATCGCAAGCGTCCAATTATATTTTGCTTCGAATCCCACATCTACGGGGAGCTGATGTTCAATGATCCAAGCCAGCTCTTTTTCTTGTTCAGGGGTCAATCGACGTGGAGCACTGGGTGAATATTTCATCTCTAGTCCGTCAAGAACTCGCTGAGTGTAGGCATGGATATAGTTATAAACGGTTTTTTTGGATCGACCGGTAATCGTTGCGATTTCTTCTTTTGCGTACCCCTGCAAATGAAGATAAATCGCTTGGTAGCGTTCATATGCTCGTTTACTTTTTGCTTCTTTCATGGCAGTGGACAACTTTTCGATCTCGTCTTTGTGATTCGGCATCGTATCTTCTTTCCGTTCCCCTATTTTCTTTTTTTATTATTCACCGTGGAACGGGAGAAAACCTTTATTTCAATTTATATAGCTAGAATTCATATAAATCTTTTCCTTATCTATTAAATATTTGGTTCTGTCATCATTCAATATTGATTTTAGGACATAAAAAATTCGTCTTGTAAAAGCTAGGTGTTTTCTTCTTCTATTACTATTACACGAACGCACTCGTTCATTAAACACACTATATTTAAGATTTATTACGCTTAAAAAGTTTTATAACGTTCGAATAGACACTGTAAACAAAGAAACACCAAACCATCCAAGGAAATATTATGTATAAGATATTCATGAGGTTACTAAGTATTTCATGCGGAGTTCTTTCCATAGTAAAACTATAATCATAAACGAATCCAATCCAATACAAAAGCAATAAACCACAGAAAGCTATGAAAGGAAATGTTCTTTTAGCTGTTGCCATCAATATCATGTTTACAACGATAAGAATGATTATTAAATTTGGATGTGTCATATAATCCACCACACTATCATTAGCATAAATGTCATTAGAATCACGCATTTCAAGTCACCACCGTAAAAAACAAAATTTCGGTTCATCACCAAAAGATGTACTTGATTTTTACGTTAACATATGATAGCAGTCTCTAAACGCACACGCAAAGCAAAGCGTTGGATATTTCGGTATCCATATCCCCGCCTTTTGATCAACTTGATTTTGTTGTTGATTCCTTCCATTGGGTCATTGGAATAAGGAAAAACGATGCAAGAAAGCACCGCCTCTTTTCGAGCGAGCAGCGCCTTGGTAATACTTTCGCACAGCCGCACATTCACTAAAGAGGTGGCGATCAAACCATTGTGCCAAACGAGTTTCGGCTTGTTTTCTTGTTGGACTTTTCGATACGTAACGGAAGTGCTGAAGAGTTTGATAGACATGGCGTAAATACGAACTTTCTTGACACCATTGTCGAACGTTCTGTCTCTCTTCTTCTGTCAACTTTTCTGGCCGTTGGCTCAATAATCGGCAAACACGGCGAACGCTTCCATGTTTCGTTCCACCTTTAGCAAGGTATTTACGGCAACGCTTGAGTGCATCGGTGAACAACTGAATGACATGGAAGTGATCGAGAACATGGATCTTGGACACACTTTTTGAATGGCTTTTCTCATGGCTGGAGCCAAATCACTGACGATATACTTCGCCGTTGAAGCGACAGGTTGAAGGACCTCTGCAATCGCTTCTTCATTCTTTCCTGAAGCCATAGACAGGGCACGCCGAGTTTGAGCATCCATCTACGGCTACTCCATAATCTTGTCCTTTACGGAAAGCGAATTCATCCACGCATACAACGGTCGAATCCGAAGTTGACAAACAAGCCGGGGTATATTGATAAAACCAACGTTCTACCGTTGTATAAGCAAGTTGTAAAAAGTGAGCGACTTCTTGAATCGTTTTTTCGATACAGAGCTGAGCGACCCACTGTTGAAACGATTCCGTTACGATACTGTGAGATGGAAGTCCCGGATAGGAAACGGTAAACGTAAGGGAACAAGTGGAGCAACGTCTTCTTTCAACAGGGAGTTCAATACAAAATAGACCGATTGTATGAGTATAGCCATGGATCCATTGCTTCCGTTTGGATGGATGACACTTTCGTTGTACGTCCGAAGCAAACGAGGCAGACCGGGCAATGCGGAGGAAGAGACAGTTCGAAAATCCAGCGATCTCCCTCTTTTCGTTCTCCTTGAATAAGAAAGTCTGGTAAATCGATAAAACCTTTGATCAACTGAGAATGCATGCGAAATTTCCTCCATGGTTGATGGTTTGGTCACCTTTATCATACAGGAAATTTCGCTTTTTTTGTATCTTTATGTACAAAAAAATTTAATTGTCAAGTACATTTTGTGGTGAAGAGCCAAAGTTTTATATTACTTCCATTTTAATCCGCAAACTGTGTTTTTTAAATATTTTTACAATTTAAACATCCCTTTTATCACTTTACATCTCGCACTTTCCTAAAAAAATTATATCCTGTTTTTTCAAAGTAAAAATGTCCTTTTCAGTGCGTTATCTTTTCGATAAAAACTCCCAATTTATTAGATTATTTTATTTTATGTTTACGAACAAAAAAGTCATTTAAAAACCACCCCTCTTAATTAATTTATCGAAGCAAGTCTCTTATATTGTTTTCCCTATTTAGAGTTTCGACATTAGCAAATAAATAACCTTTTTATTTAGGTTTAACCATTCATTACCTTATTCTCTATCCTCCTGAATCCGTGATGGATTGACATCGACTTTGACTTTTTTGCTGGTTTTATGGATGCGTGATCCACTATTCCCTTTTTATGTTTAAAACAGATGTCATCTTCACTCTCAGAAATGAAATAAATATCTTTTTTAGGTATATAAACCAAAGAAAAAACAAAAAAGGACAGAGGGTTAGGATGAGTACAGAATTGCGAACAATCGTTCGTTATGCTCCTTCTCTCCATTTTATGTAAATGTTCAGAAGGGGCTCGCTATAGCCACTCCTTCGCGTCAGTTTCATCCAGATCTGTCGTGATCGGCGGACGAGTCGACCTGCCATCGTGATCACCGTCTGAATGATCGTCTTGATGCGGCGGCGTTTCACTTTATGATGTAATGGATGTCTCGGATCGCTTAATAGATCTTGTCCAATCAGACGAAGAAGGTTGTACACGAATGCTCCCATGACTAACACGAGCGCATTCGTTTTCATCTTCCCTGATGGAAGTCGCTCTAAATCTAAGTCGCTTTTCAGTTCGCTATGAAACTGTTCGCATGTCGCATGGTCATGATACAACGCGAGCACATCGCTCATTCGAACATGCTCGTATCCTTCGAGGCGCACCCAGTAGCTTTCGACTTCGTAATTAGGAACGAGCATCAGCTGTCCATTTCGTTCCATCGTTCGTTCCGTCACTTGGGTGACTTGAACGTACGTATACGTGTGTCCATCGATTGCTGCGGTCTGTGGAAGGCATAACTCATACGTTTGTACTCCTTCAGTTTGTCCATCATCGATGCGTCTGCCCTTTTGCGAAGCGATCTGGAACCAAAGCGCTTTCGATTCTCGGCGTAAGTTTCGCTTGATGACAAAGTCCACGTATGCACATTCGCTTCCGCATCGTTTCCTGCATCCATGCGGACAAGCAGACGAGACGAGGTCAGCGGACGAGCTCGACGGATGGCGGTAGTTAAAAACGAAGGCATGTTGTCTTGTACATGTTGTTTCCCTGGACGCAGCTCGGCATGAACGATATACCCTTCCTTCCCTGCGTACGCAAACAACGGCGTAAAACCGTCAAATCCTTTATACGTTCGACTCACTCCTTCTTTCTTCGTATCGGAGTTGTCAAATGGGGAAGCATCTATATCAAGGGGAAGCCATGTCGTTTTCCCTTTCGCCCAACAAGGGGACAAGGTAGCGTGTTGTCGAACCAACAGACGCATCGATTCCTCCCAAATGATGGTTTCGGTCATCGGAAGACAAGCGAGCTGATCGAGACGCTGTCGCAACGTTGGGGAGGAAGGTACGTGCCGAATGCCCATTGATGTCGAAAAGATATCGTCCTGACGATACGCTTCGATATGATCAAAATCCGTTTTTCCTGTGGCAAGCAAGCCGATCATCGAGCGAATGACGTCGCTATGGGAAATGTGCACATCTCGACGAACCGTTGGGAGCCGAAGGGCGTTTACTCGTTTATCCAGTTTCGTTTGGTGCAGTAAGTAGCCCACGAGAGCAAGCCCAGCACTTGGAGTAATCGCTTCATCTGTCAATACAAACCGAATCGGGAAATCTTTCATCGCATTCACCTACTTGATGAAGAGTCGTCAACGTCGTTTTCCCTTATCGTATCAACGGTTTGCATCCATTGTAAAGATGTTTTGTCACGGATTCAGGGAACGTTACAATTAACCAAATAATGTAAATCAATGAGATAAGGGGATTCTCCCTTTCCACACAGGAGACTGAATATTCAGTCTCTTGTGTGGAGGAAACCAGTCTCCCTCTATTCTAAATCTATTTCAGAGATACCCTATCTATCTTACATTACACAAAATTCTTGACGGTACCAATCGAACATAGATATATTTTTTATTAATACGAACAAAAAACAATGAAATTATGTTATATCTCACATTTCGCGCCCTCTCGACAAAAATCGGGAGGATTTTTTTATCTTCATGTCGAATGAATCTTTGAAACACAAGGAAAGCAAAGGAGTTTCTACATCATGAGCGTTCAAATCCGTGCCATTTATGAAAGTTCTTATTTGAATATAATAAGCACCATTTTCAAGGATCTTGGCCTCCCTCGGTTGATTGATCGTCTCGTTCCCGTGGACTCTCAATGCCAAACTCGAGCCAGCGACGTTGTCTGGCTGCTTACCTTGGATATCTTGAGCGGTCGGCAAGCACTCGTTCATTTGGAACGATGGGCGCATGACATCGATTTGCCTAAGCTGATCCGACCAGGGCTTTCCCCCTCTTGGTTCAACGACGATGCCATCGCGCGCCATCTCGATCGACTGTACGACGCCAATATCCACGCGGTTCTTTCCGCCTGTCTTGTGCAAATTTACAAGAAAGAAGGAATCCCTCTTCGGGTGTTCCATGCCGATACGACCGATGTATCGGTTTACGGTACGTATGAATCGGCCTCGCCGGATGCCTTGCAGATTACGCATGGCTACAACCGGCATCATCGTTGGCAAAAGCAGATCGGATTTGGGCTGATTGGCAACGAGGATGGCATCCCGTTTTATGGCGATGTACACGACGGCAACCTGCCGGATAAGACGTGGAATCCCGAGGTGTTGTCCCGTGTGCAGAAACAGCTGAAGCAGGCGAAGATCGAAGATGAATGGATTTATGTTGCCGATTCTGCCGCCATGACGAAAGACACACTGGCGCAAACGAAGGCCGCCAACGCCTTTTTGATCACAAGAGGCCCTTCTTCGCTCCGGATCGTCAAAACCGCGCTGGCTAAAGCTGATGCCCAAGACACGCCGTGGAGCGATCCGTTTTCCTTAGCGGAGAAAAACGGAGCCACCTACCGGGTGTGGGAAACGACATCGACGTACGAAGGTCATTCGGTCCGGTTGATCGTCGTTGAATCCAGCGCGCTCGACCAACGAAAAGGAAAGACGCTCGAAAAAGAGCGAAACCAAGAAGCAGAGCTTCTTCGGCAGAAACAAACCCAGTGGGAAAGCCGTCTGTTTTCGTGCCGGGAAGACGCCGAACAAGCCCTAGCGTCTCTAAAGGCGTCCCTTCGTCTCCGGTTCCATCGCGTCGAGGCGTCGGTCGAAGCGATCGTGCGTCCGAAAAAACGGCGCGGACGTCCGAAAAAAGGGGCGGAACCGGACATGGAAACGCTGTACGCCCTTCGCTTGAACGTGGAATTCGACCAAGATGCGTGGGAACAGGCGAGACGGAAAGCGTCCCGGTTTGTCCTTGTCACGACCGTTCCGGAGGAATGGAAAGGTCAACCGATGGATGCGAAAGAGATCTTGAAGTTGTATAAAGGCCAAATCTCGGTGGAAATGAACTTCTCTTTCTTGAAAGACCCGTTCTTTACGGATGAGATTTACGTAAAAAAACCGGAACGGGTCGCGGTATTGGGCTATTTGTTTCTGTTGGCCTTGGCGATTTACCGCGTCTTCCAGCGCCGGGTGCGTCAGTTCATCACCCCGGAACACCCATTAAAGGGCGCGGGAGGCCGGAAACTGACCCGACCGACCGGACAAGCGATTTTTCAATTGTTTTGGTATGTCAGAGTCGTCCTGTTGGAACTGCCGGATGGACGAATTCAACGCGCGTTAGGTCAACCGCTCACGTACGAGCAGCGAAGGATTCTGCAAGGATTAGGGATGGACGAGAGCATTTACGTCTAATGGGATAAAGAACGACCAACGATGGTAAAAAAAGGATACCATCGCTTTTGGTGTTGGTTTAAAAGTTATTCTAAAAAACTGAATAAAAAATCCTTTTGTTCCGCCCTACCAAGGTGCGAAATATGAGTTATATAACAATAAAGGATTATATATAGAATGTAATACTTGAAAGAAACACCCATATTGGAGGAGAAAAAATGAGAAAGCGATATGAAAATTTAGGTGGCGTCCCAACAACGAAATCGTTTGCTGACTTGCGGAAATGGTATGCGGAAAGAAGACAAAAAAAGAAAGATTGGTCATATACTTTGCCTTGCGAACATATTCAACCTTCGTTGCTACATACAAATACGGGGCAAACGCTACTCACATGGATAGGGCATGCGACATTTATTATTCAAATAAATGGCTTAACCATCGTTACAGATCCTGTTTGGGCAAAACGATTAGGACCGATTCGCAGACTAGCTGATCCGGCCATTCCGATTCATGATGTACCTCCTGTTGATGTCATATTAATTTCTCATAGCCACTATGACCATTTACATTTCTCAAGCATAAAACAGCTAAAGGGAAATCCTCACATCCTTGTCCCAAGCGGGTTACGTTCATCCTTTCTGAAAAGAGGGTTCGAGCGTGTCGTGGAATGCAATTGGTGGGACACCGTTGTCGAACGAGATGTTTCATTCACATTCGTTCCTGCACAACATTGGTCGAAACGAACGTTATTTGATACAAATACATCCCATTGGGGCGGATGGGTCATTGAAGCAAAAGAAAAACCAACGTTTTATTTCGCTGGGGATAGTGGATATTTTCGTGGGTTTCGCGCGATCGGGGAGCGTTTCCATATCGATTATGCGTTGCTACCTATTGGGGCATATGAACCCGAATGGTTTATGGGGCCTCAACATGTGACACCAGAAGAGGCTGTACAAGCGAAACGAACGTTATTTGATACAAATACATCCCATTGGGGCGGATGGGTCATTGAAGCAAAAGAAAAACCAACGTTTTATTTCGCTGGGGATAGTGGATATTTTCGTGGGTTTCGCGCGATCGGGGAGCGTTTCCATATCGATTATGCGTTGCTACCTATTGGGGCATATGAACCCGAATGGTTTATGGGGCCTCAACATGTGACACCAGAAGAGGCTGTACAAGCATTTGTTGATTGCGGTGCCAACACATTTATTCCGATGCATTACGGTACATTTCCACTCGCTGACGATACACCAAAAGAAGCGCTAGATCGCCTATATGCCGAATGGGAACGGCGCAACCTTCCAAGCGAGCAGCTATGTGTACCAAAACTAGGGGAAATCGTATATTGCGAAACCGCCACTTAACATGGCGGTTTCGACAAATGTGCTTTACAAAACTAAAACAAGCTTCAGAAACTTTTATATACATACATCTTCTGTTAATCCATTTTGCAATACGTACATGCGATAATACAATCCTCGTTTTGCAAGCAATTGCTGATGAGTGCCACGCTCGACAATTTCCCCTTGATGCAAGACAAGAATTTGATCTGCATCCTGAATTGTTGATAAGCGATGGGCGATGGCAATCGTTGTTCGCCCTTTTCTCATCTTTTCAAGCGCTTGTTGAATTGCTTCTTCTGTTTCTGTATCAATGTTTGCGGTCGCTTCATCAAGCACTAATATTTTTGGGTTCATCGCAATTGTACGAGCAAACGCAATGAGCTGACGCTGGCCGCTTGAGAACGTCGTCCCTCTCTCTGTCACGGGATGATCATACCCTTTTGGCAACTTTTCAATAAACGCATGAGCTTGAACGAATTTGGCAGCTTGCTCAATATGTTCATCCGTCAAATGTTGATGATGGAGCCGAATGTTATCTCGTACCGTCCCATAAAACAAAAATGGGTCTTGAAGCACAAGGCCGATATGTTTCCGCAACTCTCTCTTTGGATACTCTTTAATCGAATGACCATCAATCAAAATATCACCACGTTCAAACTCATAAAAACGCATGAGCAGTTGAATAATTGAGCTTTTTCCGCTTCCGGTATGACCGACAAGCGCGACGGTCTCCCCAGGCCGAGCAATAAACGAAATGTTTTTTAGCACATCCCGTTTTCCATCATAACTAAACGATACATTGCGAAATTCCACCGTTCCTTTTTCAATAACAAGTGGTTGCTCATATTGTTTCGGCTCTTCTTCTCGTTCATCTAACAATTGAAACACGCGCGACGAAGCAACAAGCGCTTGCTGAAACATCGATAAACGCATCATCATTTGGTTAATCGGTTCAAAAAAACGCTCTAAATAATTGACGAAGGCGTATAACACGCCGATTTCAACCGGACTTTGAAAAGAAGAAATACCAAAGTAACTTAAAACGACAATAAGCGAAAACACATAAACAACGTCTGTCGCTGGACGAAGCAATAAACTATCAAGTTTAATATTTTTCATTGCGGCTATATAATGTTTTTTGTTAATATTTCCAAATTGCTCTCTCATTCGTTTTTGCTGACGGAACGCTTGAATGATCGCCATACCTTGAAGCGACTCATTTAACTTTGCATTCAACTGGCTTAACCGTTCACGCAAATCGCTATAAAACACCGAGCTATACTTTCGATACGTACGAATAATGATATAAATAATCGGTAAAATCACTAAACAAAAAGTAGCTAAACGAACATCGAGCAAAAACATCGCAACAAATACACCGACTAGGAAAAAAGCACTTTGAATAAATGTAACGAGCACTTCAACAAACATTTCTTTAATCGCTTCCGTATCATTTGTCACTCGCGATACGATGCTTCCTGCTGGCGTGCGATCGAAGTAGCGCATACCTAACGATTGTACTTTCGCAAACACATCAATGCGCAACTGTTGGATAATTTTTAATGCAATTTCTTGAAATTTTAATAATTGAAAGTAAGAAAGAACTACTTTTCCAATATGAATCGCTACGTAAGCTGATGCTAGCCCAATCATAGCTTGAAGTGGAAAAGTCATATGTGTTAAATAGTTATCAATAAAAATTTTCACGATGATCGGCCCAAGCACTTCCCCTGCAGTCGTTAACGCTAAAAGAAGAAAAGCAAACAATAGCGATTTTCGATGCGGTTTTGCATAGCTCATCAATCGCATAAACACTTGCCGCTCGTTCATTGTACCCCTCCACGTTCCACAAGTTGTTCAAGTTGTTGGCGAACATACATATCGCGATACCATCCGTCTTGTGCAACGAGCTCATCATGTGTGCCGCGCTGAACAATTTTTCCGTCCTCAAGAACAATAATGAGATGTGCGTGCTGAATGGCACTTAATCGATGGGTTGCAATCATCGTCGTCTTCCCTGCTCGATTTTCTTTCAACGATCGCAAAATGCGCTCCTCCGTTTGCGCGTCGACAGCCGATAGCGAATCATCTAAAATAAGCACTTCTGGATCAAGCAATAGCGCACGCGCGATGGATAACCGTTGCTTTTGTCCTCCCGATAAAGACACGCCTCTCTCCCCAACAACTGTTTCGTATCCTTCAGGAAACTGTAAAATATCATCATGCACTTGGGCGAGTTTAGCAACATGTTCTACTTCTTCTTCGCTTGCATCCGGTCGCGCAAATGCAATATTGTCGCGAATAGACGCTGAAAAAAGAAAATGGTCTTGTGGCACATAACCAATTGCCTCACGCAATCGTTCTAATCGATATTGTGTAATCGAATGCTCGCCAAAATAAACGTCCCCATCCATTCCAACAAACTCGCGCAACAACACTTTCAAAAGTGTCGTCTTTCCTGCTCCTGTCTTTCCAACAATACCTAACGTTTCACCTTTTCTTAACGTAAATTGAATGTGTTGTAACGTTGGCTCTGTTTCATTCGGATATGTAAAGGAGCGAATATCGTAAGTGATATCGCCTGTCGGTACTTTATCAAGCACCCCTTCACCTTCTTGTATATCTGGTTTTTCCTTTAATAACGATGACACACGATCATACGAAGCCCGACCGCGCTCAACGATGTTGAATAACCAACCGAAAGCCAACATTGGCCAAATAAGGAGACCTAAATACATCGTAAACGAAATTAGCTGTCCGATTGTCAATTCTCCTTGCACAACAAAACGGGCGCCAAAAACAATCGCTAAAAAAAACGACACGCCGACAATGAGCGAAATCGTTGGATCAAATAATGAATCAACGCGAGCAACCGCCATATTTTTTTGTACAACATCATCGGACTGTGCTCGAAACGACTCAATTTCTTCTTTCTCTTGACCGAACGTTTTAATCACTTTAATTCCTGCGATACTTTCTTGCACTTTATCGTTTAAGGAAGAAAACGCTTCTTGTGCATGATGAAACCGTTGATGAAGTAGCGAACCATAGTAGCTTGTTAAATAAGCCATAAGCGGCATCGGCAATAAACAAATGAGTGTCAATTTCCAACTAATTGTAAAAGCCATCGTCGCAATGACAAAACCCCCGATGCATAGTGAATCGACAAGCGTTAAGACGCCAACACCCGCTGTTTGTTGAATCGCTTGTAAATCATTTGTCGCATGTGCCATTAAATCACCGATGCGGCGATTTTGATAAAATGACGGAGACATCGTTGTAAAGTGACCGTACAGCCGATCGCGCAACAATCTAGCAAGCTTCGCTGCTGATCCAAAAATCATCGTCCGCCAAACGTAGCGACAAACGTACATACAAATCGCAACACCTGCAAGCAAGCTTAACCACATCGCAAGCTTTTCTTTCGTCATTTCCCCCGCTTTTATCGCATCAACAACGTGTCCAATCACTTTCGGTGGAACAAGCTCAAGCAACGACACAATCGCAAGCAATATAACTCCGATCGTATACGCTTTTTTTTCTTGCTTAAAAAACCACATTAAGTCCAAAAATACTTTCACCTTTCATCCCTACTTTCCCACATGCCCATTGTCGTTTCGTCCTATTTTATCAAATATTCCAAAAATAAGAAAGCTTTTTGCTATGTCAATATATAAATCGAGTAGTTGTTGTCGCATACTTTTACATATGCAGGTCAATCTAAAAAAGACCAGAACAAAAAAGAAAGGTGGTTATCGCAATGGATTTACAAACAGGAAAGTTATATTGGCCAACGACATTTCCCGATGCTCCTTCGTATCCGCCTCTTGAGAATGACATACAATGCGACGTGTTGATTGTCGGAGCGGGCGGTTCAGGAGCGCTATGCGCCTATTATTTAAGCGAAACAGATTTAGACGTTGTCGTGGTCGATAAACGAAAAGCAGGATACGGAAGTACGATGACAAATACAGCACTCATTCAATGTCTCGGGGATAAAATGTTTTTTGAACTCGTTAACAGCTTTGGCGAAACGTATGCCGCACGTCATTTAACGCTTTGTCAACAAGCCGTCGATGAACTTGAACGAGCAGCAAATTGCTTACATATCGATGTGGAATTTCAAAGAAGGGATAGTTTGTATTATGCAAGCGTTGCGGAAGATGTCCAAAAGCTTGAAAAAGAATATACGGCGTTAAAAAAACAAGGCTATCCTGTTGTCTGGTTGAATGAACAACAAATTCGTAGCCATTATCCATTTACAAAACATGCTGCTTTATATACAACGGGGGATGGAGAATTAAATCCGTATAAGTTGACAATTGGTTTATTGGAATATGCAAAACAACGTGGCGTGCGTATTTTCGAAGAAACAGAAATTAACGGAAAAAAACTTGAACAACATATGGCAACATGTTATACGAAAAATGGACATTTCATTCGAGCCCGGAAAGTCATTTTTGCCGCAGGCTACGAAACGTTAGAAGTGAAACAAGAAAAAAAAGCGTTACTCGTTAGTTCGTATGCGGTGATTACAAATCGCGTTGAAGATTTTTCAAGTTGGTATAAACGAACGCTCATTTGGGAGACAGCCCGTCCGTATGTATATATGCGAACAACGGCTGACGATCGCATTATTATCGGAGGGCTTGATGAGAATACAGCGTATGCGGATGATCGAGACGCTAAGCTTATGCATAAAAAAGAACGACTGATCGAGGAATTTCATCGACTTTTCCCCGATATTCGCGTCGTTCCTGAATTTTATTTAGCTGCCTTTTACGGTGGGACGCATGATGGTCTTCCGATGATTGGTGTGTACGATTCCTTTCCAAACTGTTATTTCGTCTATGCTTACGGAGATAACGGAACTGTGTATAGCACAGTCCTTGCTCAAATTTTACGCGACGTCATTACAGAAAAACAAAACGATGACTTTTATTTATATATGCAAACAAGACCGAAACTCCCACAAACATAAGTGGGAGTTTTATGTCGTAATCGCCCATACAAATGCTTTTTTTCTTTTTTTGTTTAACACTATTTCTTCTTGAATTGGCTGTAAAGATGGTAAAACTGGCTCGGTCGGCTGTTTTTCAACGACTTGCTCAACGATTTCTTCAACAGAAACAGTTGCTTGTATTGGCGAAAGCTCAGTTTGTTCGACATGTTGCCATACACGGAGTAGGTCTGATGCCACCCGCTCCCAACGATAAAGTGATGTCGCTAATTTACGCCCGTTTTCTCCCATTTTCTTCATTAGCGTACGATTGGACAACACATATGCCATTTTTTCCACAAAGTCTTGCGGATCTTCTGGTCTTTCGACAACAACACCATTTTCATTTGGAACGATGACCTCTGGATTGCCACCACGAGCGGTTGTAACAATCGGAAGCCCGGCTGCCATCGCTTCATAATGAACGCGAGCAAGCGGCTCTTGCCATTGCGACGTACAAACAAATAAATCAGCTGCGGCAAACCAATGTTGAATTTCATTTGGCGGCACAAATCCTGTCGCCACAACAGGAATAGGTAATCTTTTAGCTAACGAACGAACGTAAGCAATATAGTCCGTCGTCCCTTCTTCACTAAACCATTTGCTTCCGACGATGACGAGCGCTAAGTCGTTAAATCGCTTCGCAAGTTCCGGCAACGCTTGAATCAGTTTGTCAACCCCTTTATTTGGCGACAAACGCCCCGCAAATAAAATGACTGTTTTTTGATCGATTCCGTGCGTCTGACGTAGTTGTTTCCGAATGGATGCCATATTTGGATGGTTCCCCGGCAAAAACCGCTCGGAGTCAACACCAGAGTAAATCGTCCGCAATTTCCCCTCCGCTTCTGGATATAGTTCACGAATAACTTGACCGATATAGTTGCTAATAGTGATAATTGCTGATACTTGCCTGATCACTTCTTCTGCTTCTTCACGATTGATTTTCGCAACTTGAAACATATCGTTATGCATGCTCAGCGTCATTTTTGCATGAGGAGCCACTTGACGGATCGGTAAAACAAGGCGTGGACGGTTAAAAATGTGGATAAGATCAAACGAATGAGCTTGCACGTATTGAACGACGTGCTCACGATATATGTCAAATATCCCACCCGGAATGCGTACATAATGAATGCCGTCGATCGTTTCTTCATTTGGCAGCGTTTCATGTTGTACACCTAGCACAGTAATGCGGTGTGCGTGACGAAGGTGTGGAAGAATGCCTGCAATATACGTTTGAATCGCACCACCAAGCACGGGAGGCACAGGTAGCTTTTCTGTACAAATCATTAAAATGTTCATCTGTTTCCGTTCTCCTTCCAATCGTTTTCAATTTCCGCAAGAACCGGCCATTTTGTTTCATCCGTTGCAACAATGATCTCAATAAGTTGCATCGTTTGTTCCGTTAAAAATAGCTCCGGCTCATATACGACTTCTTTTAAGTTTTTGTAAAATTCATTCGGAAGTGACAAATCAATCATCAATATGTCATATAATGAAGCGTCAATTGGATTGGCTTCATGATACGCCCGAATCATCTCTCGCACCCATTGAGCGTCCCAGCGGTATAAATCAGCCATCGTACCAGAAATCAGTTTTCGTAAATCTCGAATGGGCAAATCATACGCCACACCATCTAAATCGATAATCCACATGCCATTCGCACCCATTTGTCCGTTCGACCACCCGTAGTCTTGATGCACAAGTCCCCATTCGCGATGTCCAAGTTTAACTAATTGGTCATACGGAGATTGTTGGAGTCTGGTGAAGCTTTCTCGCGCCTGCGCCTGAAAGCGGTCGACAACTTCCAATAACATCGCGCTTGCAGGCATCTCTCTATACACCTTCGCTAATTGGCGAAACCAGTCCATTTTGTTTATTGTTTTTTCGTACGTCTTCGGCCATTTATACAGCCGGGAAGCGATTTCTGCTCCTTGCGGAGGGACGTATCCTTTACTTAAACGATGAAATTCGCCGAGCGCATAACAAAGCTGTTTTGCTCCTTCTAAATCTTTCGTTACAGGAAATAACGGCTCGATCCATTCCGCAACAAACCATAGCTTTCCTCCCGCCTCCACATAATCCGTTCCTTCTTTCGTTCGAACAATCGGTGGGACATTTGCTTTTTGCACATCGACTAAATATCGCTGGGCGCCAAGACTAAACAAACTGCGTGTTGGACGGCGATGAAGCAATTTTAAACTTTTTGGCCCTTTGTTCGTTTCTAATTTCCAAATGGCCCCTCCTTTATCCGGTTTCGTCGTGACGACTTGCCTACTTTGAACAGATAAATCATAATGGCGCAAAACATCTTCTGCCATTTGTTCAATATAGTCCGGCACGAAAAATTCAGGCATCGTTTCATCTACGATCCACGGTTCAATGAACATATAACCCCTCCTATTTGGCGTCAATCTCTACTATCTCAGCATATGCACTATACAAAAATCGGTATAGACAAATCGATTACGCCCAACAAAAAACCGTCTCTTTTTCATTCAGAGACGGTTTGACTAAGCAATTGCTCAATATGTTGTTCTAGTTCTACCGGCTTTGTCGTTGGGGCAAACCGCGCAACGACTTGACCTTTGCGATCGACTAAAAACTTTGTAAAGTTCCATTTCACCACTTTCGTTCCTAACACACCTGGCGCTTGTTCTGTTAAGTAGTTAAAGAGCGGATGAGCGTTTGGACCGTTTACGTCTACTTTCGCAAACATCGGAAACGTCACACCGTAATTGAGTTGGCAAAACTGTGAGATGTCTTCCTCTGATCCCGGTTCTTGATTTCCGAATTGATTGCACGGAAAACCGAGCACAACAAATCCACGTTCTTTATACTTGTCGTACAATTGTTGCAATTGTTCGTATTGTGGCGTCAATCCACATTTGCTTGCTGTATTGACGATTAATAATACTTTTCCTTTATACTGCGCTAACGATTGCTCTTTTCCTTGAATCGTACGTACATGAAAATCGTAAATGCTCATTTTTCATTCCTCCTTTAGCGCTATTGTAACACACATATCGTTTTTTCTACACAAACAATGCTTCCATTCAGACAAAATAAAACATATTCGCTATAATAGTGAAGAAATAGAAAAGAAGAAGGTGAGTTTCATTGAAAATGCGAGTCAGTGCCGTTCAATATCATTTGCACACCATTCGATCATTTGAACAATTCGCGAAACAAGTTGAACATTATGTCAAAACAGCACAAGAATCCAGGGCTGAATTTGTCCTATTCCCCGAATTTATCACGACACAGCTCATGTCCATTGGCGATGAAACAAAAGAAGCGTTAACGATTGACGAGCTCCCAACGTTCACAGAAGCGTATCGCTCGCTATTTACTACGCTCGCAAAACAGACGAATATGCATATTGTTGGTGGGACGCATGTCATAAAAAAGGGAGATCGGCTATATAATGTCGCTCATTTATTTTATCCTGACGGAACGATTGCCGAGCAGGCAAAATTGCATATTACCCCGACGGAAGCCAACGAATGGAATATGCATGGTGGTGATGCGTTACACGTCTTTCAAACTGCGAAAGGAACGATTGCTATCTTAACATGTTATGACATTGAGTTTCCTGAAATTGTTCGTATGGCGCGGGCAAAAGGAGCGGACGTCATTTTTTGTCCGTCATGCACTGATGACCGTCACGGGTTTCACCGCGTGCGCTACACATGTCATGCCCGCGCGATTGAAAATCAAGTATACGTCGTCACGACAGGAACAGTCGGGTCGTTGCCAACCGTTGATTTTATGCGCGCAAACTTCGGACAAGCAGCGATCATTACACCGAACGATATTCCGTTCCCACCACGCGGTGTTTTAGCCGAAGGAGAAATAAACGATGATATGATCATTACAGCTGATCTTGATTTACAGCTTCTTTACGACGTTCGCGAGCGCGGATCGGTAACAACATGGCGAGATCGGCGTATAGATTTATATACAGATTGGACATAAGGAGGGAGAATAGTGTATAAAAAGCGACTTTACGTCTTTCATGGCGATCGTCCTATTCCTGCCATCATTCGTAACTATGGAGAGGAAGATATGGATGCGTTAATTCGCATTCAACAAGAAAGTTTTCCTCCTCCTTTCCCATCTGAACTATGGTGGAATAAAGAGCAGCTTATGAATCATATCACACTTTTCCCAGAAGGAGCGTTATGTGTCGAAATTGACAGGGAAGTCGTCGGATCGATGACCGGTTTAATTGTGAACTACCATCCGAACGATGCCGATCATACGTGGGAGGAAATAACGGACAACGGATATATTCGCAATCATAATCGAAACGGCAATACGTTATACGTCGTTGACATTGGTGTGCGTCCAGCATATCGCAAACTCGGGTTAGGAAAATGGCTTATGCAGTCGATGTATGAAGTTGTCGTTCATCAAAAGCTTGAACGGTTATTAGGTGGCAGTCGCATGCCAGCATATTATCAATATGCAAATGAAATGACGGCCGAACAATATGTAGATGCGGTTATAAACGGAAAACTCACAGACCCTGTCATTACATTTTTACTTCGTTGCGGTCGCACGCCAGTGAAGGTCGTCGCCAATTATTTAGAAGATGCCCAGTCGTACAACTACGCCTTGCTCATGGAATGGCGCAATCCGTTTTTATAACGCCCCGTCCACACCTTCTTCCTCTCTCGTTCATACAATAAAGTAGAGAGGAGGAAGAAGTGATGAAAAAATGTTGTTGTGCACCTATGCGCCATAAACCGTTACCGCCACAGCGTGACGAATGTCCATGCTGTGTTGAAGGAATGAAAAATGTATTAGCACAGCTAAATGGAAAAGAAGTCGATATCGCCACACTCGATCAAACAGGACCCGGGCAAGGAAATAATAATTTTACGATCGGTCCAATTGTAAATGATTTGATTGTTACTGGCACAATTCCAGGTACAGGACAAAGTGGACGCTCGGCAGCATTTCCAATTTGTAACGTCGTCGGAGTGAGAGGAGACGTATTGAAAAACATTTCCCTCCCCCCAATTGACGAAACGTGCGACTGTTGTGAACGTTCAATTACAAGCTTTTTACAACGTATCCAAGGGCAAACGGTTGATGTCGACACATTAGCTACCGGGCAGTTCAATAATATGCAAAACGTTACAATCGATACCGTTGGGAAAGGAACGGTCCGTCTGACGAAAACGAACGAAACATGGATCGTCAACAGTTGCTTTATTTCAGGTATATTTGGTTTTACGCTATAAGAGAGCTTCGCTTGACGCGTCGCTCTCTTTTTATATCGGGCAACTTGGTATATGAACATGTTGTGGGCATATGTTTACTTGTTGTTCGACACGCGGTAGACATATCGTTCCTTCTAATTCCACTTTCACACGCCCAAGCGCTTGAACATGTTGACAAAGTTGAACAGAGATGAATATTTGCGGGCACGTTGTTGAAAGAAATGCCACTTTACAGTCGGCCGTAATTGTTTCACAAACGATGTCCGTCTCCGCTGGAGCACATAATAACACGTCTTCGATCGTTGCTAATGAAATCGGCTTTGTTTCCCATACCGTTCCGTCTTTTCGGATGCATTGCACCACAACAAACGCCTCGATGAGAACATATACTCGCTGTAAGTTCACATGTTTTCCATTCGGCAACGTGACATGCACCGTCTGACGTTCATCAAGTATGCGACAAGTCATCTGTTCTGGTTCAATCGGCTGTCCGCATGCATCAGTCAATATGCAACGAATATGTTCACAATCATTCATACGATGGAGCTGTTGATGAAGTTGAATACATACACGTCCGACGCACATGCCATTTCCTTCACACTCAACTTGAACGTCATGTAAATGTGATATGGTCACTGAGCGTGATTCTCCTTCTTGCAACGAGAAAGCAAATTCTCCATTTATAAAGACGTCCATTTTTTGTCCGCACCCTTGCTCATATACGACGGTCACCGTTCCAAACGCTTGCACGCTTTCTTCCGCTGACCATACGATCGTTTTTTTTCCGCACGGTATACAAATGTTGACACAAATATCGTTCTTCACAATAGGTTCTGTCAACGTTTCCTTTTTTGTTAATTTTACCGATCGCGCAACCCAGTCAAACACTTTTTCCACATGAATACAATGCTTTTCCACTTGCCATCCCCCCTTTTTCATTCGATATATCATACTATGTGTGTATGTATATTCGTGCATAGGCACACGATGAAAAAAATGTGTAAAAATTAGGTGTGCAACATAGGACAAAATCCTATACACTTTCTCTTTCGTCGCATTGTATATAAAGGAAGATGATTCTTCAATTAAACGAAAAGGAGCGGATATGATGAGCTGTGGAGGATGTTGTCCAGACCGTCCAATTGTGACGGATGAAGTTTGTCAAAATTGGGAGTTTTCATGTGACGGTACAGATCGTACGATTTGGGAAGCAGATGGGGATGTTATTAAACCGTTTGGAACAGTAACTGTATTAGTTGAAAATAGTTGTGATGGTGTCGAGGTACGCGTTAATCAAACGTTAATTGCCACATTAAAGGAAGGGCAATCCTTTTCAAAAACATTTAATAGCTTACGAAATGTATCAATTCGTTGTTTAGGAGGATCAGGCGGTTCTATTTGCTGCGGAAAATTATGTATGACGGTACATTACAAAAAATGTTAACAAGCAGAAGCGTTCCATTATTTGGAACGCTTCTTTAATGAATATATGTTTTCTGTACAGGTTTCTCATCTGTTGCAAGCAGTCGTTCAAGAAAATCTGTACGTTCACGCAGTTGGGCCACTTCTTTTTCTATTTCTTCCATTCGCCGTTCCACTTTTGTGACGCGCGCTTCAAGATTCCACGTTTGTTTTTCGATGGCAATCATGTAGTTCCACATACGCATAAATTGCTCGTTAGAAAGCTCATGGGGTGCCTCTAACTTGACAACCACCCGTTTTCCGCAAACTTTTTCGATCGCTTGTTCAATGTAAGACATATACAACGTTTCAATCCAACTTTTTTGCATTGGGTTTGTGCAATGAATAGTGACCGTATCTTCCTCCATCGTTGCTGTCGTTCCTTCAATCCATGTTTCAAAAGCAAGTGAGGACATCATGCGAGATAACACTTGTTTGATTTCTGACCACATCATTTTCCCCCCTTTCACACATGAAATTAAACAAAAATAAAAAAATTCCTGCTTATTTTTCCCGAAACGCCCACCATTGTTTTGTCATTTCATAAGAAATACGATCATACAATTCGTCCGTCGTCGTCGCTTTTACAGCTTCTCCGTCAATTAAAACGAACGGACAATGTTTGCACGTTTTGCATTTGCCGATGCAATCTTTTCGCTTCACTTTCACATGTTTGAACGTTTGTTTTAAAAATTGATACAACGTTTTCGTTGCGAATTTATTCTTTTTACAAAAATATACTTTTTTCATTCACCAACACTCCAAGTATGATAACTATAATCATTTTCACTTCTATCATACTTGGAATATAACATTCCTTCAATTATTTTTGTTCAGCATACAAAAGCAACTGTTCAAGCGAACGAATGATATATGGAATCATCTGTAATAAATCATCAACATGGCTTTCGTTAATCGTACGCTCGAAATCAATCGTCACATGATGAGTATATCGTTCATGTTTTGGGTATGTGTACGTTAACGTTTGTATAACCGTGCGCTGTTCTCCCCAAATGTGCTTTAGCGCCTGTTCTACGGCTTGGCAATCGACATGTGTAGCTGAAAAAGAAAACGAAACCGTCAAAGTACAACCTGCGTTTGCAACATCTTCGTGTAACAACTCGTTTGCAATATGTTGAAGCGTCATTTCAAGCGAAATAGTACACGTCACTTGATGAGCATGACGCAATTGAAAAGAGAGAGCGTACGCGCGCGTAAATTTCGCTAAGTCAACAACGTCTGAGCGATCAATGATCGTAATCAGTTCATCATTTGTATCTAAATCGTAAACGGCTCCTTCAACAACTGTTTTTAAATTATCAAAAATCGTTGGGTCAAACATATCCTCATCCTTTCACACGCTTATATATTTTTGAACGAACGACACGCCGCTCAACTTCTTTCATATTCACTTCATAGCCTATACCGGGCTGTTTCGAAACAAAAATGCGTCCATGATGAACGGTAACTTCTGGATCAATGAAATCACGGTCCCAATAATTTGCCGACGCAGCTGTATCGCTTGGTAAAGAAAAATGTGGAAGTGTCGCTAAAGCGATGCTATGCGCTCGGCCGACTCCCCCTTCTAACATCCCACCGCACCATACAGGAAGATGATGTTGTTGGCATAAGTCATGAATGCGTTTCGCTTCCGTTAATCCACCTACTCGGCCAATTTTTATATTGATGATTCGGCAACTTTGCAATTCAATTGCTCTTTTGGCATCTTCATATGAACAAATGCTTTCATCTAAACAAATCGGCGTGTTTAACTTTGCTTGCAATTTCGCATGATCAACGATGTCATCTACAGCAAGTGGCTGTTCAATCATAAGCAACTCATAGTCATCGAGCGCTTGTAAGCGATCGATGTCGTGTAACGAGTAAGCGGAGTTTGCATCGACCATGAGCGGAACATCAGGGAAATGTTGACGAACGACACGAACGACATCTACATCCCATCCTGGCTTAATTTTTATTTTCACACGTCTATATCCTTCTATAAGCGCCTGCTCCATCCGTTTTAATAAATCCGTTATCGGTTGAATACCGATGCTTACGCCAACTTCTACTTCTTTTTTTTCGCCGCCTAATGCTACGTGTAACGGAATATGATGCCGCTTAGCAAACAAGTCCCATACAGCTCCTTCAAGCGCCGCTTTCGCCATGTAATTGCGACGAACGATCGAAAACCGTTCAAGCAATTCATCCGGATGATGAACGGGAGCTTGGAAAAGAAGGGGGATTAAAAAAGCTTCAAGCATATGCCACATCGTTTCCAGCGTTTCTTCAGTATACCAAGGGGCAGAAAAAGCAACACCTTCTCCCCATCCACGCTCGCCATCTTCATCGATCGCTTCCACTAATAAAACAGGTCGCGCTTTCATCATCCCATAGCTTGTTGTAAACGGCGATTTTAATTCCATTTCTAAATGTCGCAATATCACTGTATCAATTTGCACATCCATCCCTCCGAGACAATTATACAAAAAGGCGCTAGCTTTTGTCGCCAGACGCCTTGTGATTCACCCTAAATATGCTTCTCGTACTTGCTCGTTTCCAAGTAGTTCTTTTCCTGTACCCGACATTGTAATTTCCCCTGTTTGAATGACATATCCTCGATGCGCGATTTGCAACGCTTGAAACGCGTTTTGTTCGACAAGCAAAATTGTCATTCCCTCATCGTTTAACTCTCGAATAATATGAAAAATTTGCTCGACGATAATTGGAGCTAACCCCATCGACGGTTCATCTAACATGAGCAACTTCGGTTTCATCATTAAAGCACGACCGATCGCTAACATTTGTTGCTCTCCTCCGCTCATCGTCCCCCCTTTTTGTTGCAGACGCTCTTTTAGCCGAGGGAAATAATGAAAGACTCGCTCCATTCGTTCGGCTATCTCTTTTTTATCGTTCACCGAAAAAGCACCCATTTCCAAATTTTCTTTTACCGTTAATCTCGGAAAAATTCTCCGTCCTTCAGGAACATGGGCGATGCCTGCTAACGCGGTTACATGTGGTGGCGTATTTGTCATGTCTTTTCTTTCGTATACAATCCTCCCACTTTTCGCCTTCACTTGTCCGCTAATTGTTTTTAATGTTGTCGATTTTCCAGCACCGTTACTGCCGATTAACGTAACGATTTCCCCTTCACATACTTCTAAATCAATTCCTTTTAGCGCATGAACCCCACCATAAAACGTATGAACGCGCTCTAAACGCAACAAACTCACTCGCCATCCCCTCCTATGATGCTGTTGTCGCTCCTTTTCCTAAGTAAGCTTCAATGACTTTTTCATTATTTCGAATGTCATCTGGCGTACCCTCAGCAATTTTTTCTCCATGATCTAACACAATAATATGTTCAGAAATTTCCATAACGAGCTTCATATCATGTTCAATTAAAATAATTGTTAGTTGCAATTGTTCGCGCATATCATAAATGAGCTTCGTCAATTCCGCTGTTTCTTTCGGATTCATTCCGGCGGCAGGCTCATCTAGCAGCAACACTTTTGGTTTCGTCGCTAGTGCGCGGGCAATTTCAAGTTTTCGCTGCGCCCCATAAGGTAAATTTTTTGCCTCTTCGTTATAAAGTGACTCTAAACCGACGTACTGCAAAAGACGATACGCCTCTTGTTTCGCCTCTCTTTCCTCTTTGCGCATCAATGGAGTAGAAAATATCGTATGAAATAACCCGCTACGTAAATGCGTATGCATGCCAACCATAACGTTTTCTAATACGGTCATCGCTCCGAATAAACGAATATTTTGGAACGTACGCGAAATACCTTTTTGTGCAACTTGATGAGGCTTTAATCCAACGAGCGACTCGCCATTTAATAAAATATTACCGCTCGTCGGCTCATACATCCCTGTGACCATGTTAAACAATGTTGTTTTTCCTGCACCGTTCGGTCCAATAACAGCTGTAATTGACCCTTTTTGTACATCCATATCAATATTGTTGTTTGCTATAAGCCCACCAAATTGCTTTGTTAATTGTTTAACCGTTAAAATAGACACCTTTCGCTCCCTCCTTTCCATCTGCTACGTTTGTTACACCACTTTTCAACTCTTTTTCATCAAAACGAGGGTTTTTTGCCGGCAACAATCCTTGTGGACGATACAAGGCAAACACAATTAAAATCAAGCCAAAAATAAACCGTTGCATTTTTGCTGGAGATAGGGCATCAGGAATATGAACGGCTCCACTTAAACTAAGCTGGTTCAACCAGTTTGTTAACTCTGTAAGCACTTGAAGATTTAAAATCGTTACAAGCGCCGCACCGAGTATAACCCCCGGGACACTACCCATGCCTCCTAAAATGACCATGACGAGAATTGTAATGGACTCGAGCAGTGTAAAGCTCGTTGGATCAACAAACGTCTGTTTCGCTGCAAATACGACACCCATCATTCCTGAAAATGAAGCACCAACAGCAAACGCCATCAACTTTGTACGAACGAGCGGAATGCCCATCGCTTGTGCGGCAATTTCATTTTCCCGCACCGCTTTCCACGCTCGTCCAATTTTCGAATATTCTAAACGACGGACAATAAAAATCGTAAGCAACAAAATAACTAATACAACATAATAAAATTGACTCGGGTACATAAATTCAATTCCAAACAGTTTGGGCGGTTGAACAGAAGCAAGCCCCATCGCACCGTTTGTAATGTTAACCGGTTTATCCAAATTATTAAAAATAATACGAATAATTTCTCCAAATCCGAGCGTTACGATCGCTAAATAATCTCCTTTTACTCGTAGCACCGGGATGCCGAGCAACACTCCAAATATTGCAGCAACAACACACCCAATGATTAAAAATATCCAAAAACTTTCTCCGGATAAAGGATACTTTCCGAATGGCATGAAGTTGTTTGCCTGTGCTGTCGCAAAAATACCGTACGTATAGGCACCAATGGCAAAAAAAGCTACAAACCCTAAGTCTAAAAGGCCGGCAAGCCCTACGACAATGTTTAATCCGAGCGCCATGGCGATGTAAATTCCGACTAACGTTGCCACTTCCATATATGATTGATAAGCTTCTCCTTGACTTGCGGCGAAAGGTAATAGCACGCTTAATACGAGAATGCTTATACCCCACTTCACACGATTCGAAAATGACGTAAAATATAAAAATAAAAGCGAAGAAAGCAAAAGCAAAAATGCAACAACTGATTTTTGTGCTAAATATAAACTGATAAACGTTGTAGCGATATACGCACCAATCAAGGTCGCCTGAAGACGTTTATTTTGCTCCAATACGTTCAACCATTTTTTCATATCGACCACCTACACTTTCTCAACGGACACTTTTCCGAATAGCCCTTCTGGCTTGAAAATGAGAACAATAATTAAAATAGAGAAAGCAAACACATCTTTGTATTCCGCTCCTAATATTCCGTCAGAGACGATCGGTAAGTTTGCTGCTGCAAACATTTCAAGTAGACCGAGAACCATGCCACCGAACATCGCACCGCGAATGTTTCCAATCCCACCCAATACCGCTGCGGTAAAAGCTTTCAATCCTAAAATGAAACCGATGTATGGATCAATCGTTCCATATTGAATCGCAAAAAGAACACCTGTTGCTCCACCTAATGCGGATCCGATAAAGAAAGTTAAAGCGATAACTTTATTGACATTTACACTCATAAGCGCAGCCGTTTCACGATCTTGGGCGACAGCACGCATCGCCATCCCCCACTTCGTTTTATTCACAAAAAAGTCAAGCGTCATCATCATGACAACAGCTGTAACTAAAACGATAAAGAATGAGGACTTAACTGAGGCATCATGAAATCCTGACCAAATAGAGGAAGCAGAAATGTTTACTTGTCCAGTAAACAAACTTGGACCAGTTAAAATGTAGTTTCCTTTCTTTAATTCTGTAATAAAACGAACAAAATCTTGTAACAAAAATGAAATACCAATTGCTGTAATGAGCGTAATTAGTTTGGGAGCATTTCGCAATGGACGATAAGCAATTCGCTCAATGCCCATGCCGAGCAATCCTGTCACAATCGATGTCGCTACAAGAACAAGAATCAACGCCAGCAACATCGGCATAGAAGATAGCCAGCCAAAAGCAGAAAATGATAATAAGAGCGCCGTTCCAACAAATGCACCGGTCATAAAAATTTCTCCATGAGCGAAGTTAATAAGTTCTAAAATGCCGTACACCATTGTGTATCCGAGAGCGACAATGGCGTATACCGCGCCCAATGCCAATCCGTCAATGACGACTTGTGGCAACGTTTGTAGCACCTGTTCGATCATACGTGGTTCCTCCATTTCCTTGTCTTTTTCTAAAAACATTTAGCTTGTCCCTTTGTTCGTGAAAAAATTTACAAGAAAAGGGTACGGCAAACTGTCATACCCTTTTCAAACGTATTCATCATTATTTGCTTACTTCATCTTCTAATCGAGCTGGATATGTTGCTTCTTCAAATTTGTAAATGTAAATTTTCGCGTATTTGTTGTCCCCTTTTTCATCAAAGCTTACTTTCGTCACCACTCCTTCATAATCTTGAACGTGACGAACCGCTTCCGCTACTTGTTCACGGGAAGGAAGTTTGTTTCCGTTTGCTTTAATCGCATCTTCAATCGCTTTTAATAAAACACCCATCGCATCGTATCCATAAGCGGAATACGATTCAATATTTTTGCCGAATTTTTGTTTGTACTTTTCAGCGAACTGCTTTCCGGCCTCTGTCGTCGTTGCAATACCTGCTGCAGATGTAATGAATGTATTTTTCACTGCATCCCCCGCAATTTCAACAAGCGTTGATGAATCCATCCCATCTCCGCCCATAAATGGTACATTAATCCCTTTATCACGGGCTTGCTTAATTAACATTCCACCTTCTGTGTACATCCCACCGAAATAAACGAGATCCGGTTTTTTCGCGAGCACCTGATTTAATACGCCATTAAAGTCTTTCTCGCCAATTGTAATTCCTTCAAATCCAACAATTTCGGCACCTGCTTCTTCCGCTCCTTTTTTAAACGCTTCTGCTAAGCCTGTGCCGTACGCCGTTTTATCTTGAATGATAAAAATTTTCTTTGCTCCTAATTTTTCAACAGCGAATTTGGCACCTGCAGGACCTTGGAAATCGTCACGTGCACAAATGCGGTTCACCGTTTTTAAGCCTCTGTCAGTTACATCTGTTGCTGTGTTTGCTGGAGAAACCATTGGGATGCTATATTTTTCGTAAATTTCTGAGGATGGAATGGCAACGCCTGAATTCAAATGTCCAACTACACCTAAAACTTGCTGATCCGCCCCAATTAATTGAGCATTTGCTACCCCTTTTTTCGGATCGGCTTGATCGTCATATGGAACGAGTTCTAATTTGAAACCTAACTTCTCAAATTTTTCTTTTTGCTCTTCTAAAGCGAGTTGAGCCCCAAGTTTAATCGATTCCCCTAACGTTGCTGCCCCACCAGAAAGCGGACTTTGTGTGGCGATTTTAATGACTGTCCCCCCTCCCGCTTCTCCACCGTTTTTCGCCGTTTCCGACGTCTTCTCTGCCGAACAGCCAGCTAACAAACCAATAGCTAGAGCAGCAGATGTGAAAACAGAAAGCGTCTTTTTCCTTTTCATGTCAATCCCCCTTTTTATTTTCTGAAAATTTAATATTTTCACAAGAATAATATAATATGAATTAACAGAATAGACAAGACGTATTTTTGAAATTTAAAAGAAAAGACATATTTCAACAAAAAAACTGATCGTATTAACGATCGGCTTCTCCACATCCCGCTGAACAATAAAATGAAACGTGTGAAAATATTCTCCCTAACAATATATCTCTAAAATTTTTCCATTTTCATACAAAAGAAGCGCCAGTAAGGCAGCATTTTCTGCCTTGCTAGACGCCCTTTATTAATTCGTTTTTCGTTTTCGACTTGCAATATCAATCCAAACGGCTAAAATTAAAATGCTTCCTTTTACAATATATTGCCAAAATGTTTCCATGCCTAATAGCGACATCCCGTTATCAAGCGACGTCATGACCATCGCACCGATAATCGCGCCGATAATTGTACCGGATCCTCCCATCAATGATGTTCCCCCGATGACGCAAGCAGCGATCGCATCAAGTTCGTACATTTGACCGGCTGAGATCGTTGCTGAAGATAAACGAGCTGTTAAAACGAGCGCAGCAATTGCTGAAAGTAGTCCAGTAAAGACAAACAGCATCATCGTATGACGTTGAATGTTAATTCCAGATAAACGAGCGGCTTCCGCATTGCCACCGATTGCATATACATGTCGGCCAAATGTCGTTTTTGTCGCAATAAATGAGAAAATAAGCGCTAATGCAATGACAAAAATAATAGGGAACGGAATTCCTTTATAACTATTCATCGTAAGAACAAAAGCTAAAATCAGTATACTAATAACAAACAGTTTGGCCATCTCAAGCGGCAATGGCGAAACAGTAAAACCGTATTGTTGCCGTGATTTACGCTTACGAAACGTAGAAACAAATAGAGAAACAATAGCGATTACCGCAAGTACAATACCGAACACGTTCGTAAAATACGCACTTCCTAATGCAATGAATTTCGCATCGAAAATCGGAATGGTTGTTGATTTCGTAATCCCCATTAACGCCCCACGGAAAATCATCATTCCACCTAACGTGACAATAAAGGCAGGAATGGCTCGGTAAGCGACTAACCATCCTTGTACAAGGCCGACAAGAGCCCCTGCAATCAATGTACATACAATGACAACGGATGTTGGCATTCCCAGCCAATTGCTTAAAATAGCAGCAATGCCTCCTGTGAGGCCGACGATTGAACCGACGGAAAGGTCAATGTGTCCCGCAACAATGACGAGCACCATCCCGATTGCCAAAATCGCAGTAACTGACATTTGTGTAAATAAGTTAGATAAGTTTCGTGCACTTAAAAACGTTTCATTTAACATTCCGAAAAAAATCCAAATGGCAACGAGGGCACCGATCATCGTATAGGCGCGAATATCTACTTTGCCAAGTATATTTTTCTTTTTTTGCTGCTGTTCAATAACTGCTTTGACTTCCACGACTCATTCCCCTCCTGTCGCTGCCATCATAATATTTTCTTGTGTTGCTTCATCGTGCGACAACTCTTTTACGATTCGTCCTTCACGCATAACATAAATGCGATCGCTCATCCCTAAAATTTCTGGAAGCTCAGAAGAAATCATCATGATAGCAACGCCTTCTTCAGCTAATTTATTCATTAAATGATAAATTTCATATTTTGCCCCGACATCAATGCCGCGCGTAGGTTCGTCTAATATTAAAAGCTTTGGCTTTGCCATTAGCCATTTCGCTAATACGACTTTTTGTTGATTTCCTCCAGATAATGTACCGACTGTTGTTTCTAACGAAGCCGTCTTCGTTTTTAGTTCATCGACGTATTTTTGACTCCATTTTAATTCTTCGTTTTGATTAATGACTTGCCAGCGGCTAATGTTTTTTAAACTGGCTAATGTCGTATTTGTCTTTACATCCATTCCAAGTACAAGTCCTAACCTTTTCCGATCTTCTGTGACAAGGGCAATGCCCGAACGAATGGCATCTTGCACGGAACGAATATGCATTTGTTTTCCTTCAATCCACACTTCTCCTTCTGCCTTTCCTTCGTACGCTCCAAATAAACTCATGGCTAGTTCTGTCCGCCCAGCACCCATTAAACCGGCAATTCCGACGATTTCCCCGGCACGAACGGTTATATGAATATCGTCGTTGACTTTCATCGGTTTTTCCTTATGCCAAACAGAATAATTTTTTACTTCTAATACGACATGTCCTGGTGTTTTTTTGACATACGGATAACGCTCTGTCAACTCGCGTCCAACCATGAGTGCAACAACTTCATCTTCATTCGTTTCCGCTCGCGAAAGCGTTGCAATCGACTTTCCATCGCGCAATACGGTAATTGAATCCGCAAGTCGAAACACTTCCGGCATTTTATGAGAAATATAAATACATGCAACGCCTTGTGCGCGCAGTTGTTCTAAAATGCCCATTAAAATTTCAACTTCGCTCTCTGTTAACGCAGCTGTAGGTTCATCTAAAATTAAAATGTTAGCTTGTTTTGCTAGCGCTTTTGCAATTTCAACTAATTGCTGTTGACCAATGCCAAGCGAATGAATTTTAGTTTGCGGAGAAATGGTTAATCCGACTTTCTTTAACCATTTTTCTGCTTCATAATACAATTGATCCCATTGAATGACACCGAATTTACGTGGTTCGCGCCCTAAAAAAATGTTTTCACCAACTGTCATTTCTTTTACAAGCGCAAGCTCTTGATGAATGATCGCAATGCCTGCCTGTTCAGCATCAACGATATGGCGGAACGAAACAGGCTTGCCGTCAATGCGAATTTCACCTTCATACGTGCCAGCTGGATACAGTCCGCTTAACACTTTCATCAACGTTGATTTTCCTGCTCCGTTTTCACCACAAAGCGCGTGAATCTCCCCTTTTTTCACTTTGAAACTGACACGATCAAGCGCTTTCACACCGGGAAACTCTTTCGTAATATTGATCATTTCTAATGCATACATCTACGTCACTCCCGTTGTATCATGTCGAAAAGAAGGGTCTGGCAAAGCCAGCCCCTATTTTCACTGTTTTGGCCATTGATCTTTCGGTACGTTTTTAAACACGTCCTCTAGTTTGTGGTAGCCATCTTTAATGACTGTATCCAATACGTTATCTTTTGTTACCGCAATCGGATCAAGCAATACAGATGGAACATCGATTTTGCCGTTTGATACCGTTTGATTCGTTTCGATTTTTTCACCTTTCGCTAGTGCAACAGCCATTTCTGCTGCCTTCGTCGCAATCGCTTTAATTGGTTTATATACTGTCATCGTTTGCGTTCCTTCGACGATACGTTGCAATGCGGCTAATTCGGCATCTTGTCCTGAAACAGGTACTTTGCCTGCTAATCCTTGTGCTGCTAACGCTTGAATGACGCCACCCGCTGTTCCGTCGTTCGCTGCAACAACAGCTTGAATATTGTTATTGTTTGCTGTTAATGCGTTTTCCATATTTTTTAACGCTTCTTCCGGCTTCCAATCTTTCGAGAATTGATCGTAAACAATTTTAATATCGCCTTTTTCTTCAAGTGGCTTTAATACGTTCATCGCCCCTTGGCGGAATAAATGTGCATTGTTATCTGTATCTGCTCCACCGATATAAACATAGTTTCCTTTCGGTGCTTTCTCTACAATCGCTTGTGCTTGCATTTCACCGACGCGCACATTGTCAAATGAGACATAATAATCTACTTCAGCATTTTTAATTAAACGGTCATAAGAAATAACAGGAATCCCTTCTTTATGCGCTTTTTCTACGATTGCTGCTGACGCTTCAGCGTTATGGGGTACAACGACAAGAACATCGACTCCTTCAGAAATAAGCTGTTCAGCCTGGCTCAATTGTGCAGCATCATCTCCATTTGCTGCTAATGTCTTCACCTCTGCTCCAAGTTCTTTCACTTTTGCTTCAAACAGTTCTTTATCCCTCTGCCAACGTTCTTCTTTCAGCGTATCCATCGAGAATCCAATCACGATTTTGTCATCGTCTTTTTTTGTCGATTCGCTCCCCCCTTCGTTTCCTGAAGATACAACACCACATGCTGTTAGTGCAGACGCTAACACAAATGTTGCCGCTCCCTTCGCGACATGTTTCCACCACTTCACACGTATTCCCCCTTGTTTTTCATATGATTTACATGTTAAGCGTAACATAGGAAAAAGAAAGCGTTTTCTTTCTTTTCTTCACTTATTTGTTGTATATTCGCACAATTTAAGCGCTTCCATCGCAACAAAAACAAACAAACTAGCATTTTTTTGTGATAAAACAAAAAAATGCTAGCGCTTTACGAACGCCCGCATACTTGTTGCCGATATTCGGTTGGTGTCATATTTGTCACTTTTTTAAACACACGGCTAAAATAGTTTGGGTCTTTATATCCTACGCGATAACATGCTTCTTTCACAGTTAATCCTTCGTCACGCATAAACTGCTTCGCTTTTTCAATACGTAAGTTTGTTAAATAGTCAATAAACGTCTGTCCCGTTTCCTTTTTAAATAGTTTACTAAAATAGTACGGTGTCAAATGAACGTATTTTGCGACTTCTTCAAGCGTCACATCATAGCCATAGTTTTCGTGCAAAAACAGTTCGACTTGCTCAATGACGCTGCCGTTTGTTTTCAAATTGATTTGTTCCACTTCATCCGTTATCGGAACATCGTCAATATGCATCACTCGGCTAAATGACGATAAATAACATACAGCTGTCTGCGCTTCTTTGTATGAACGTTTCAGTCCGTCAATGCTTGACTGTACTGTCCCAATTCCTATTTTTATTCGCTGCTTCAGTTCCTTCTCGAGGCGCTTTAACAACGATTGAACGAACGAAATGACATGCTCATGCGGTTGACTTTCAATAAAAATGGCCATTTGCCTTTGACGAAGCGGACTGCATAAACAACGTCGATGGTGTTTTACGCATTGTTTCACCGTTTCTTCCCACTTTTCGCGCTCACATACATCATTTTTTTCTAATTCAATAACGATGGCGTACGCACACTCAAATTCTATACCACTAAACGTATGTGCAGAGCATTCATCCATTTTTCCCATCAATAACCATGTCCAAGCTGTTTCACTTAACATTTGCAACTGAACGAGCTTTTCACGAGCAATTAATTGTTGTTCGCGCATCGCTTGTTCTTCCATAATTTGATGTAACAATTTTCGTAACAGATCAATGATTTGCTGCTTTTTAGCTGGTTTTAACACGTATTCGCTTACACCTAAGGAAATAGCCTCTTTCGCGTATGTAAAGTAATCATATGCAGTTAAAATAGCAACTTTCGCTTGTGCATCGATCTTTCGAATTTCAGCAATCGCTTCAAGTCCTTGAATACCCGGCATTTTTATATCCATAAAAATAATATGCGGACGATGTTTTTCTACTTGCTGAATCGCGCTTCGACCATGTTCGGCATGAAAAATCGTAAACGTATGCGGAAATGCCCGCTCGATCATCAATTGCAATCCTTCCCGCTCTAGCGGTTCATCATCGGCAATAAGTAGCTTGTACATCGCTCTCCCTCCTTGGCAGTCGCAAAATAATGGCAGTTCCTTCGTTTGGTGCACTTTGTATATCAAGTATTTTTTCTACCCCGTAAAAAAGTTGGAGACGTCTCAGCACATTTTCTAATCCAAGTCCTGTCGAATGGCCTGTTTTCGTTAATGAATATGATGCGTTCATAATCGCTTTTTGCACATCATACGGCATTCCTACACCGTTATCGGCTATCGTCACTTGAATACAGTTTCTTTTTTGTTCGATCATTAATTGAATTTTCGCCCCTTTTTCCATTCCTTCAATCCCATGAATAAAAGCATTTTCGATGAGCGGTTGCAACGTTAAGCAAGGAATCGGTTGATCCAAACACGCTTCATCTACTTCAAGCTGAAAAGAAACGCGATCGCGAAATCGGGCTTTTTGAATCGCAAAATATTCTTTCGCATGCTCTACTTCTTCACGCAACGTAACAGGTTGATCTAACTTTCTTAAGTTATATCTCAACAAATTAGATGTCGAAATAGTCAGCTCGCTTGTTTGCTCAGCTCCTTCAATATAGGCTAGCTTTGAAATGACATTTAGCGTATTAAATAAAAAATGAGGATTAATTTGACTTTGAAGCGCTTTTAACTCGAATTCACGCACGAGTTTTTCTTTCTCTAATATTTCCATATTTTTCGAGATTAATATACGCAAGTTTTCGATCATATGTTGAAATGTTTTACCGAGCAAGCCGATTTCATCATGCCCATGGAAGCGAGGAATTCGCGCATCTAGTTGACCAGCTGATATTTTTTTCGCCGCATGAACGAGATGATGGATTGGAATGACAATTGTTCGTGATAACCATATGGCAAATACAATACTTAAAATCGTTGTTAAAATAAACAACGTCCCGCCCAATTCATTCATTCTTGCTGTATGCTGTAACATTTGTTTGTACACGGGTTGATACAAGCTCAATTCGACATCGACGAGCGCTTGGCTATCTTCTCTAATGAATGATGCAACTTTTTCAATTTCGTTATACTGATCCGCATAGTCTGTGAATTGTTGCTTTGTTAGTTTATGAATAATAGATTGTTCTAAATCAAGAAAAACATAAATCATATTTTTATAATTTTCCAAGGTAAAAGCATTATTTCCTTCTAATTGTCTTTCTTTTAATTCAAGGCTTAGTCTTTCTAATTGTGTTTTATGTTTGATCAGCTGTTTGTAGTTATATTCATCTTGATGAATCAAGTAGCTACTTAAAAAGCGGACGTTTTCTTGTGTCTCAAGTGAAATTTGCTTATATAAAAAAATGCGTTGCATCATGACATCGTAGCTTTCTTGTACTTTTTTTCCGTTTTGAAAAATGAAAAATGCGATGCAATTCAGTAAAAGAACGAGAAGCGGAATAAAAACAAACAATTTTGTTCGAATTTTCATTTGTTTCTCCCCTGCTGAACGTTTTGGCGGTCAATAACTTCAATCGAAGTAAAATGTTCTTTACGAATTTGTTTTCCTGAGAGATGATCGATCATGAGTTTTACTGCTGAATAACCCATATCGTAAGGTTTTTGAACGACCGTTGCGACAATATCTCCGTTTTTTATTGCTTCTACTGTTTCTTCCACATCGTCAAAACCGAAAATTTGAATGTCATTCCGATGTAAATTGTTCGTAGCCATCCGAATGCCGATCGCATCTAGCGCACTCGTGCCAACTATAACAGAAATGTTTGGGTGTTTTCGCAACATTTGCTCGGCTTGAATGGAAGCTTGAATGCGCGAAATGTTTGATGATGCAACTGAAACGACTTTCAGCCGCGGATGTTGGTGAATAACAGATAAAAATCCTTGCAAACGTAAACGTTGATTTTCGGACGTATCCGTCCCGATTATAACCCCGATCAACCGCTCTCCTTCAATTCGAGAAACAACAGCCTGTCCGAGCAATTGCCCTGCTTCAAAATTGTTTGTTCCAACATAGGCGATGCGACGACTTTTTGGAGCGTCAGCATCGATTGTGATCACAGGTATATTCCGTGAAATAGCTTTATCAATGAGCGGTGTAAACGCTTCATCTTTTAAGTTTTGAACAATGATACCATCAACGCGAGATGCAATTGCTTTTTCTAACAATTTCACTTGCTCGTCGATGCTTGTTCGAAGCGGACCGATATATTCGATATTTACACCATACAACTTTCCCGCTTCCTTTGCTCCTTGTTCAATTTTACGCCAATATGGATTATCAAACTCTTGGGATATTAAAATAATGTGTGGAAGATGAGATGCCGGTTTTTGTTCATGTTGTAGCTTGGCTACTGTTTTTTCAAGCTGTTTTGTTACGGTAATAAAGTGAAAAAAAACATATAAAAACAGAACAAACAATATAATAAGACTTATCGTCCATTTTTTTCGCGTCATCGTCGTCACCTAATTTTACTATAATCTGTTTTGATAACGTTTACAATTATTTTTAAAGCGACAGATTTCCTGTCGCTTTACACGGTAAATCGATTGGTCGTTTCTTTCATCTTTTCTGCAATGTCATACAACCGTTGAGCCGTTGCGGCTACTTCTTGGGCTGATGCGGTTAATTCCTCTGACGATGCAGTTACTTCTTCTGTCGCTGCTGAGTTTTCCTCAGCTACCGCGCTGATTTGTTCAATACGCGCGACTACTTTATCTTTCTCTCTCACAATTTCATCCATTGCCTGCTCAGTAGAAATAAGCAATGGGGCGATCTGGCTAATTGATGTTAAAATGTCAGCGAACGAACGGACGGTCTTCTCAACGGCATTGGCTTGTTCTTTAATAAAATGCTCTACTTCAGTCGATGTATGAATCACGTCATCTGTGTTTTTGCTAATTGATGTAATAAGTTGAACAATATCCTCTGTAAATGATTTGGACTGTTCAGCTAACTTGCGCACTTCATCTGCCACAACGGCAAACCCTTTTCCTGCCTCCCCTGCACGTGCTGCTTCAATTGCTGCATTTAAAGCTAATAAGTTTGTCTGATCTGAAATTGTTGAAATCATTTCCGTAATCCCACTAATTTTCTGTACGGATGTCGTTAATGTCCGAACATGGTTTGTCACCGTTTCAAACGCTTGTTTAATTTGTTCGATCGAAGCAATTAATACATCCATTTGTTTTTTACCAATATCTGCCCGTTCAGACGTGCGAAGCGCCTCTTGTTTGACATTTTCAAGTTCTACATATACACGTTCGACTTTCTCTGTTAAATAAGAAAGCGAATGGGTCATATCGGCTAAATCGTTCGCTTGTGCGGCCGCTCCTTGCGATACTTGTTCCATCGTTGCCGCCACTTCTTCAGTAGATGCAGACATTTGTTGTGAAGTAGCTGATAGTGCGCTTGATTGTTGGTCGATGGCATCCGCTTGCGTCTGAATGACAACAGCCATATCCCGAAGTGCTCGTTTAGTCTCCGCAAGTGCGCGTGCCATTTCACCGAATTCGTCTTTGGACTCGAGAAGTTTTTTAGGTACCTGCTTGCTAAAGTCGCCGCTAGCCATTTGTTCGAGATGTTGTTTGGCGATATGTAACGGTTTCATAATTCGAATAGAAACAAAGAAATGATATGCGATGACTCCAACAATGACAAACAATGCAGAAATAGCAATCACTTTTATAATAACGTTATTAATCTCTTGATTGACGACTTGTTTTGGCATACCGACAAAAAACATACCGATGACTTCATTACGATCGTTTGTAATTGGTAAATAACTCGTTACATACGGTTCCCCAAGTACGTTTGCTTCACCGATGTAACGTTTTCCCCTCTGAATGACCTCCCGTACAACCTTCGGATCTGCTTTCGTTCCTATTTGTCTTTCGCCATCTTTCATAATTGTGGTGGTAACACGTTCATCGTTAAGAAAAATGGTACTGTCTGTCCCAACAACTTCTTTTACATAATCAACGACCTTTTCGTTGTTGTTAATTTCTACTTCTCCTTTATACAGCTTGCCGTCTTTCATTTGCCACTTCCCAACAAACTTCGCATCAATCAATCGCAAAGCAAGCTGAGCGTTTGTCGTTATCACTTTATTGGCGATTAATGATTGAAATTGAACATAAATCATACCGTTAATAAGCCCAACTAATAAAAAAACGGTAAGAATATATACCGCTACAATTTTTCCACGCGTCTTCATCATTGTCCCCTCCACTTTTGTGAATCAACGAGCAACACTATTTTATCAAAGGTAACAAAATTTATAAATACAAATATTGCTTTTCATGAAAAAACAGACTTGCATTCCTTTTTGTCATTTGCCAAAATCAAAATATGTGTAAAACGAAAACATGCGAGGGAGTTAAAGCTGTGAAATCTCGAAAATTATCGCGCCTATCTACCGTTCAGCTTATTGTCTTATTTTACTTTGTAGCTGTTTGCATATCGACATTTTTACTATGGCTTCCTATTTTTCATCTGCCTGGGGTAAAGATTAGCTTTGTTGATGCGTTGTTTACAGCAGTCAGCGCCATTAGTGTAACAGGCCTCACCGTCGTATCAACAGCTCATACCTTTAATACACCTGGTATATTTGTATTAGCTTTTATTCTTCAATTTGGCGGAATTGGCATTATGGCACTTGGAACATTTATTTGGCTTATGTTCGGAAAAAAGATTGGGTTTCGCGAACGCCAACTGATTATGACCGACCAAAATCAATCAACATTTTCGGGATTAGTAAAGTTAATGAAAGAAATTTTAACGCTCATTATCGCGATCGAAATGGTTGGTGCCGTCATTTTGGGGATTTATTTTCTTCGTTATTTTCCATCGTGGCAAGAGGCTTTTTTTCAGGGCTTTTTTGCATCGGTGAGCGCAACGACAAACGCCGGCTTTGATATTACAGGACAGTCGCTCATTCCATTTGCCCACGATTATTTCGTCCAAACGATACATATGATTTTACTCGTTTTAGGTGCAATTGGTTTTCCTGTACTTATTGAAGTGAAAGAATTTTTCTTCCATCGTCAAAAACAACAATATCGTTTTTCGCTTTTCACAAAATTAACGACCGTCACATTTTTTCTTCTCGTTTTATGTGGGACATGGGCTATTTTATTCATTGAATGGAATCGCTTTTTTGCGAATAAAACATGGCATGAGTCGCTTTTTTATGCGTTATTTCAATCCATTTCTTCCCGCAACGGTGGACTAGCAACAATGAATGTCGCCGATTTTTCTGAACCAACGTTACTTGTTTTAAGTGTCCTCATGTTTATCGGTGCCTCTCCAAGCAGTGTAGGGGGAGGAATTCGAACGACGACGTTTGCTATTGTGATGTTGACGATTTTCTTTTATGCAAAAGGAAAAAACTCGATTAAAGTGTTTCAACGGGAGATTCATCATGAAGATATATTAAAGTCGTTTATCGTGTTTGGAACGGCTTTTATTCTTTGTTTTTTAGCTGTTGTATTTCTTTCTTTTTCAGAGCCTTTTACAATGATCGAAATCGTTTTTGAAGTATGCTCGGCCTTTGGAACGACCGGTTTATCCATGGGTATTACATCCCAACTAAGCACATTTGGAAAACTAGTGATTACGGCTTTAATGTTTATTGGGCGAATTGGCATTTTATCGTTTTTGTTTCTTGTTCGCGGCAACAATCAAAAAGAGACATACCATTATCCAAAAGAGCGCATTATTATTGGTTAAAAGCGAAGGCATTTATGCTCCTTCGCTTTTTAACTGTTCTTTTTTACGAAACATCGTGTACATCATTAACAAAAGTGATAAAGATCCAAACAAAACGACCATATTGTCTAATCCAATTGTATCTAACAAAAATCCAGAAGCTAACAATACAATTTGGAACGTCACGCGGTCAAACATATTTTTAAATGAAAAAAATCGACCGTGGTATCGCTTTGGAATGTTTGTTTGAAAAATGGTCGCGATCATTGGGAAAAAACAACCGACAGATATGCCGAACAATCCAAATGAAGCGAGTGAAACCCATTTGATATGCGCAAAATGTAGAGATAGCTGTGCAAAGGCAATGAAACATGTTAATACGTACATCCATCTTATATACGTTTTGTCATGAGCAGCATATTTAATGAAAAATGCCCCGAACAAAAATCCGATTCCTTCAATGGTATATAGCCATCCTTTAATTGACGGATCATGTTGCAATTCACTAATATTGATGACCATTAAATTAAATCCGCCAATAAACAACTGTGGCACAATCGTTAAAACTACCGCCATATAAACGATGGGCAATTGACGAATGATTGGAAATATGTCCGTAAATCGCTGTTTTTCTTTCTTACCGTGTTTTGTTTCACGCCTTTCTTCTTTTATATCAATAAAAAACGTAAGGAAGAATAGGAAAATATATGCAATCATCGCTCCAATATATAACGTTTTTAAACTCGTAATCATTAGTAGCGCACCACCGAAGGCAGTACCAGAAATACGTGATAGTGCAGAAATGTTCATATGCATCCCATTGACGGTCATCAATTGCTTCTCATCTGTTACAGCAAGTGGAATGATCGCTTGTAGCGTTGGAAAATAAAAAGCTGCCGCCGTCTGAATCGAGATCATAAAACAAATCATGAGAAAAATAGATTCATATGTTAAAGCGAATAACATAAAAAGGACGCTCCCTACACGGCCGATTCCAGCGTATAGAAGAATATGTTTTTTGTTATATGTATCGATCCATTTCCCCGCTATTGGACTAACAATCACACCAGCAAGCAAACCAGAAAATAAAATAAGCGACTTCACAAAGTCGGAAGGAATATGTTTCTGCATAAATTCTAAATTCCCAATGATTCCAAGCCATAAGCCAATTCCCGCAATAAACTCCCCTATGAAAATAAGCATAATATTTTTATTTTTCCACATACATATTCCCCTTTACTTATATCTCCCTTCCAACACATGTCTTTCATTTTACAATAAAACGATTAAAAATGCATAAAAAATAAGACTGGCACATCGCCAGTCTTATTACTCCACTTCTCCTTCCCAACTCATCATGCCACCAACCATGTTTTTTACATGAAAGCCGCGTTCAGCTAGCCATTCGCACGCTAATGCACTTCTGCCTCCTGAATGGCAAACGACGATGTATGTTTTGTTTTGGTCAAGTTCGTTTAAACGAGCAAACAGCTGTCCGAGTGGAATATGGCGGGCACCCGGAATTTTTCCTGCTGCCACTTCATGTGCTTCACGAACGTCTAACACTTCAACATTTGTTTCATGACGTAGCGTATCTGCTTCTGTTGGCAAAATATTTTCAAACATGTAAATCCCCCTTATTTTACACTTGAATACAGTTTATAACCACCGTCTAAATTTTTAGCTTGAAATCCATGCTCTTGTAAAATACGCGTTGCTAAATAGCCACGTAAACCAACTTGGCATGTGACGTAAATCGTTTGATCTTTCGGCAATTCATGGAGACGATCGCGCAAGTCATCAAGCGGAATATTGATGCTGCCCGGAATTGCTCCTCTCGTTTCTAGCTCTTTCGGTGTGCGAACATCAATGAGCAACCCACCGTCGGCGACGATGTCGTCAATTTCATGCCATTGTACCGTTTCAACCATCCCATCAAGCACGTTCGATGCCACATACCCAGCCATGTTTACTGGATCTTTCGCCGATGAAAACGGTGGAGCATATGCCAGTTCTAAATCAGGTAAATCATATACCGTTAGTCCGCCTTTAATCGCTGTGGCGATGACATCAATGCGCTTGTCAACTCCATCTTGTCCGACCGCTTGCGCCCCGTAAATACGCCCTTGCCGATCGAAAATTAACTTTAACGTCATTTGAGTAGCACCTGGATAGTAGCTAGCATGGCTCATTGGATGAACGTGAACAACTTCATAATCAATGCCGTGATGTTTCAATACTTTTTCATTTAGTCCTGTTGCCGCAACTGTCATATGGAAAACTTTTGCAATCGATGTACCGAGCGTTCCATTGTATTTGACATCACGACCGTTAATGTAGTCAGCGACAAGTCGACCTTGACGATTGGCTGGCCAAGCAAGCGGAACGAACGTTTCAAATCCATGGACGTAACTTTTTACTTCAATTGCGTCGCCGATAGCAAAAATGTTCGGATCAGATGTTTGCAAATGCTCGTTCACTTTAATGGCACCACGAAAACCAAGTTCCAGCCCCGCTTCTTTCGCCAACTGGCTTTCTGGCTGAACTCCAATCGCTAAAATAATCATATCTGTATCGATCGCGCGACCGCTTTTTAATACGACACGTCTTCCTTCGTTTTCAAACGCTTGCACACCATCTTCTAAAATTAATTCCACCCCATGCTCCTTCATGTGCGTATGCACAATAGCTGCCATTTCGTAATCAATTGGCGCCATTACTTGATTGGCCATCTCTACAAGCGTTACATGTACGCCTCGCTCTGTTAAGTTTTCAGCCATTTCTACACCGATAAAGCCTCCACCAATGACGACAGCACGTTTCGGCTTTTCGTCGTCAACAAATGAACGAATGCGATCGGTATCCGGTACGTTGCGCAACGTAAACAGCGCTTTCGCTTGATCTATTCCTGGAATAGGCGGAACAATTGGCTTCGCTCCCGGTGATAAAATGAGGACATCGTATGGCTGTTCATATTGTTCATTTGTTTGTAAATTCCTTACTGTTACCGTTTTTCGTTCACGATGAATAGCTGTCACTTCACTTAAATTGCGTACATCAATACGAAATCGTTTCGACATGCCGTCGACTGTTTGTACGAGTAGCTTACCTCTTTCTCGAATAACATCCCCGATGTAATACGGAAGTCCGCAGTTTGCAAACGAAATATATTCACCACGTTCAAACATAATAATTTCATCTTTCTCACTTAACCGACGTAAACGAGCGGCGGCAGAAGCTCCCCCGGCTACACCGCCGACAATGACGATTTTTTTCATCATATATCCCCTCCATATACAGGTACGTGTAAATGTATTATACCAAATAAACCTTCGGCAAAGTTTGAACAGTTAGTGACATTTTACCATATCCCATTTACGAACGTTTCCTTTTTCTTTTATATAATATCCTTTGACAGAAAAATGATAACGCCTTAACAGGCGAATAGCGACATTTTTCTCTAAAGCATCGTTCGCAATGACAATAACTTCACGGTGCGGAATCGTTTCATAATAACGTTTCAAATACGCAACTGGAATGCGATGCGCCTTATCGATATCATCTGCTTCATTGTAGTCGCGCACATCGAGTATTGTAACATGTTTATGTGTAGGTAACATTTGCAGTTCCTTTACACCCCGAACAGGTACGTATCGATAATATAAAGCATATAACATGAACATCAAAATAAACGCATAAGTCATGTTGTCTACCTCCCTTACACATCATACCCTAATAGGTATATAAAATCAATAAAAAAGAGCTGATTTTACTCAGCCCTTTTTAGTGTAAGTAACCGCTGTTTTAACTGCTCCTCCATCTCAATCAGTTCCTGTTCCACCTGTTGACGTTTCATGCGCCCTTCTTGTTGAATTTTTAACGTTTCTTCAAGCGTCACTAGCAAATTTTCCTGTGTTTTTTTCAATGTTTCAATGCTGACAAGTCCTTCCTCGTTTTCTTTTGCTGCTTCAATCGTGTTCATTTTTAACATCTCTGAGTTACGCAACAGCAATTCATTCGTCGTTTTTGTTACCGCTTTTTGCGCTTCCACCGCCTTCTTTTGGCGAAGCAACGTTAATGCGATGACGAGTTGGTTTTTCCAAAGCGGAATGGCAGTTAAAATGGACGATTGAATGCGCTCGACTAACGTTTGATTGACATGTTGAATCAGTCGAATTTGCGGTGCTGTTTGAATCGTAATTTGCCGACTTAATTTTAAATCGTGAATGCGCTTTTCAAGACGATCAGTAAATTGGATCATATCATTAACTTCTTGTACATCCATTTGATTTTGTGACTGTAACGCCTTTTTTTCTAGTTCAGGAATCGTTTTTGTTCGCAGCTGTTCTAGTTTTATTTCAGCGGCGGCAATGTAAATGTTTAATGCATCAAAATATTCTTTGTTTTTTTCATATAACGTTTCTAACATCATGATGTCACGAAATAACATTTGACGATGTTTGTCGAGTTGATCCGCAATTCGATCAATTTCAACGCCTAGCTTTTGATATTTAGATAAAATATGTTGAACAGACTGTGTGACAGATTGAAACATGCGTGCTAAAAAACTTTTTTTATTTATTGTAAAATCTTCTACATTTACTTCTTTCATCTTTGTCATCAGCTCATGAATAATCTCTCCAACAGAACCAGCATCTTTTTTTTGCACATGATTTAAAATAGAATGCGAAAAGCGTGACAACTCTACCTGTGCAGCTACACCGTACTGTAAAATCGCCTGGTGGTTGCGCGGATCAATTTGCTCTGCAAGCGCTAGCGCTTTTTGTCGATGTTCCTCTTTTAATTGATCAATTAGACGCGAAGATGGTGACTTTTCACTCGCTTCTATCACTTCTCCAAATGGATTGGCAAGTAGCGAATCGATCGAACTTGTCCAAAGTACTTCATCGTTTTTGTTCATGCTTTTTCTCCTCCATCATTGTTACTGTATGTTTCGTTGGCAAAGAAAGAGATTCTTCTGTTGCAATCGTATGTTTCACAAGTTTTACTTCCGTTTGTAAATCAAACAAATCTTCTTCAAGCATGTCCAATAGTTGATTTTCTGCTTTCGTCAGTGCAAGGTCAAGCGCTTGTTCTGCTTCACTGATCGCTTGGCGAATATCATCGTTTTTCACCGGCTGCTTCATTAAATAAATATATTTATCAATAATTGTAACAATTGAATCTAACGTCGTGTTAAAAAACGGTTGCGCGACAGCTAAACGATCCGGTTGTTTTTCAACAATTTCAACTATTTTTTGACAGATAGAGTATAAACGAGAAAGCTTAGAAAACATCGAAATCGAACGAATTCGCCATAAACTTTGTCCGATTTTCCGCACCTTTTTTTTCGCGTCTTTCAACCGCTCATCTTTCGAACGATGAGATACATGTTTCTTCTCTTTTTTCTTCATATAAATTGAATACATCACCCCTATACTTGCCCCGATCAAAAATGAAACAGGAAACGGTAAGCGAAACGCCAACAATGAAATAAGGGCGCTAAATAAACCAACATTCCATGATACAAACCACCGCCATATCGTCCGAATGAACCGTTTCATTGTTGTCCTCCCATCGTCTATGATCCTTTATTTTACTATGATTTTTTATGAAATGGAAATGATGATTATATTACGTATCGACAAAAAGAAGTGTTTCAATTGTTCATAAAAAAAGACGCAACATGTCGTTGCATCTACTCATTCGAATCGAAATGAACGATACGAATCCGCTCTCCCCCAAAAAGCAATAGTTGCTTCGTCTGTTCGTGTTCATCTGTAACTAATTTTAGCTCGTATAACCCCGGAATATATGATCCTACTTTCGTTAAAGATACATTTGTCTCTCCGACATCCGCATCGTTAATAAAAATGCGAGCCCCTTTTTCATTTGTTTGCACATATACGTGATACAATGCCGGCTCAAATTTGTACACTCCTTGCGACAATTTCATGAGAAAAACTGGAGGAGTTGACGTTAATCCTTTTATGTAAACTCGATCGTCTTGCTGTTGCTTCAATTCTTTTCTAATTTGCTCATAACCTTTAGGATGTTTGCGCAAATATGCAAACAACGGGAAAAGAGTGTCATCACTTTCCAACGGAATATCGATGAATTGTCGCAACGTATGTACATCTTCTTGACGTAGCGCTGTCATAAATTGCTCAATTACTTTTTGCTCAACTGTCTCTTTTTTTGTCATTCCCCATACACTGACGACACACACGCTTACAACGAGTAATAAAACGGAGACAATATGTGTCCGCTTTCGTTTTCGTCGTTCGCTTCGTGTCATCGCTTCGTCTTGTAATCCCCCTTGTTCACTCACACGTATTTCCCCTCTTTTTCTCATCATATTTACATCACCATATGTATGAAAAGAAAAGGGAAAATATGAGAAAAAGAAGGGACTTTACATCATATATGTACATCAGTGGTCACATGATGTCAACGACAACGTGACCACTTCTCTATACATCGATTGTTTCAATTATCCACTAACAAGATGACTTTCCTTCCATCATTTGAAACATAACAGCATACAACCATGCACTACATATAGCAAGTAACATTAAAACAAAAAATGTCCAATGATACGCAAACGGCAGCGTTAAAACGAGCGGAGCAATCATACGACCAAGCGTAAAACGCAAGCTCGCCGCTGCAAAATATTGTCCTCGCATATGATCAGGGGCTAATCTAGCGACAAATGTTTGTTGTAAACCAACCGTCATAAGTTCCGCAAGTGTAAATATACCGATTAAAATGACCATGATCCAAAGCGATGTCGTTTGACCGAAAAAGAAAATAGCGAGTCCATACAAAAGAGAGGACCATACAAATACCGACTTTTCTTTGTAGTTTCCCATCCATTTCGTTACCGCCACCGTAAATAAAGCAACAAGCAATCCATTTTCAGCAATAAGTACACTAAATGCTTTTTCTCCGCTCAACGAAAGTGACCAATGACCGGTAGAAATTAACGTTTGCTCTGAAACAACGTCTTTCACATACACAGGGATTAAAATATCAAGTTGCATAAACGTTTGGGCAACGAGGACACCAGCAACGATAAACAAAAGAAACGTGCGGTCTTTCGCAATAAGACGATAATTTTTCAATTGCTCAACAAAAAAGGTGTACCATGTTCCTGTCGTTTTCGCCCACAACGGTGCCGTTTCCTCTAAGTAAATGAACAAAATGGTAGCGACAATTGCACAAAATATTCCGGCAACGAGCAGTAAGTAAAAAAAATGTTGTGGATAAAAGATTCCTCCAAGTAGCGGACCAATAACGACCATCACATTATTCATCGTGTAAAATACAGCAAATACACTACTTTGATCCTTTTCTGCCACGACATCAGCAACCATCGCTTGACTAGCAGGCCAATAAAGTGAACCGCATACACCTACGAGGGCAAAACAAATAAAACTCATCACAGGTGATGAGAATAGTGGAGAATTGACTAATGCAAATAAGAAAAAAGCAACTGCCTGCCCACACGCAGCGAGCACCATCATTTTTTTTCTTCCAAAGCGATCAGCAAAATATCCCCCAAGCAAATTCGCAACAACAGAAAAAAATTGGGAAATAACGAGCAATATCCCAGCTTTTTCTCTACCAAACATGTTAGAAAAATAAATAGCGATAAAAGGAAATATCATCCAAAAAGTAATCCCAACGAACGATTCCCCGACTAAACGAATGCGTAAATTTCGATCCCAATCGCGTATTCGCATCATATCCCCCCTTAAAAACAACCATTTTTTCATTATACCATTTTCGTACAAAAATTTCTCTTGTAAAAAAATATTGACAAAAATACAGAAAAGTAAGAAAATAAAATCAAAAGGAAGTGAACACAATGAAAATAGTGAAAAATATTATCGTCTCATATGCGACAGTTGTGACAATTATAACGTTACTTCCTGCTTTTTTAATCACAAATGATGTAAGCGTTGTTGATGCATTTCTTTCTGCTATAAAAGATTAAATCTCCTGCTTAGGCAGGAGATTTTTTTAACCATTTCCTCAATATCCCATGTTTCGGTGCGATCCATAAAGAGATAAAAAAGAGGACACCTGTTGATACAGCAATCGCTCCGGAAATAGATACATTGAATACCATTGCAATCGTGTAACCGATCATCGACGCTAACACGCCAATGAGCGCACTGCATATAAGCATCACACTGAGCCGATCCGTCCATAAGTATGCCGTCGCACTCGGGACAATAAGCATCGCTACTACTAAAATGGCACCAACGCTATCAAATGATGCAACGGTTGTTAATGACAACATTCCCATTAATACATAATGAATCAATACAACTGGAATGCCGAGTGTGACTGCCATTTCATGATCAAATGAGCTAATTTTCAATTCTTTGTAAGCAAAAACGATGCAAAATATATTGATAGCTAAAACAAATCCAAGCAACCAAATCGCTTTCGGACCGATGCTTTTGCCCCCGACTTCAAGCACATCCCAAGGCACAAATGCAATCTCTCCCATTAATGCATGTTCAACATCTAAATGGACACGATCTGCAAAGAGAGAAATGAGGACAACACCGACAGCAAACAAACATGTAAACACGACTCCGATTGCAGCATCATTTTGAACTCCTTTTTGATGCAGCCATTGAACGAGAAATGTCGTGAGCAATCCAACAATTAATGCCCCAACGAGCATAGACACACCTTGCAGATGATGACTGACCATATACGCTCCAACAATGCCGAGCAACACACTATGGCTAATGGCATCGGACAGCATTGACATTTTTCGCAACACAAGAAATGTACCGACTAATCCGCAGTTGATGCCGACAAGAGATGCAGTGAGTAAAATCCACATCGTATAGCTCATAATTGCTCCCCTCGCTTATACACAAGCTGTTTTGATCGCACTTTTCGTCTTTGAATATATTGGCGAATCATTTTGCTCAACACCCCACGTTTAGGAGCAAATAAAAACGAGCAAACAAACAACATCGTTGCAAAAATAATGACAAGCGGACCGGTTGGAACGTAGGCAACCAAACTCACATATGCTCCAACAACCCCTGATAAAGCTCCGAATCCTCCAGCTAACAACGTCATCCATTCTAGTTTTTCTGTCCAATATCTTGCAGCTAATGCAGGAGTAATAAGTAGTGCGGACATTAACACAACGCCTACTGCTTGTAAACCAATCACAACAACGGAAACGATTAAAAACATGAGCACACCGTTTAACAGCGATACGGGTATACCAATTCCTTGCGCAAACGCTCGGTCAAATGTAATGATTTTAAACTCTTTAAAGAAAATGAGAATCATAATAATGACCGTTGCAGCTGTTGCAGTTAACACATTTACATCGCTTCCAGTCAATGACGCTGCCTTTCCAAACAAAAAGTCGTGAATTCCACTTTGATTTCCGCCCTCATGTTGATTAATCCATGTCAATAGCACAATGCCTAAACCAAAAAATACAGACAACACAATACCGATCGCAGCATCTTCTTTTACACGCGTATGTTTAACAATAAACTGAATGCATATTGTCGCAATATATCCCGAACAAGCGGCACCAATAAGAAAAAGAAGTAGCGATTTTTGTCCATATAAAAGAAAAGCGATACAAATACCAGGAAGAGCAGCATGCGCCATCGCATCTCCTATTAAACTTTGTTTTTTTAGCAAGGCAAACGTTCCGATCATCCCGCTTGCTAATCCAAGCAAAGCCATGCTTGTAAATACCCATTGAACATTAATATCCATCCTATTCACCCCACAATATGTGTGGCAGAGAGAAAAGTCACTTTTCCACCATACGTTTTTTGAATATGATCATACGTAAATACGCTTTCCGTCTCTCCAAATGCAATGACACGCTTATTTAGCAGCAAAACGTAATCAAAATAATCCCGTACCGTTTGCAAATCATGATGAACGACTAATACCGTTTTCCCTCGTGTTTTCAATTCATTCAACAGTTGGACAATCGCTTTTTCTGTTGCTGCATCTACCCCAACAAACGGTTCATCCATAAAATAGATCGATGCATCTTGCGCTAGTGCACGTGCTAAAAATACACGTTGTTGTTGTCCGCCAGATAATTGGCTAATTTGCCGTTTTGCATAGGGTAACATTCCAACTTTATCTAAACATTCCATAGCAATGTCAATATCTTTTTTGCGTGGTCTTTTCCATAGCCCGATATGACCGTATCGTCCCATTAATACAACATCAAGGGCATTTGTAGGAAAATCCCAATCGACCGAATTTCGCTGTGGAACATATCCAACAAGATGACGTTGCTTTTCATACGGTTTACCGTAAATCAAAACATTCCCATTCATACGCGGAATAAAATTTAACATCGCTTTCATTAACGTTGATTTTCCTGCTCCGTTCGGGCCGATCACCCCGACTAACTTTCCTTCGGGAACAGAAAACGACACATCCTCTAATACAAGTTGCCGGTCATATGCAACTGTCATTTGCTCTACAACTAACGGATCCATCATCATTCCCCTTTCAACGCTTGTGTAATCGTTTTGACATTGTAACGATACATACCAATAAAAGTCCCTTCTTCTGTCCCTTTTCGCCCGAGCGCATCTGAAAAGAGTTCCCCACCAATAGAGACATGATGTCCACGCTGTTTCGCTCCCTCAACAACTGCTTCGATCGCTTTTTTCGATACACTACTTTCCACAAAAACCGCTTGAATATTTCGAGAAACAATGAGGTCAACGAGTTCTTGTATGTCTTTCAATCCGTATTCTGCATCCGTGCTCAATCCTTGCAATCCAACTACTTCAATATCATACGCACGCCCAAAATAATGAAAGGCATCGTGTGCTGTAATTAAAACGCGCTGCTGCTTTGGAATGGAACTAATTTCTCGTTTTGCTTCTTCTTTTAATTTCATCAGTTGGGATATATATTCTTCTGCTCGCTCTTCGTAAGTTGGCTTATGTTTCGGATCGATCGCACTTAACTCATCCTTTACCGTTCGAACAGCATAACTCCATAAATCAAGGTCAAACCATATATGCGGATCATATGCTCCATCTACGTCAATTAATTTTTCTTTTGGAATTGCTTCACTGATTGGAACAACCTTTTTCGTTTTTGACATTTTAGAGAATATTTCCCCTAGTTTTCCTTCTAAATGAAGCCCGTTATAAAAAATGATGTCTGCTTGGCTCAATTTTTGAATATCTCCTTGCGTCGCCTTATACAAATGAGGATCCACCCCAGGTCCCATCAACGCTTCTACACGAACATGCTCTCCTCCAACATGTTCAACAAGATCAGCAATTTGCCCTGTTGTCGTTACAACATAGATGACATCTTTTTCACTCTCTTTCGCTTCACATCCAACCAACAATAACAAAGCGATCCATAAAATAGCCCACTTTTTCATATTTTTCCTCCTCATATATTGTATAAAGGTATAAAAGTTTCCTTAATGCAAATTTTAGTACAAAAAATTTGTTTGCTCGCCCATCATATGCGTGAACAAAAAATGTTGTGATATGTGGTACAAGCAAACAATAATGATTTGAACTAAAAAAGTTTCTTTAAGCCAACTTTAGTTTTATCTTATTCTTTTCTTTCCACGCTGTCAATATTTTAATTTTCAAAAAAAGAAGTTTTCATCCATCTCATGCTATAATAGCGATTGTTCGATACAAAAAAACAATTGTCTTTTAGAGGTGAACAACATGACGAAAACAGAATTGAAACAAAGCATCGGTTTTATTACAGCGACAGCCATCGTCATTGGTACTGTGATAGGATCTGGAATCTTTATGAAACCCGCTGTCGTCATTGGAGCAACTGGAAATTCAACATTTGCGCTTCTCGCTTGGATCATCGGGGGAATCATTACGTTAGCAAGCGGGTTAACGATTGCAGAAGTGAGCTCAAAAATTCCTGAAACAGGTGGATTGTACGTATATATTGAAAAAGTTTACGGCAAGTTTTGGGGCTTTTTATGCGGATGGGTACAAACCATCATTTATGGGCCTGCCGTTATCGGTGCGCTAGGCTTGTACTTTGGGGCATTATTTGTAGGAGTTTTCGGTTTGCCGAAAGAAAATGAGCTTTGGATTGGAATCATCGCTGTTTTATTTTTATCCATCGTAAATATGCTCGGCTCACAGTTTGGTGGAATTGTTCAGAGTGTTTTAACAGCGGCGAAATTATTACCTATTTTTCTTATCATTGTCTTCGGGGTGGCCAAGGGCAATGTACCTATTTTCGGCATGGACAGCGGAAGTAGTCAAACGATTAGTATGGGGGCAGCCGTTTTAGCAACGTTATGGGCATATGACGGATGGATGAACGTTGGATTTGTTGCTGGGGAAATGAAAAATCCGGCGAAAACGTTACCGAAAGCAATTATCACTGGTATTCTTATTGTCATGTTTGCGTACGTGGCTGTGAATGTAGCATTGCTTCATGTACTTCGTGCCGATGAAATTGTTGCACTTGGACCGAATGCAGCAAGCGAGGCTGCGACCATTTTATTCGGGGCATTCGGTGGGAAATTCATTGCTATTGGTATTTTAATTTCTATTTTCGGCTGTTTAAATGGAAAAATACTTACGTTTCCGCGTATGCCATTTGCTATGGCAACAGATGGATTGTTCCCTTTTTCTAAATATTTGGCTCATATTCATCCGAAATGGCGCACCCCTGTCTTTGCGACAATGATGCAAATTGCCATTGCAATTGTCATGATGTTGCTTGGTAATGCGGATCGCTTAACGGATATTGCCATTTTTAGCGTCTTTTTATTTTACGGCTTTGCCTTTTATGCGGTATTTTTATTACGAAAATCATCCTTATCTAGCGAACCATTATATCGAGTGCCACTTTATCCATTTACTCCAATCGTCGCAATTGTCGGCACAGCATATATTATTATGAGCACCGTACTTCATGCACCGTTAGATACGTTTTTATCGATTGTTGTTACGTTATCTGGTATCCCATTGTATTATGCGATGACGAAAAAGCGACAAGGATAATCCTTTGTCGCTTTTTCAATAGTCTCTCCCTTTTCCAGAGTCCGTCACGTCAAGCAACGTCTCTGGATAAGGCTGAAAATACCGCTGCTTGAGTAAATAATCATTTTGGTAACGAATAGCCCACGAACGGATGACCGCCGTCACACTACTTAGCGGTAACTTTTCTGCACGATATTTTTCAAGCAACTCATGGACATAACGTTTTTCATTACTGCTTAATTCGTGCTTAAAATAACCAATCATATGTTGACAAACATTAATATTCGAATTGCGGCGTGAGCGACGTGCAAACAGTTCATATAATGTTTGTTCATAATGTAAAAATACTTTTTCCATCGGTAAACGATCTCGATTCGCAACAATGTTTCCTAATTTTTTCAATTTTTGTTGATGGTAAGCCATAAATAAATATTTATGCTCCGCATGAAACTCAACGAGACGATGGTGTGATTTTAACTCTTTGACCTCTCGAAACAAAGCAAGCGTAAATAACTTCGTCAAAAAATGTTCTCGAATAACAAAGTTCGTCAATCTACCTTCTTCTTCCACAGCTTTATGTGCAAACATTTGTAACACATGTTTCGCAAACATCCCGCTTCCCTTTCCTGATGCAGGTCCTTTTTGTTCGCTACGATATATTTTGACATCTTTCATTCCACACGATGGTGACCGACTTTTTAAAATAAAACCGTCTACATTCGATAATCGCGTTAAAAATGAAACAGAAAACTCTTTCATTTGCTCGGTTATATCCATTCCGGTCGATGGTTGAACGAGCCGCACTTGCTCCCCGTCTTGAACGAGCCGAATCGCCTCGCGCGGCGTACCAAGCCCGATGCGCACTTCTGGACAAACAGGAATAAATTGTACAAATGGTGCGAGTTTATGTACCACTTCATCGTTTAGTTGATCACCGTTATACCGACAAGGAGAAAAACCAAGACATTCACTAACAACGACGATTGGTTTTGCATAATGCCACATCTGTTATTCCCCCTTTGCTTGTTTTTGCTTATCATATCGCACAAACAAAAAAAATACACGCATCGATGTGCTTACAAAAACAAAAAATTTCGAATTTGAACGTTTATACAAAAAAATGATTGATTATATGTTCATTTTGTTTTATTATGCTTTATGTTGCTTATTTTACAATATTAAAATTGTTATTAATTCATAATTTCGTATGTATATAAGTGTACACTTTTATATTTATACATTCTTACAAAATAATTTATATTTCTGAATCATTTTGTTATATTGACTATTTTTATTTTTATATTACGATAGTAGTAATGTTATGTATCCGCTTTCAAATACGTAGTGGAAAGGTGGTTTTTTAAATGAATCTTACTCAATCACACAAGCTTACTGACATACTAAAATTTCTCGTTCCATCACTTGTTGGTGTATTCCTTTTTATGATTCCTGTCCCTTATAAAAGTGAAATGACTATTCCTGTAGCCATTTTAGCGAAGTGGGTCGAAGGGAATTTTGTTTCTGTCATCCCAGCCATTTCTGTTTTATTTATGTTTATCGCAACACTTGGCACAATTATCACAAAAGTAGCACAACCTTCTTTTATAATGAATAGCTCGTTTCTTCGTCGATTATTTGATGTCAATGGTTTGTTTGTCGTTGCCCGTATCGTTGGTACAATTTTAGGGGCAATGACATTATGGAAAATTGGTCCGGAATGGGTATGGTCAGAAAATACAGGTGCTTTGTTGTTATATAGTTTAATTCCAATTTTGTTTTCTGTCTTTTTATTTGCAGGACTATTTTTGCCGTTACTTTTAGATTTCGGCTTACTCGAATTATGTGGTGCACTTTTAACAAAAATTATGCGCCCCGTATTTAAATTACCTGGTCGTTCATCTATCGACTGTATCGCTTCTTGGTTAGGGGATGGAACAATTGGCGTATTGTTAACGAATAAGCAATATGAAGACGGCTTTTATACGAAGCGGGAAGCAGCAGTAATCGGAACAACCTTCTCAGTCGTTTCCATTACATTTAGCATTGTCGTCATTACGTATATGAAGCTTGAACATATGTTTGGAGCGTACTATTTTACTATCGTCGTTGCCGGTCTCGTAGCAGCGATTATTATGCCCCGTATCCCGCCATTATCTAAAAAACCAGATACGTATTATCATGAACATCACGTACCAGTTGATGAAACAGTACCAGCTGGGTACACCCCTTTTCAATGGGGACTAAAACAAGCAACAGACGTTGCTAAACGCAATAGCGATATGGGGAAACTATTAAAAAACGGCATACAAACAGTGATTGATATGTGGTTAGGTGTATTACCTGTCGTCATGGCAATTGGAACAGTTGCATTAATTATTGCCGAAACAACGCCGGTGTTTGAATGGCTCGGTAAACCGTTTGTACCACTTTTAACGCTCTTACAAGTACCAGAAGCATCAGCTGCTGCACAAACGATCGTTGTTGGCTTTGCAGACATGTTTTTACCTGCAATTATCGGTAGCGGCATTGAAAGTGAATTTACTCGCTTCGTTATTGCTTGCGTTTCCGTAACACAGCTTATTTATATGTCTGAAGTAGGTGGATTGTTGCTCGCATCTAAACTACCAATTACGTTTAAAGATTTAGTTGTTATTTTCTTACTTCGTACACTCATTACATTACCAATTATCGTTCTTATCGCACATTTCATCTTTTAATGTAAAAAGGGCGATCGTCTTGCCCTTTTTTATTTTTCTTTCATTTGTCCAACCCAACAGCACGATTGTTTCATAATATGGAGGGAGGTGACAATATATGTTTAAGAAACATATAGGAAAAACAATTGGTTTATTCATTAGTCAACTTGTATTATTTTCAGAAGCGGTCGCTATGAGTGATACGATTGATGTAACACAATTACACGGAGCAGAATTATATGTTGTCGTCGGTTTTTATGTGTTCCAAACCATTGTAGGTATTTATTTTGGTAATCGTTATGATCGAAAAACTTGCGTCAAAGATTTAATATATCAGTTAAAAAGCAAAGACTTTGCTACAAGTACATTTGAAAAAATCGCAGCACTCGTTGATCGTGATCCGGATAGTCGTCTAACCATTTATTTACTCCGCACGAAACAAAATAGCCAACCACAACAAAAAGCAGCATTTGAACAACTTTTAGTCGAAGAAACACGAAAAAGCGACATTATCGCTAAATGGTCAAATGATGAATACCTGATTATCGCTGTCGAAAATGCTGTGAAACCGTCTACAATGATTGAACGAATCAAACAAAATAGCCCCGTATCTTTCCTTGTCGGTTATGCGACATATCCAGTCGAGGGGGAGCAATTGCAACAGCTTTTACAAGTTGCAAAAGAGCGCATGTATGCTACACGTACGACAAAATAAGCAATGCAACAATATATAAAAAATAGTTTGTCCATTTCGACAAATGATGATAAGATGACGGCAAAGGTATTTCACCAAACTCCTCTTCATATTCCCCACCAGAAATGCCGTATACCTCTAGGATGAAAGGCAGGTGAATTAGGCGTGCAAGAACAACTTCTCCTTCAACTTGTTAACCTCGTTCAAAACTTAGCAGAAGACATGCAATGGATGAAACAAGAGATTCAGACAATGAAACAAGAAATTCAGACAATGAAGCAAGAGATTGGCGAATTAAAAGCAATCGTTCATAGACATGAAGAAGATATTCGTTGGTTGAAAGAGCAAATGAAGGAAAATACAGCAATGATTAAAGCAATTCGAGACAACCAACTAGAGCAACGTAGCATTCAAGATGCAATGCGGCATGAGATTGCTCACATCCGAGGAGAAATGGCCACAAAACAGGACATCGCTTACATTCACGAACGACTCAACTATCAGCTTGGTCGTATTGCACGGACAGAAGAAGAATTGCACATGTTAAAAAAGGCAAATTAATAAAAAAAACGTCGTTCCTATCACGCGGAACGACGTTTTTTGGCTAACTTCTCAACATATGAAACACTTGCTCGACATCTTTATCGCCACGCCCAGACAAGTTGACGATAATCATTTGATCAGAATTGAGTGTCGGGGCCAATTTCATTGCATATGCAACGGCATGAGCACTCTCTAAAGCTGGTATAATTCCTTCAGTTCTTGAAAGCACTTGAAATGCTTCTAACACTTCCTCGTTCGTGACCGTATAATATTCCGCTCGACCTGATGTTTTTAAAAAACTATGTTCTGGTCCAATTCCCGGGTAATCAAGTCCCGCGGCAATAGAATATGTTGGTTGTGGATTTCCTTCTTCATCAAGCAAAACGAGACATTTAAAACCATGAATGACTGCGGGAACACCTTTCGTAAGCGTGGCGGCCCGCTCAGGTTCAACACCGATTAAGCGCACACTCGGTTCATCGATATAATGAGCAAAAGCACCAATCGCATTACTGCCACCACCCACACAAGCGATTACAGCATCAGGCAAACGTCCTTCCTTCTCGATAATTTGTCGCTTACTTTCTTCACTAATAACAGATTGGAAATGTTTCACGATCGTCGGATACGGATGTGGTCCAACCGCTGATCCAAGCAAATAAAATGTATGTTCATAGTTTTGGACATAGTCGTTTAATGCCTCATCAACTGCATCTTTCAATCTTCCTTGTCCCTTCGATACAGAAACAACTTTCGCCCCTAATAGCTCCATCCGAAAAACGTTTAATGCTTGCCGTCTCGTATCTTCTTCTCCCATATAAATCACACAATCCATTCCAAACATCGCACAAGCTGTCGCTGTCGCCACACCGTGCTGTCCGGCTCCTGTTTCAGCAATAATACGCTTAGCACCCATTCGTCTCGCTAATAAAATTTGCCCGATGACGTTGTTAATTTTATGGGAACCGGTATGATTTAAATCTTCTCGTTTTAAATAAATTTTCGCTCCACCAAGTTTTTCAGTTAACCTTGAAGCAAACGTGAGCGGATTTTCTCGTCCGATGTACTCTTTTAAATAAAACGTAAATTCCTCATGGAATGTAGGATCGTCCTTGTATCTTAAAAACTGTGTTTCTAAATAGTCTAACGCTTCCTGTAACGCTGGTGGTACATAGCTTCCGCCAAATTCTCCGAAATACCCTCTTCTCTGCTCAACTACGCTCATCTTCTTTCCCCTCTCTATTTTCAAATTTACTACAAGCATACCTATCTTTTTATCAGAAGTCAATGAATATTCAAAATTTTATTCTTTCACTTTTTCTAAAAATGTTAACATACGCTGAATATATTCATCTTTATACATCGCGAAACTTTTTACATGTTTCGCTTTGTCGGTGAGCCAAAGTTCAAATACGTCTGGATGTTTGTTATACATTTTTACACTTTCTTCGTATGGGATGGACGGGTCAGCTTTACTATGAATAAATAAAATCGGACGTGGGGCAATTGCATCGATCGCTTTGATCGGTACCGACTCTGCTGGATCCAAATCAGTAATCATCGGAATAAGGGTAATAATTAAGTACGTAAACGGAACATTCGGTAAGTTCGTCCATACAGGCATATATGTCCGCAAATATTCTTCTAAATCGCTAAACGCACTGTCGGCAATAATCGCTTGCACATCTTCATCCATACTTGCTGCTAAAATCGATGTGGCTGCCCCCATTGACACTCCGTAAAGCACAATGGGTTCGGAATAATGTTGTTTCGCGTAATCAATAACACCGAGCAAATCGTATTTCTCTTTCGCGCCTATCGTTGTCATCTCTCCTTCCGATTCACCGCTGGCACGAAAATCAAACATGATGACGCGATACCCTTCATCTATTAGTTCTTTAGCAATTGGTAAAAACGGCACATTCGGCTCGTAGCGATTGCCACCGTAACCGTGCGAAAAAATAACGGTCATTTTCGCTTGTTTCGTTGGTTCGATGACCCAACCTTTTAACTTCACCCCATCATGTTTGCTTGCAAATGTGACATCTTTATAAGTCATACCGTAGGCTGTTGGTGTTTCTGTAACTGCCTTTCGCTCCTTATGCGTCAAATTCCATCCGACGTAAATCGAAATAGCAGTACATACAATTACCGCAAGAAGCAACACACCGATCAAAGATGGTACAAGCCATTTTTTCGCCTTCCGTTGCCTTTCCAACTGTATTTGCAATCCTCGTCACCTCTCTTTTTTCTAATTATATCGCGAATGAAAACAACAATGAACAAAAAATGTACGGTACGTATACGTATGTGGTAAAATAAACAAAATGTCTTTAGCGAAAGGGATGAGGCCATTGGCTTTTACACATACATTTACTAAAGAGGAAGAAATCGTTCATGCAATTACCCACGGAATTGGTGCAGTATTTAGCATCGCAGCGCTCGCCGTGCTTACCGTTGTTGCTTCGCTGCACGGAAACGCATGGCACGTTGTGAGCGTCACTCTGTTCGGAAGCACGATGCTTCTTTTATATTTGTCATCGACCATCGTGCACGCCTTACCAGAAGGAAGGTGGAAACGGCTATTCGAAATTGTTGATCACTCGGCCATTTACTTTTTTATCGCTGGCACATATACGCCGTTTTTATTTTTAGCAGTCAAAGGTACAATTGGTTGGACGTTATTTGGCATCGTCTGGGGGTTAGCATTGGTGGGAACGGTATTTAAATGTTTTTTCGTCAATCGCTTTTTGTATACATCGACGATCATTTATGTTGTGATGGGCTGGTTAATTGTGTTTGCATGGAAGCCGCTCATCTCTGGTCTTTCGCCTGAGGGAATCGTCTACTTAGTCATTGGTGGTATATTATACACAATCGGTGCAATTTTTTACGTATGGCGAGGGTTTAAATTTCACCATGCCGTTTGGCACTTATTTGTGTTAGGGGGATCTGTCGCTCATTTTCTCGCGGTGTTTGTACTAATATAAGCAAGGAACTAGGTTTGTTCCTTGCTTTTTCTTTATACTTCCACTTCTTTCGTCCCGTTTATGATGACATCAAAATAATGGACAGATAACATCTCCTTGTCAAATAAATCGCTCCCCCAAATATGTTGTAAAAAGAGACGGGTGATAAGTTCGTTTCGTTTGCCTTCATTTGCTTGTTTTAATGCGACGACGCTTAAATACAAGTCGCAAAGGCGATTGGCAATTTTTTTGGCGTGATACGTTTGCACATCTTCTGATTGTCCGTGTAATTGTTTTAGCGATCGTATGAGCTCGTTTAGCGCGCTCTCGACTGGTGTAGCCAATGCGCGCGCTTCGATTGGAAGTGCAGCGAGTTGTTCATTTATTGTTTGAATAAATGTTTCATGAATGCGATATTTCCGGATGAGACGCAACACTTCAAGCCCTAAAATGTTGGCCGTTCCTTCCCAGACAGTTAATACTTGGGCATCGCGAAGCAAACGAGGTGTAACGAAATCTTCAATATAACCGTTACCACCATGTAACTCAATCGCCTCATGAGCAAACGCAATCGCTTCTTCCGCTGTGCGCATTTTTAAAAGCGCAATTAACAAGCGGTTCCACGCTTTCTCTTGTTCAGATGCTTGTTCGGGTGTGCGCATCACCCGATCAAAAAAAGAAATAAGCTCAAAACAAGCGCTCGTTTGCACTTCTTGACGAGCTGTTAAATTCGCCAAAGTTTCTTTTACCATCGGATATGTTGTAAGTGTACGTCCAAATGCTTGGCGATTGACAGCGTATTGCTTTGCCTCTTCTAACGCCCGCTTCATAATTCCGATCGAAGCGACCGCATTGCAAACACGCGATAAATTGAGTGCTTCCATCATATAATAAAACCCTTTTTTCGCATCGCCAATTAAATAAGCTTTTGCCCCTTCAAATACGACTTCCGCTGACGGCACAGCGCGAACGCCAAGTTTATCTTTTAAGCGCCGAATGTGAATACCGTTTAATGTGCCATCGTCGTTGCGCCACGGCACTAAAAATAAACTAAGCCCTTTCGTCCCCCGCTCGCTTCCGTCTATGCGGGCAAGCACTAAGGCAACACCACACATGCCAGCGTTGCTCGCAAAATATTTTTCCCCGTAAATTTCATAATGGTCACCACATAAAACAGCGTGTACTTCATTGGCACCAACATCAGAACCACCTTGCCGTTCCGTTAAAAACGTCGCCCCTTCATACAGCTCAACTTCCCCTGTTGAAATGACGTGCGGCAAATATTTCGCTTTGATTTGTTCGTCGGCAAAGTGCTCTAATACGTATGCAGTCGCCATCGTGAGCGTCACCGGGCAATAAAATCCTGGTTCGACTTGCGATAACAAATAGCCTTGGGCATACGAATAAATGTAGTTGCCAACACGGCCAAGCGCAGGAATCGGTTTATGGACATAGCCAACGATCCCCGTTTCGTACGTTTCTTTTACTGTTTGTTTGTATCCTTCGTTCACCCATATTTCAGAAATATCGTTACCAAAGCGGTCATATTTGATAAGTCTTGGTTGTCCTTCGCGATCTGTGTGTACTGCACGGCGGTCAATATGAGTTATGCATCGTTGCCAAAATTTCTCTAATTCTTTTTCCGCGTACGTGTAGAGCTCTTTATCTAAATATTTTTTTAAATTGGCAAGCAAGTTCGGGTCAACTTCCCGTAGCTGTTTCATTATGCATCCCTCTCAATACTTGTTTTAATATTTTTCCTGTCGCGTTGCGCGGAAGTTCAGAGATTCTTTCGTATAGCTTTGGAATTTTATAGTCTGCAAGTTTATCAGATAGAAAACGCCTACATTCTTCTGCAAGATGCTCTATCGGCCCCGTTGTAACAACAAACGCTTTCACCGTTTCCCCCCATTCGGGGTGGGGCACACCAACTACCGCCACATCAACAATCGCTGGATGCAGCTTTAGTGCATCTTCCACTTCTTTCGGGTAAACGTTCACACCACCTGAAATGATCATATCCTTTTTCCGATCAACAATCCAAATGTATCCGTCTTCGTCACGGCGCGCTAAATCACCTGTATATAGCCAGCCGTTTTTTACCGTTTCTGCTGTTTTTTCTTCGTCTTTATAATAGCCTTTCATTGTTCCTTCTCCAGCTAAGACGACCTCACCAACTTCTCCAGGCGGAACTTCTTTGCCGTGTTCGTCGACAATTTTTACTTCGCAATGAAGGGCAGCATCTTTTCCCACGCTCCCCGCCTTTGTTGCATGTTCTTCCGGTGATAAATACGTTCCGTTCGGTCCAGCTTCCGTTAATCCATACAAACACATCAGTCGATTCGTACAAAACTGTTTGGCGACAAATTGCACTTCATTTGCTGACAACGGTGCGCCGCCGTACGTCCAATATTGAACGGACGATAAATCATATTCGTGAAGACGTGGATGTTTTGCAGTGAGCAAATAGGCGACTGGTGCTCCGAAAAAATGGGTAATCTCGTGTTGCGCAATCAGTTGCAACATGGCTTCTGGGGAAAACGTTGGTGATAACACATGGGTGGCCCCAACATACATACCTCCAATAAAAAATAAATGAAGTGGGGCGGAATGACTGAGTGGCATCATGTGCAACAGGCGGCTATGCTTATCCATTTTCGTTTCTAACGCCATCATTGTTGCGACGGCTAAAATATTGCGGTACGTGAACAAGACACCTTTCGGGCGGCCTGTCGTTCCTGATGTGTACAAAATCGTTGCTTCGTCATCTTCGTTCAGCGGACAAATGATTGGAGAAGCATCGCCGTTTGCAATGAGTTGCGTGAGCGAACGCCAACCGTCCGTCGCTTCCCCTGTTTTCACCCAAATGACGTCAACCGTACGAGCAAGAGGGGCAAGTTCTTGATAAATCCAATCATGTGCAATTACCGCTTTTGCTTCGCTATGTTCGATAATATATTGTACTTCTTGCGCTGTTAACCGCGCATTAACTGGTACGATGATGGCTCCTAGGCGCAAGGCGGCAAAATATGCATATACAAATTCTTTCGCATTTGGCATATATAAGACGACTTTATCACCCCGTCCGATACCAAGCAAATCTAACGATGAAGCAAGCCGATTGACCGTATCATCTACTTCTTGATAAGAAAGTGACACGTCTCCATCAATGAGTGCCACTTTGTTCGGAAACTTTCGCGCATTGCGCGCTAACAACTCGGAAATGTTCATTCGCTTCCCTCCAATTTTTGTAGTCGTTCACGAAAATCTGCTAAAATCGACTCCATTTCTTGTTTTAACTGCATTAAGTCCTCAATCCGCTCGGTCACCTCCTTTAGCTTTTGCTCACCGTATGCAATTGTTTTTTCCAGCTGTTTTCTTCCTGTGCGATCGTTGTCAAACAGGCTAATCATTTCATGAATTTCTTCTAATGAAAAACCGAACCGTTTGCCGCGTAAAATGAGCTTTAACACCGCTCGGTCTTTTTTCGTATACAGCCGCTGGCCCGACTCCGTGCGAATGGGGGAAATGAGCCCGCGTTCCTCATAATAGCGAATCGTTCGTGTACTAATATCAAACTGCTCAGCCAGTTGGGAGATCGTATAATAGTTCATGACTTCCACCTTTATTTTTTTAATTTTATGAATTTTATTTTAGTTTACGTTTACGTAAAAGTCAATAAAAAAGAGGCATACTTAAGGCTGTTGCCGTTTGGCAACAGCCTTGCTCATACGTTCGAATGTTCCCATTGTTTTGCAAGTTCAATAAAGAAAGAAAGCGATTCAGGATTTGCCATTGAGCCGATGTTCACCGCTTTTTCAAGTGGGAAGCCTAACAACAGTTTGCGAATAGGGATTTCCATTTTCTTTCCGTTTAACGTTTTTGGAATTTGTTCGACTGGATAAACCTCATCCGGAATAAAGCGCGGTGATACGTGCGCTTTAATGGCTTCTTTTACTCGTTGCTTTAACGCATCGTCTAGCTCTACACCTGGCTGAAGAACAACAAACAACGGCATAAACGACTTCCGCCCCATCACTTCTAAGTCAATGACTAAGCTGTCGAGAATGCCATCGACCGTTTCGACTGCTCGGTAAATTTCACTTGTGCCCATGCGGACGCCTGCCCGGTTAATCGTCGAATCGGATCGACCATAAATGACGCAGCTTCCTTCGTCGTCAATTTTAATCCAGTCCCCATGTTTCCATACGCCTGGGTACGTATCAAAATAGCTTTCGAGATAGCGACGGTCGTTTTCGTCGTTCCAGAAAAAGAGCGGCATGGACGGCATCGGCGCCGTGATGACTAATTCCCCGACTTCATTAATCAGCGAATGTCCATGTTCATCAAACGCCTGTACATTTGCCCCAAGCGAACGACATTGTAACATTCCGGCACGAACTGGTAACATCGGCGACCCACCAACAAACGCGGTACATACATCCGTTCCACCACTGCATGAGACGAGCCAAACATGTTTCACATGTTCATACACCCAAATAAACCCTTCAGTCGTCAACGGCGACCCTGTCGACAGAACCGCTTGCAAATGTGAAAAATCATAGTGATCTTTCGGATGAATGCGTTGTTTCATGCAGACATTAATAAACGCTGCGCTTGTGCCAAAATGCGTGATTTTTGCTTTTTCGGCAAGTTCCCATAAAACATTTGCATCAGGAAACGTTGGGCTCCCGTCATATAACACAACCGTCGCCCCGACTAATAGCCCACCGATTAAAAAGTTCCACATCATCCAGCCGGTCGTTGTATACCAGAAAAAAGTGCTGTCACGTGTAATATTGTATTCAATCGATAAAGTTTTTACATGTTCTAATAAAATGCCGCCATGCCCTTGCACGATCGGTTTTGGTAATCCAGTCGTCCCGGAAGAATACAAAATCCAAAGAGGATGAGCAAACGGCACCTGTTCATATATAAGTTCACCTTCTTCTTTCAACACGTCCGTCCATAACAAAACAGACTCGTCCCACGGACTGACATCGTCGCGTAAATACGGAACGACAATCGTCCTTTTTAACGTTGGGAGTTTTTCTTGCAACTGTTTAACAATAGGTACTTTGTCAAATGCTTTTCCGTTATATTGACAACCGTCCACTGCAAATAAAATCGTCGGCTCAATTTGTTGGAAACGGTCGATGACGCTGTTGGCACCAAAATCTGGGGAACAACTAGACCAAATCGCACCGATGCTTGCACAAGCCAAAAACGCAACGACTGTTTCAGGAATGTTCGGCATATAAGCAACAACGCGATCACCTTGTTTCACGCCAAGTTTTTTCAATGCCGAAGCGACCGCTGCTGTTTGTTGTTTTAAATCTTGCCACGTCACTTCACGCAACGAAACGCGTTCGGAACGAAACAAAAGCGCTGGCTTTTCCTGCATGTTGCGAAAAATATGTCCCGCATAGTTTAACCGTGCCCCTGGAAACCAGTTTGCTCTCGGCATTTTTCGCTCCTCAAGGACGCACGTATAAGGCGCGGACGATTGAATCTCCCCATATTCCCACACTGTTTCCCAAAATTGCTCAAGGTTTTCAACCGACCATTTCCACAGTTCCTCGTGCGATTCAAACGTGAGACCTTTATTGGCTTCTAGCCAATTCATATACTTTTTTACGCTTGACCGTTCAATTTGTTCTTTCGTCGGTGTCCATAAAATATCCCCATCCATAACCGCTTTCATTTTCCAACCTCCTTTTTAAAAAGAAAGAAAATTAAGAACATTTTTATTATACTATATGCATAGATGAAAAAAATATATAAAAAGACGCATGGCCTTTATTGCCACTGCGTCTTCTTATCCAAACACAATTTCTTGACGTTCGTCGTCCCAGCTCATTTCAACATATTTTTTTTCTTCATAAAACGTATACGCCTTTTTACCAAATTGCACAACTGTTCCTTCCCAAACATGTTCGATATAAATCGTTTCTCCTTTTGGCACAGCTAGTACAGTCTTAATACCAAGCGAAGATCCGACCTCTTTAATTTTCATTCCCTTCTGAGCATACGCTTCCCCACCGCGCAATACCCCATGAACCGTCAATGTTCCTCCAGCGTAAATATTGCAATTATAACAGCCTTTCCCCGTTACAATTACATCACCGCTCCCGTGAATAACGCTATTTAAAGCATAAGAAAGTTCAATCGCATCGTTTTCTTCGCGATCATATTGTCCAATAAATGTATTGAGTTCACGAAGCAAGTTTGCCATACCCTCTAAACAATGAAAATGGTTGGGACGATCAGCAAGCAACCAGCTATCCAACTGCGCACCAATATCAAACCATTGTTCACCAATTTGTTCACGTTTTTGTTCGCACATCGTTTTATACTGCTTCATCGCTTCCATCATCGTTTGAAACTTACTTTCAAGCAATCTTTTTGTTAACGGATAAATATCTTGCTCACGAACTTTTGACATAACCATCAACTGCTGAATAGCAACAATCATTCGTTCAAGAGAGTGACGAATTTGTTGTAATAAACCAATCAGTTGGGTCACGATCATTTTGTTTTCCCCTGATGTGACTGTCCCGCTAATGACGTTTTGTTGAATAAAAATCGATTGTTGAGCACGAATGTTTGCGCGATTGACATTTTGTAAAATCATAATGCTACCGAGCGCTTCCACAACCATTTCATCTTGAACGTTTCCTGTAATTTCAACATCACCTTTAAAATGAATGTTTCCTACTGATAAATCGACATCCCCTTGGTGAACAAGCTTCGGGATAATAGAAACGACAACGTTTTTCCCTTTTTTCGCAATTTGCGGTCGACCGCCTTGTGTAGCTGAAATAAGGTTTTCGTGCATTGTCACTCCTTTTCCGAGTTTAACAGTAACAGGATGCACTTCACGAACAGGAATTACTTCATTCGTTACCGTTAATCCCGGTTTTCCTGGTTGGGGAGGATGAACAATTGCGATTAAATCCCCTTCACCGACCGTTGCGATCGTTTCCATTTCACGATAATCAACCGTCCCATCTTCACGTACTTTCGGCTTCCTTCTCCCCTCTCCTACTTTCACTTCCACCCAGCCGTCTTTCCCTTCTACTGGTTCGATTCCTTTTGCGATGACAACAGTTACTTTTTTTTCTGAATGTAACGCCTCACGAATCGCTTCTTGATTTACTCCGTAAACAATACCTAACTCTTGCAGCTTTGCCATCACTTCCTCATATGACACATCATAAACGAGTTCAGTCTCCATTTTCGCCTGTATATGTAATTGACTAGATGGTTGTATATCTTCGAGTACATATCGACGCCGTACCCCAGGTGCAAACGTCAATGTTGCCTCCATCTTCCTAGCATCTACGTCAACTTTCCAAAATGATTGGGCAATACTTTCTTCTTTTGGATAAATGCGAACGTCGTCCCCTTCTTGTAACGTCACCTTTCCTTCGATCGCCTTCCCGTTATGTAAACAAATGACCCCCTCGCCAATGATAATCGTTGGGCCTATGTCCAAACATTCGTAACGGAAATCTCCGTCTTGTATCCATGCTTTTCCTTCTTTCTGTTGAACAACTTGCTCTGTTTGATGCTTCTTCGTTAGGCGAACAACGGCTGGTTGCGAGACGATGCCAAACAGCTTTTTACGTTCTTGTTGAACGATTTCAATGATGACATCTTCACGCGCCGCTTGAAGTTGCTTTAGTCCCTCTTCAATGGCCTCCTCCACCGTTTGTCCTTTTACTTCGATGCGATCCATTGTTCTCCCGCCTTTTTTCCCTTACTTTTATTTATTATTTTTATTATAATAGGAAAAGGAAAAAAGAAATAGTGAAAAAAGTCGGACAGTATGATGAATTCATAAGAAAAGGATGGATGACGGTGAAAAAAAGATATATATGTAGCGCCATATTTTCGATCAGTCTATTGTTGAGTGGTTGTGCACAAAACGAAAATGATCACACAACTGAACATCAGACAGGAGATATTCGGGAAGAGACTGCCTCGATTCACGAACTCCCATCGTTTTTAGCATCTTACAATGAGTCCATGGCCCATTTATACGAACAAGTAGCAACACATCAAACATTGTTAGAAAGCATTCCTTGTTATTGTGGCTGTGGTGAGTCGGTCGGTCATAAAAATAATTACGACTGTTTTGTATATGAAAATAAAAGCAACGGGGCAATCGTCTGGGACGATCACGCAACAAAATGTGGAGTTTGTTTAGAAACTGCAGCCATTTCGATTGAACAATATGAAAAAGGGATGCCCATCAAAGGTATTCGCCACCTTATTGATGAAAAATATAAAGATGGATACGCCAAGCCAACACCGACAAAGCCGCCGATGTAAAAAACCGAGCATTTCGCTCGGTTTTTTACTTTTTCGTTAATTGCCATGCCTGCTTAAGATCTTTCCATGAAGACGCTTGATTATACATGAGCACACCGCCACGATACACTTTCGATCCAAATACGAATAAAAGGGCAATAGTTCCGACGAGCAAACCGATGCTAAGGACAACTTCCCAAGTTGGAACGTTCAGCATTCCAATGCGCAAGAACATAATCATCGGAGTAAAAAACGGGACAAACGACATTGCCTTAATAAATGGTGACTCCGGTGCATTTAAACCAAACATCGCCATGATGAACGCTGCGACAACGAGCATCGTCACAGGACCAGCCATTTGTTGTACTTCTTCGACGCGGCTGACAATCGAACCAAGCACAGCAAATAACATCGCATACAACAAATAGCCGAGCACGAAAAAGAGAATGCCATATAAAATAAGGGAGAAAGGCAATTCATCCATGCCAATCAGCTGGCGCAACATCTCACTATTTTTCATCGATGCATAACCAACAGAAAATATGAGAATAAATTGCGTCAAACTTAACAAAGCAATCCCTAAAATTTTTCCGAACAATTGCTGAATGGGTGAGATGCTTGATATTAAAATTTCCATAATGCGAGATGACTTTTCTGTTGCCACTTCCATCATAATCATACTTCCGTACATTAACACAAACATGTACATCGCAAACAATAGTACATAGACGATCGCTCTTGCTTGATTTAGTTGTTCTTCTGTTTTGGCATGTTGTTCAAGCGCCACTTTTTCCATCGCAATCGGTGCATACAGTGCGTTGATTTGTTCATACGTTAACCCGATTTGCTTTGCCATCATCGCAATTTTGACTTGTTGCAATGATTGCTCGATTTCATGCGTGACATCGCTATCTGCAATATTTTTCGCATAATATGTCACTTTCGGCTGCGCATTTTGTACATGAAGTACAATATACGCATACCACTTTTCTGCTTGAACATATTTTTTCGCTTGTTCTTCGTTTTCATCATGGCGAACAAGTTTTATTTCTTTATTTGACTGCATTTGTGCTTGCAGTGCTTCGTACCATCCGTTCGTTTGATCGATCACGCCGATCGTTTTTTGACCATTATCGCTAAACGCTTCAATGATGCGGTCTAATTGACCAATACCAAATATAATGAGAGTAGTCATCACCGTTGAAATGAAAAAAGACTTTGATTTTAATTTCGTCATATACGTATGAGCAAAAACAATCCAAAACTTATTGTTCATACGCTGCACCTACTTTCTCAATGAAAATATCATTCAAAGATGGTTCTTCTAATGAAAATGTGCGAATAAATCCTTTCGAATAAATATGCTCAAGAACATGTTGCGATACGCTCTCATCTGCTATTTGCAAACGGGCTCCTTCAACAGTCTTCTCCATTTTTATTACGCCTGGAATGTGTGTTAACGTTTCAAACGGAAGTTCTCCATGAATAATGACATTTTTTTTGCCGAAAGATCTTTTTAGCTCTTTCATTGATCCATGCACAATCGGTTTTCCTTTATGCATGATACATATATGCTCACATAATTGCTCGACATGCTCCATCCGATGGCTTGAAAAGACGATTGTTGTTCCTTGTTGCTGTAAGTCAATCACTGCCTCTTTTAACATTTCTACATTTACTGGATCTAGTCCACTAAACGGTTCGTCTAAAATAAGCAGCGACGGACGGTGTAACACCGCAGCGATAAATTGAATCTTTTGTTGATTCCCTTTTGATAATTGTTCTACTTTTTTGTCTTCATATTGTGGTATTTTAAAACGATCGAGCCAATAACGCATTTCTTTTACAATGTCTTCTTTATGTAACCCTCGCAATCTTCCTAAATAAATGAGCTGTTCTTTTACTTTCAACTTTGGATACAGCCCTCTTTCTTCTGGTAAATACCCAATAAGGTGACTATGCTTATACGTGATGCGCTCACCATCCCATGTAATCTCCCCTTTCGTCGGCTCAAGCAACCCTAAAATCATTCGAAATGTTGTCGTTTTCCCCGCTCCATTTGCCCCAAGAAATCCAAACATACGCTGTTCTGGAATACATAATGTTACGTCATCTACTGCTACAAACGAACCAAACTGTTTTGTTACATGTTGCAAAAATAAACTCATGTTTCTCACTCCTCCTTTATTCCATTACAACGTATAAATCTAGGTAAAAGTTTCATATATTTACTTTTTTATATTGAAAAATAATAAGGAACATACTTCTTTCTTGTCCGCCATTCATTTATAATGAGAAACGAAGGAGGTGAATCAAAATGGAAAAAGAAACAATTATAAAAGAAATTGTGAAAGCGCTCGGACAATTCTCTGACAAAATTCATCACGAAATGAAAGAAATGGGCAATCAACTCCGAACTGAAATGCAAGAAATGGGTAACCAACTTCGGACTGAAATGCAGGAGATGGGCAATCAACTTCGGACTGAAATGCAAGAAATGGGCAATCAACTCCGAACTGAAATGCAGGAGATGGGCAATCAACTTCGGACTGAAATGCAAGAAATGGGCAATCAACTCCGAGCTGAAATGCAAGAAATGGGCAATCAACTCCGAGCTGAAATGCAAGAAATGGGCAATCAACTCCGAGCTGAAATGCAAGAAATGGGCAATCAACTCCGAGCTGAAATGCAAGAAATGGGCAGCCAACTCCGAACTGAAATGCGGGTCGTAGAAAGCAAACTAGAAACGAAAATCGATGTTCTCCGACAAGAGATGAACGAACAATTCCAACAGGTAAACGAGAAAATAGACCTCCTACGCGACGATCTATCAGACACGCAAGAAACTGTTGATTTGCTCTCTTCTAAAACACTTCAACATGAACGAAAGCTTCGTCTTTTGTCCAAACAGTCGTAAAATCCATTGACATTTTTATTTTTTTGTTTCATAATTCTGAAAAAAGATATATATGGAATAAGGCACGGGACAAGTAAACCGATGGAACGTGTCAGAGAGTGGAACCCATAGGCTGGAAGGTTCCTCACGCGAAACCGGTTGAACCTACCCTATACGGCCGCTTATGCAAACATAAGCCGTTTCCCCGACGTTACAGGGCAAGAGGTGGGCGCATGGCGCCAAAAAAGGTGGTACCGCGGAAACAACGCTTTTCCGTCCTTTTCTATAAGGGCGGAAAGGCGTTTTTATTTTTCAGAAAGGAGTGAAACGGTGAAAAAAAAGCGAATTGTCGTCAAAATTGGGAGTAGTTCATTAACGGAAAAAAGCGGAACACTCTCGGAACAAAAACTACACGAACATGTTGAAGCGCTTGCGTATATGAAACAACTCGGACACGACGTCATTCTCATTTCCTCTGGCGCAGTCGCTGCCGGATTCGGTTTACTTGGGTATCGCTCACGCCCGAAGGCACTCGCCGCGAAACAAGCAGCGGCCGCAGTCGGTCAAGGAATGCTTATGCAAAAATACATTTCCGCTTTTCGTTCGTTCGATATTGTCACGGGACAGTTGTTGTTAACGCGTGCCGATTTTTACGACCGCGAGCGATTTCGCAACTTATTTGCGACAATTTCCACATTGTTAGAACGAGGTGTGCTCCCGATTATTAATGAAAACGACTCAATTGCAGTCGAAGAGTTGACGTTTGGGGATAACGATTTACTGTCCGCGCTTGTGGCCGGCTTTTTGCATGCGGATGCTCTCATCATTTTAACGGACGTTAACGGGCTGTATGATCAAAACCCGAAACGTGCTGAAGCAAAAAAATATCATTTTCTATCAGAAATCACCGACGAACTCATTGCCCAAGCAGGTGGAAGTGGCTCAACGGTTGGAACTGGGGGGATGAAATCAAAACTTCTTGCGGCGCAAAAGGCTCTTTCTTTCGGTGTTAGCGTTTTTATCGGCACAGGGGCTAGCAAAGAAAAATTGAAACATATTTTAGAAGGAAAAGGCGATGGGACGTATATCGGCTCCCCTTTTCAAGAACATATGCAAATGCGAAAACAATGGATTGCGTACCATTCCGAAGTCGCAGGTGCGATTGAAATTGATGAAGGAGCAGAAACAGCCCTTTTGCATAAAGGAAAAAGTTTATTACCAGCCGGTGTAACAAACGTATTTGGCTCATTTCAAGCGCTTGATGTCGTCAATGTCGTCAATCAAAAAGGCGATGTGATCGCTAGAGGGCAAGTATATTATGCGGCTAACGATTTAGCGAAGGTAAAAGGTCTTTCAAGCGAGGAAGCGAAACAATATTCTTTCCACCATCGCCCAGAAGTTATTCATCGCGACAACTTAGTATGCTTCAAAAAGACATCTGTCTGCTAAAAACGAAAGGAGCGAAAACGAATGAGTGAATTAATTGTCAAAGCGAAAAAATTAAAGCAAGCGGCCAGTCAATTAGCAATGTTATCAACAGAAGAAAAAAACAACGCGCTCACGATGATTGCAGAAGCGTTAATTGCACAAACGGGGTACATTTTACAAGAAAACGAAAAAGACATGGCAATCGGAAAAGAAAACGGGCTCTCTCCTTCCTTGCTTGACCGGCTGCAACTCACGGAAGAACGCATTCAGCAAATCGCTGATGGTGTCCGCCAAGTCGTTGATCTGCCAGATCCGGTTGGAGAAACAATTGAACAATGGACGCGACCAAATGGGCTAATCTTAAAACAAATTCGTGTACCGCTCGGCGTCGTTGGGATGGTGTACGAAGCGCGGCCAAACGTCACCGTCGATGCGGCTAGCCTTTGTTTAAAAACGGGAAATGCCGTCTTGTTGCGGGGCAGTTCTTCCGCCATTCACTCGAATAAAGCGCTCGTATCCGTCATGCAAGAAGCGTTAAAACAATCGTCAGTTCCATCCGATGCGATTCAATTATTAGAAGATACGAGCCGTGAAACAGCACAACATATGTTTCGTTTGAAAGAATATGTAGATGTTCTCATTCCACGGGGAGGTGCTGGACTTATCCAATCGGTCGTCGAACACGCCACAATTCCTGTATTAGAAACAGGTGTCGGCAATTGCCATATTTTTATCGACGATTCCGCGCAAAAAGAAATGGCGATCGATATCATCATCAATGCGAAACTGCAACGTCCATCTGTCTGCAATGCAGTCGAAACGGTGGTTGTTCATAAACAATGGCCGTATATAAAAGAGCTGCTTGAAACGTTGCACGAAAAAGGGGTCGAATTGCGTGCGGACAAACAACTTGCAAATACATATCCGTTTGTCCGTGAGGCAAAAGAAGAAGATTGGGCAACCGAATTTCTAGCACCCATTTTGGCGGTGAAGCTCGTTGAAACGGTGGACGAAGCGATTGAACATATTGAACGATACGGAACGAAACATTCTGAAGCGATTATTTCCGAATGCAACGAACATGTAGAACAATTTTTCGCTCGCGTCGATGCCGCTGTATTGTACCATAACGCCTCCACTCGCTTTACCGACGGCGAACAGTTCGGATACGGCGCCGAAATCGGCATTAGCACGCAAAAACTGCACGCTCGCGGCCCAATGGGTTTGCGTGCCATTACGACAACAAAAACACTTGTGTATGGCAATGGACACGTAAGGGAATAAAACCCAGCCTCTTGTAAGGCTGGGTTTTACTACCTCTTATCGAATCGCTTCTAACACCTTTGTAAACCGCTCGCTATCTCCATCCCATTTTGCCTCTTCCAACCGTAAATGAATCGGAATGTCGCAATGAATGGCTGCCAGTTTGCGCGATAAATGAAGCAAGTCGAGATGTTCTGTTATTTTTTGTTGCTGTGCGTTTGTTAAGTTCGCTAAATTTTCGATGATTCCTTCAATTGATCCATATTGTTGAATGAGTTTAACCGCTTGTTTTTCTCCGATGCCACGTACACCTGGATAATTGTCGCTCGGATCGCCCATGAGCGCTTTGACATCGATTAGCTGCTGTGGCTGAATCCCTTTTTCTTCAATAAAACGGTCGAGCGTATACGCTTCGTAGTTGCCGATTCCTTTAGCCAATAAGTAAACCGTGACACGCTCGGAAAGAAGCTGAAATAAATCACGATCTCCGGTCATAATCGAAATGCGCATCTCCTCGCGATATTGCCTCACAAGCGAGCCAATGCAATCGTCCGCTTCGGCATTCAGTACACCGATATTCGGAATACCAAGCATCGCAACCACTTCTTTCGCTAAGTCAAACTGCGGAACTAATTCATGTGGTGGCTCCCCACGATTCGCTTTATAGTCTGGAAACCATTCTGTGCGAAACGTCGCACTTCCCATATCCCAACAACAAACGACGTGCGTTGGTTGAAGTACATTTGTCGCCGCTTCAATTTGTTTCACTACCCCATATACCGCATTCGTCGGCACCCCACGGCTATTCATCATCCAGCGTGGCGCTGTCGCATAAAACGACCGAAACAATAACGCCATTCCATCGATTAATAACAAATGTTCTCGTTCCATCTTCGTTGTCCTTTCTATGTATCGATGCAACAAGTATAACAAAAAAACCAACCCATATGGGATGGTGGAAACGTTCAAAAATATTTTGTGCAACGTATCATTTATTGCAAACGTCTTTTTACAAAACCAACCAACTTCATAATCGACCATACAATAACAAATACGACACCGTAAACAACGACAAAAATAACAATACCTTTTAATAAAAGAAGTAAAATGCCTTTCCAACCTTCTTTAGACCAACTAATATACAAAAGACATACAAGAAATGCAAAGAAAGCAATGTAACTTTTTTTTATGTTATTTCCTCTTTCATACTTTGAAGTCATAAGTAGATAAAACATCGTTAACTCGAAACCCAAATGTTTTTATTTCTAAATCGTACTTTATATTAAAGGGCATGATACGAATTTTCCAAATACCATCTGGTTTATCTAAATGAGGCTCTTCACCACAAGTTGTACTTGATCATTTAAGGTAGGTGTGCATAGAGGGTACAAAAAATGCGAATTTTCCTGTATGGTAAAGGTGACCAAACCAAACCATGGAGGGAAATTCGCATGTACTCTCAGTTTATCAAAGAACTCATCGATTTACCAGATGTTTTGATTCAAAAGGTGCGGAAAGAAGGGGAACGTTGGATTTTCGAACTTTCTCTACCCGAACAATGCCCGTTATGTCCTGTCTGCTTGAAGCGCACGATCAAAATGACAGACAAAAAGAAGCAATGGATGCATGGCTATGCTCAGCGAATCGGAATTTTTTGGATCGAACTTCCTGTCGAGCGCAGACGTTGTAGCACGTGTGGCGTGACGTTCAGCACGTCGTATCCAGCCATCTCTCCTCGAAGTGTGGCGACGGATGCTTTTCAGCGATGGGTCGCGCAATCTTGCATCGGAACATCCATTCAGGCGGTGGCTCGTATGCTCAAGCTTCCTTACACGACCGTTGAACGATGGTTTTATACCCATGCCCCTTCCTTCCTATCGAATGACGTCCAACCAAAGGCGGTTTGTGTCGATGAGTTTGCTTTTCGAAAAGGGCACGACTATGGAGTGGCGATCATGGATGCCGAAACGGGAGAAGTGTATGCCATGGAAGCAGGAAAGAACGAGGAAGCCATTGGGCGTGCATTGGCTCATGTGTCTCGTTCCGTTCAGTATGTCGTGAGTGACTTGGCTCCAGCGATGAAAAAAGCGATTCAACGGGTTTGCCCAGAGGCGACACATGTCGTCGACTATTTCCATGTCATTCAGCTGTTTACCGATGCTTTAGAACGTTGTCGCAAATATTTGGGCAAAGGAGGCAAGAAACACGGAAATGTTCGTTACGTTTGCCGTTTATTGAGCCAATGTCCAGAGAAATTGACGGAGGAAGAACGTCAAATCATACGAGAATGGTGTAATGAAAGCGATTACTTAAAGTCTGTTTACCAATCGCTCCAACATGTTCGCTATGTGTTCAAAAGCAAAGATGAGCAACAGGCGAAACGTCGTTTGAACGCCTGGGTTCATCGGTATTTGTTTTGTCCTTGTTCTGCTGTTCGCGCCATCGCAAAATCACTCGTCAAACGAACAGACGAAATCATATCGTGCATTTTATCCCCTTATTCAAATGGGAAAATGGAGGGAACAAATAACAAGATCAAGCTGATGAAACGTCGGGGATACGGATACAGAAATATCCAGCGTTTTGCATTGCGGGTTCGGCTAGAAACAGCTAACATACTTTCATGACAGGTGCAAGTACAACTTTTGGTGATGAACCCTAAATGAAGAAAAAAAGAAAAATCTACAATTGAAAATACTTTTTGTATCTTTTTTTCTGATCAAGTTCTATCTTAATCCCAAAAACTGCTTCTCCATGTGGATGATACCATATCATTTCAACAAATCTATCAGTTTTTTCAACATTCGAAATAACACAATGAATGATACAGTATTTGTCAAGTGGAGTAAAAACTTTTTTATCTCTAAAGGATTACGCTCACCGTCAAGTTCAGTGCAACTATTTACACTAAATAACGGTAGATGAGCAAATTTTCTAACATAAATTTACAAACAAAAAAGAAGACATGAACCCGATTCCTTGGTTAGAATAGATGTGCCTCAACTACTCACAAGGGGATTCATGTCTCATCGTTCGACAGGTGACAGGCACAACGACAATAAAGGAACTCTAAAAACAGAGAGGTGTAGGAAACTAAATAGTTTTGTTTACATTAAACTCTATTTTTAGATTCTTTAATGCAACAAAGATTAATATTGAGCTAACTAAGGTCATAAGTGACGCAAGTAAATAAATATTTTGAGGACCCAGTAAATCCGATATTGTTCCCATCAAGAAAATAGAAAAGCCAAAGACCACGCTATTTATTGAACTATAAAAACCATAAAATGCGGTTAAGTCATCATCTTTTACGTGAAGCTGTAGTAAAGTTCTTTGAGCCGAATCTCTTAATTGATAAAACAACCCTAACACAAAAACCAAAATCAGAGACATTAATGGAATTTTGTTAAGTCCAAATATAAAAACAAATACGCTAACTCCTAATGAGCCTAAGGACATACTAATAACCAATTTTCTTCTTATAATAGAAGAAATTATAATTAAAACACTGGAACTCAAAATAGTACCAAGGTAATAGCTTGTATTAATATATCCCCACCAATTTTCTCCTTTATGCAAGACCTCTCTAACAAAAGCAAGAGTAATACCACCAATCCATATACCACTAGCAATACCTTCAATAATATCGACTATCAGCATTTTCAGAAGAAAAGGATTGCTTTTTACAACTCTCCAACCATCTAATCTAAATATTTTCTTCTTTTTATGTTTCATCTTATCAATTTTTATATTCATTGATTTAAAGAGGAGGGCTGGAAACAGATAGGAAAAAGTTATAGCAACTAAGATCCAAAGTTTATCAAAGTATACTACCAGTAACCCGCCCATCCCCCAAGATAACAAGCTAACTGTTTGTTCTAAGAAGGAAATAATATTATTTGCCCTAAATAATTGCGTATGTGTCACAACCTTAGGAACTAATGAATTACGGCATGGCAAGATGATACCTTCAATATAACTAATAAAAAATACAAATAAATATATAAATGTTGTTGTGAATGTGTTTAATTCTATTAGTTTAAAATAGACTATAAAAAAACTTAGTAATAGCACTTGAAATAAATAAAAAGAAGAAATTAGTCTAGTAATGTCAAATCTTTCTGTATAAAAAGGAAGTTGCAACCCACTAATAATTTTAGCTATAGTTCTAACCAATGCGACAATTGCTGCAAGAGTTGCAGATTTTGTATATTCGTAAATAAAAGATGTTGCTACAATTGTATATAGAATACCAGAAATATTTGTAATAACATTTCCAAATGCCAACTTATAAAAATTCAAAGTCAATAGTATCACCAACACCTTAATATATTGCTTTATTAGTTATAGGTTTTTTTAATGCTCTCTGTATCAAATAAACAGGAATATTTTTCACACATCTTATTCCCATTTCATTGTGTCGGCAAAATGGGATATCTTTGGCTCTATACGATGGAAACATTAAACCTGGATGAGAGTAAAACGATCCCCCTTTGAGCACTGCGAATGCGTTGGCTTTCGTTTGAGTACTTTCCCATACAGGATGAAACATTCTACGAGTTTTAAAATCACTTCTGGTCCACTCCCAAGTGTTCCCAACCATATCTACAACACCATAAAAACTTATGTTCGTTGGATTTTTTAATGAGATTGTATAGCTATCAAGTGAGGTGTCTTGATGAGCTTTTAATATCGTTTTTCGCCACTCGTCCAAGGAATCAATGTTTGTACCATACAAACTTCCCGAATATCTAACCTTTGTAGGATCAAACGAATTACCCCATGGCCATATTAATCCCTCGGGTCCTCGAGCAGCTTTTTCCCATTGAAATTCAGTAGGAAGCTCCTTCCCTTTCCAACGCGCAAAAGCAAATGCATCATAAAAATCAATACCAGTCACAGGATGGTCAGGTTTGTAACGCGGATCCCAGTAAGTATTACGTCTATGCTCTTTACCCTCTGGTTCATTAGGATGACAAAAAATATGTCCATTTTCTTCAATGAAATCGGTAAACTCATCATATTCTTTATTAGTAACGGGATACTTATCGATAAAAAATGGAGGAAGCCAAACTTTCATTTTTGGAACACTATCATTCCAATTAAATGTTTTGTAAGGAACTTCATTTTCATTTAATCCGTATTCAAAAAAACCACCAGGAATAAAAACCATTCCTTCCTCTTCAATTCTCTCGAACTCTTCTAACAATTCAGTCGGAATTTTTTCTTCAAAGTCATAGTTTCCCGGTAACACACCATATGTTTGAAAATAATGTTTTAACATTCGAAGTTCCTCTTCATTTTTCGTTCCAAAAATATCCAGAAATGTTTCTAAAACCTTTTGAGCACCTAACCCCACCGGTTTGTTTGGAAAATGCAACTTCTCTGTTACATCACCAATTATTTTTGAAAGGTTTGGTATAGCTTCTTCAATTCTGTATTTTCCACAGACCTCCATTGCCCTAAATGAAACTAAGTCATCTGGATCAAGAGTAAGATTAACTATGGTTTCTACCGCAGAAAAGTAAGGGATCCAATTTTCAACTACTTCAATAAGTTTATATCTAACATATGCTATCGGGTGGGACATACACATTCCAAAAATGTTTTCGGCCGCTACTGGATGTTCAACTTTATGTAGTAAAGGTAAAATTTTATGATCAATCAAATCTCTAAATTCCTCCGCACACTTAGGCGAAGTCTGCTCCATTAGTTGTTCTACTTCATTTAATATATCTATGTCTTTATTATATAAATCCAGGTGTTCGGCAGTTTTACACAACATATTATTACCTCCAATAGGTATTTAGCTTTTCCATATGTATGAAATTTATATAAAATTTAATTTAAAGATTCTACTTCCGACTAAATAAATATGGATTCCGTCAGGATACCAAAACGAGTGGGTACACCAAAAATCGAACTTCTGACAATCTATTTTTATTATGAATTAAAAAGTTGAAATGTTAATTAAGATTTAAGTAGAACTATGTTTATATCCAAACATTACAATTAAAAATAAAAATATTAAGCATTAAGCCATTAAGGAAATAAACATACTATAAGGCAGGGGGAGATCTCATCAAATAAGATGAGATACCCCATAGAGTATTAACCCCATTTTTCGTTTTGCATACAAATCGTTGGTTGAGAAAGAGCTTTTCTCCAATTCTTGTTTAACTTTTTCATATTGTCACCTCCTTTACTAATTTTAAACAGTTAATACAATTTAAATTTAAAATTATATTAATATTTTGTCAATATGTTTTTTTAAAATTTTGTAAATTTTAAATGTTTTACTTTTAGAAATATTAAACTTAACATGATTCTATATGCAGGTTGTTGTTTACCTCAATCCGTGACAGAAGCGTATCAAAAATGCTGGAAAACCTAATCATGCCGAGGTTTCAACTCAATTTCGAATGTTCACCTATTAGGTGAAGAACCCGAGGAGCAATATTTGTTGATTTATATACATCCAATTTAAAATTTTAACCTCTGGTTCACGCAGTACACCCGATGCGGCGTAACACCTCATCCGGGTGTTGTAGAACGTACTGTTCAAAGCGAGTAATGGATTGGGCAATGTCATTTTGATCCTTGTGAAAAACGTTGGCAATCACTTCATCTTTCAACCACTTCCACAGCCGTTCAATCGGATTTAACTGTGGAGAATACGGTGGCAAAAAGATGAAATGAAAAGCATCGCCTTCCTCGCCATCAAGAAAGGCTTGTACCATCTTGGCATGATGAATACGCGCATTGTCCAACACAAGCACGAGGAATCGGTCCGTATATTTCTCTTTCAATCGGTGCAAAAAGTCGAGGAACGTTTCGGCATTGGCGGATGATGCGCGATGAAATACCACATCGCCTTGTTGAACATCGACGGCGCCAAAAATAGAAACGTGGGCGTGGTGACCGTAGCTCGGCACGTGTTTTTGATTTCCTACTTCTGCCCATGTCGTACGTAGCGCTTGATAAGCACGAACATGTGTCTCATCCACATAAAACAGCATGGCATTCTCGGTAATTAGTTTTTTTTTATAAATTCAAGTTCTCTTTGAAAAGCAGCTTGACGCTTAGCGTCTCCTTTGACGAGCTTATACGTTGGGCGTGTCCATGACAAACGCAAACGATGCAACAACTTGCGAATCCCTTCCCGTGACATGGAAACACCATAGGTTTGTTGAATGTAAGATTGTAAAATGCGCGTGTTCCATGACGAAGCGATGCCCCAGCCAGCATCCACAGGTGTAGTAGTTAACACGAGTTGTCTGATTTCTTGTTGTTGTTCTTCCGTAAGAAATGGCACGCGACCAGGTGGTAAGCGACGATCGAGTAGATGATCGAGCCCACCTTGATTAAAACGTGCAACGTAGAGGGCAACCGATTGACGGCATACGTTGACCATTTTTGCGACATCTTTACCGAGGTGACCTTCCATAACAAGACGAACAGCGGTCACCCGAACACGAAGGGAAGCATCTTTGATTTTCCGTTCTTGTTTCCGAAGTGTTCGAGGTGTCCAACCGTGATCATTTGTGATTTTCAGACGTTTCATGCCAATTCCGCTCCTTTTGTATAGAAATATTTAGGAGCAGTATAGCCACGAAAAAAGGTGTTCATACAGAAGTCATCGTTTTAAAGTGCATGTATATAGATAAAACACCATTAACTCGAAAACCAAATGTTTTTATTTCTAAATCGTACTCTAGATTGAAGGGCATGATACGAATTTTCCAAATACCATCTGGTTTATCTAAATGAAGAAAAAAAGAAAAATCTACAATTGAAAATACTTTTTGTATCTTTTTTTCTGATCAAGTTCTATCTTAATCCCAAAAACTGCTTCTCCATGTGGATGATACCATATCATTTCAACAAATCTATCAGTTTTTTCAACATTCGAAATAACACAATGAATGATACAGTATTTGTCAAGTGGAGTAAAAACTTTTTTTATCTCTAAAGGATTACGCTCACCGTCAAGTTCAGTGCAACTATTTACACAAATAACTTAATAACGACCACCGCCAATTAATTTATGAAGTTTATTTTCCACTTTTGTTATGCCGTTATCAATTGCTTTGCCTACTTTTGTACTATCAAACCATTTTTCTACTGCAACAACTTTGTTCATACTGCCTATTACATAACTTCCGGCGAAATATCCTGCTACTGTACCCTTTGCGGCACCTTTTGCAGTTTCTGAAGCCACTTTTCTTTCTAACATAGTAAATCCTGTAGTTGCAGCTTTATATGCTCTCACTCCATTACCTACCCCACCTGTAGCCATCCCAACGACATTAGAAATCGTATTACTTCTCAAATCATCAGTAATAGAACTGACAACCCAATGTGCAACTTTTTGTATTTTATTCACGGTATCCCTCCTAATGAAAGAATATTTTACGAAATAATCATAAAAAAAAATATGTCAATCCTTTTTTAGAATAAATTGTACATAAATAAATAAAAAACCACCCCGGATGGGATGGTGGAAACGTTGAACGTTCACCTACCGCGCTTTTGTTGGTAATCTCAGTGAGCACCACGAACAAAATTTTCTGATATTTCCCGAGTTAGTCCATGAATTGTCCACGAAAAATATTTTACTCATATTTCCGAGGATTTAAATTTTCCGCGCATAGAAAATACAATTTGTATCGCAATAGCAATTGTTAACAATACCAAAATGATCATACTTAAATGTTTCAAGTCTGAACCAAGATCTCCCCCACCATAAATCAAGCTAAAATAACTGCTTACACCATAAGTTGCAGGAAGTAGATTACCAAGCTCATAATAGAAAGATGGCAATAATTCTCGTGGTACCATCGCTCCTGAACTTGCAATTTGAATGGCTGTTAAAGCAATGTTAAAAATCATACCTGGTATTCCAAATAACATAACGAAAACTTGAGATAAAGCTAAAAAGCTAAAGAAAAGAATGGACTGAAATCCCCATAAAACAAAAAAGTTATGATTCAATTCAATATGAAACAGATTCATTAAAAAAATGCTTAATAAAGAGATCCCGAGCGCTAATAGAACATTAATCATCTGTCTACCAACGAAAAGTGAAAATCGACCATACTCATTAATTAATCTGTCATTTGCAATCTGCAAATATTGGCTGATAAGCATAGCACTAATATAGGAGGCTAATACAATTAATAGTGGAACCATCGTGATAGCAAATCCTTCTTTTTCATTTTTCTTCACTATATTTGCTACTATAGGATCAATTTTTATATTTTCCTGCACCAAATCGACAACTTGAGTGGCTATGTCCTCAACCATCACTTTCATTTTTTCATTAGGAACTTTTTCTGCGACTAACTGTGGAATTCTTTTTGTTATCTGTGTGTTTACTGTCTCTCTAAATTGATCGTTGAGGGCATCATTCATTTTATTCGCTGCTTTTTCCATCATTTGTTTCGTTAAAGTTGGAGTAGCCTGATTAATATAATAATCAATTGTTATATTCTCATTTGCTGTCAACTTTTCTATTATTCTATTAGGGAGATGAATAACCATATTGACATTTCGCTTATCTAAATCTTCAAGTGCCTGATTTAATTCATCAAACACTTTTAATTGAAATAAATTTCTATCCTCCACCTCCTTTATGATTTCCCCCCCCAACTTATCATCACTACTAACAATCCCTACTAAAAATTGATTTGTTCGATCATAGACACCATCATAGGCGGTTAACCAAACAGTAACAAATATAAGTTGAAAAGCAATCGCTGCGGCAATTCCCACTAATGTTTCTTTCTGTTTGAAAAAACTTTTCATGATGTTCATTCATGTCTCCTCCCTTTAATATCCATTTTTATCACAAGTTTTATGACTGACCGTCAGTCTTTATTGGACACTATGAATTGATTACATATGGTGTGCCAATACACTCTTTATAAAACTCTCTACAGATTCCCAAAATGCTTTAGGTTTTTCCATCATCGGACTATGACCACTATTTTCAATAACCTTTAATTGTATCTGTGGATTGAGAGGAATTGAACTTTTCCAAGGTTCAATTGGTGAAACTTTGTCTTGATCTCCCCATAATAGTAATATTGGACACTTTATCTTAGGCAAAATTATCTTAGCGTCATAGCGATCTGCTTCCTTTGCTAATCGAATCATATTTAGAAAATTGCGTTTATGACTAAAAAACTCAGCTACAAGAGCTAGTTGTTCATCAGTGATACATTGTTGATTTACAAATAACTTCTCTTTTAAATCAACAAACCACTTTTTCAATCTTTCCTTGCTTCCTATTTTCGGTGGTCCAATACCCAGATTCGTGCTTCCCATACCTGGTGCACCACTCACAACGATTGCAGCCACTTTTTCCGGGATTGATGCAGCTAAATCCATAGCAAGCAAACCACCCAAAGAATTACCTACAACAATTGCTTTATATTTAATGAACTCGTTCAAAAACTTGATGAACATTTCACGTAACTCACTAATTTTATGACCATAAGCAGAAAGTGGCTCTCGTAGACGAATAATATTGTATTCGGTTTTAGAAAAATATGAAGCAGCATCTCCCCATATCCAATCTCCAGCAAATAAGCCAGAGATAAATAATATAGGGATTCCATTGCCTTCTGATTTGAAACTTTCCATACCTTCCTGCCTCCTTCGCTCCAGACTGACGGTCAGTCATATTGGTATTATATCCCACTTTCTGATAAAAATCAAGTGCACGATCCATAAAAACATAACCTTTTCTTCGTAATAAAATCTACAATCGTTTACAAATGCATCTTGAAGTTACGTCATAGTCCTTTTACAAAGCGACTCCCTCAACAATAAATTCATAGCATGAAGATAGTCATCTATACAGCAGTCTGAACGATAAACAAAACATTCGTGTGCTACATGCTCGATCATGCCAACAATTAGTATGGCGGTCATTTCAGCATTCACATTACAGTTGAATTCTCCTGACTTTTGGCCATTTTCGATTAGTTTTTTTAAAAAATGATAGTAAGGCATCCGAATTTCTTTTTCTACTTTCCACTGATCAGTTTTAAATGCACTAACTGCATTGAACATAGGAAAAACATCATGGTAACTTTTCATTACATTAAATGCCGTTTTAATAACTTCGATCAGTTTTTCAAAGTGATTAACCTTTAAGTTGATTACTTTTTCAGCTTCTGAAAGTATTTTCCCCTGCATTTCACGTACTAAGGCAAGAACTAAGTCTAATTTCGAAGGAAAGTATATATAAAAAGTACCTTTTGCAACACCCGCCATTTCAGCTATTTCAGACACTTTTGTATCATCGAACCCTTTCTCCGCCAAAACAGTCCTTGCAGCAGTTAAAATTTCTTGATAACGTTCAGTTTTTCCAGTCATTTGATACTTACCCTCCTACTAATATAAAAATCACAGAAAAGAGCACCCTTCCTGAGAATTGTACGGAACGACACAAACAAGCTCAGAAAGTGCTTTCCATGAAAAAGCATACCACACTCCTGGAAGTGATGCAAAAGGTGTTGCAAACAATAACATTAACCCATGACGCTCAGCTAGCATCATGGGTATAAATTGCATACAAAGAAACAAAAAACACCCCGAATGGGATGACAGAAGTAATGAAACTAGCCTTCTGCCAATAATCTTCTTCCGATATCATATCTAACTGCTCCCACGTAAATCGGTACGATAAAAGCAACCGACGGATAAAACGGAATGGATACAAGCGTTGCGACGATAAAAACGACTGCCGAATGAAATTTCTTATCGAAAAACAGGAGAATACCTTCTGTTACCGCACAAACAAGCAAAATAAGCAACAACGCAAGTGGAAAAACAGCCCACACAAAAGACCATGAACTGAATAGTGAAAGCGTCAAGAAAAACAGCACAATCGACAGGAAAACTTTTTTGAAAAATACTTTCATAACTCACTTCCTTTATTATCTGGATAAAAGAAAAAGAAAAATGAAAATGCATGTGTAAAATAGTATCTTTTCTCTCTGTTTTCCTTTTCGTTCAATAAGTACATACAACAAAAATGTAATAACAAGCGAGTATAAAAATTGAAATATCATACAAAATAAACCACCTTATTCTCACAATTATTTACTTTTAATTACAGTTGCAAGCTCGTATGCGCGCTGGATATCTGCATGAGCAGAATTTGAAACACTAATCATGTTTGCAGCAATAACTGCAGCCGATCCTGTAGCCGTTAAAGCACCGAAAATAGTGCTAACTGTTAGTACAGCTACTCCTAATGCTCCCATTAATGCGGCAGCTTCAATTAATAAGGTACTCCTAGCTGAACTAATCGCGTCAGCTCTTGTCATGAAAGAAGAAACTAATCCACCCTGACTCCCTTGCAAATAGTTGTGTTTTGAAATGGTGGTTCCCGAGACTACTGCAGAAGAATCTAGCATAAAAGCGTTCAAACCACCTTCCCAATACCCCTTCATTTTAGCTGCTCTTAACCAGTAACCACCTCTAGAAGACTTATAATAGTAAGTTACCCAAGATAATCCTCCACTACTTGTAGAAGTAATGGAATTTTGTTCGTGAAACAACTGCTGATTACTATGTTTGTTAATGTCTAAAGATAACTTTTCTATTTCCTCAATATATTTGTCATATGTTAGAATCCCTTGTCTAAACTTTTGGGCAATCGGCTTAATTTTTTTAAAATCTTCCTCACTCAATATAAATGTAAACTCATCTTCTAACTCAATATTCTTATTATTAATACGTACTAGCCTATTCTTCTTAAAAGTATATGTTTGCGTGCTATATTCTTCGCAAACCTCTCCTGACTGGAAATCTTCTGCAATTATCTTTGTTGAAACAATTACCTCTTCAGTATCATTAGTCTTGTTTTCAATTTTAACACTAGTTTCAAAAGATTTTTGTCCAACCTTTTCACCGTTCTCCATACTATATACAGGCATGACACTTGTATAAAACAACTCTCTGTTTGAACGCTTTTCTTTTGCTAAAACTCTTGGGGATATTGAAGCAAAACATAAGACAAGGCAAAAAAACAAAATAATTTGTTTCCTTATCACAACCATGTACACCTTCCCATTTCAAAAATATTTTACAAAATAATCATAAAAAAAAAAATTATCCGTCAACCCCTTTTTTAGAATAAATTTCATACAAAGAAACAAAAAACCACCCCTACAATAAAGGATGGCTCACATGAGAAGAACCGCGAATTGTTTGTTTTTTTGTTAGCTCCTCATCGACTGTTAATAACTCTTTTTTCTCCCAACTGACGAAGTAATCTTCCCATAAGATGTGGCAACGATCGGCAGTCACTTCTAGCACAATGCCTCTCGTTCCATCCAGATAGACGACGCAATCTCCGATGTGAAACATAGCGATCACCCGAGACGGAAGACGATTCCGTAGCCGCCGCGTGGATATTCCCAGCGAATGTTTTCGTGCGGACAGCCAATACGACAGCTGCCGCACTCATGACAGCCTTCATAGCCAACATGCATCCGAATATCTTCCCATTTATAAACAGCTGCTGGGCAAAAAATGGTACAAATTTTATCAGGACATTTCGTTAAACAAATGTTGTCATCAAGCACGTGAAGATGCGATTTCGTATCCGCGTTAAAACGAACTAAATATTGCTTTTCTTCAATCGTTTGCGCCTTCATCATTTCATCACCTTCCATGCTTTCATCATATCGCGTGCCAGCTTAAATTTTTGTTTCGTTGAGCCGAGATCACGCCAAATTTTTTTCTGTTTTTCCCATTTCGATGCCCCGTCCACCGTGAACATTTGGCTTGCTGCGCGGTTGAGCATCGGGATGTATTGTTCAAAATATTGCGGAAATGACTCAAAATGATGCGTCGCATCTTTATATTTTTTCAAATCTTGACCGATAAAACTTTCCATGAGCTTTATTCGGTATTGATCAAGCATGCTTTCGGAAAAGTCGTTTTGCTCTTTTGCCATAATGATTGTTTCTGCCGCTAACCGACCAGAAGTCATCGCCATATTGGAACCTTCGCGATGAATCGCATTGACAAGCTGTGCCGCATCCCCAACAACAAGCACCCCGTTGCCTGCCACTTTTGGAATGGAATGATAACCACCTTCTGGGATCAAGTGCGCTAAATATTCGACAGGTTCACTCCCTTGAATGTATGGACGAATCATCGGATGATTTTTCACATACTCAAGTAGCTCATACGGCTTGATTTTATGTTTAATTAACCCGGATAATAACGTGCCAACACCGATGCTAAGTGTGTCTTTATTTGTATATAAAAAGCCTGTTCCTAAAATTCCTTTTGTCGCATCGCCAAAAATTTCGATCGTACAGCCTTGGTTGGCTTCAAGATTAAAGCGGTCTTCAATCACGTTTTTATCTAGTTTTAAAATTTCCATCGTCGCTAAAGCGACTTCGTCTGGCCGCCATTCACGGTGGAAGCCGAGCTGTTTTGCAAGTAGCGAGTTAACACCGTCAGCCAACACGACGACATCGGCATAAATGTCGCCATCTGGACGATCCGTACGGACACCAACTACGCGGCCGTTTTCGACAATACATTCGACCGCTACCGTTTCACATACGAGAAGCGCTCCTTGTTCAACTGCTTTTTCCGCAAACCATTGGTCAAATTTCGCGCGCAATACGGTAAAGTTGTTGTACGGCTCACGCCCCCATTCTAACCCTTTGTAGCTAAACGTGACAGCCGACTCTTTATCCATCATCATAAACCGCTGCTCAACGATCGGGCGTTCGAGCGGCGCTTCTTTATAAAACTCTGGGATAATATCTTCCATCATTTTTCGGTACAATACACCGCCCATGACGTTTTTCGCCCCTGGATATTCACCGCGCTCTAAAAGTAGCACGTTGACCCCTGCTTTTGCTAGTTCATAGGCGCAAGCTGTTCCAGCTGGTCCTGCGCCAACGACGATACAATCGAATTTTTCAGGCATGGCGGATCTCCTCCTTCACATCGGCAGCTGCTTTTACTTTCGGAATTTCTTCTTTCAATCGTTCAATTAAAAGCGGGACGATTTCAAACGCATCGCCGACAATACCGTAGTGGCATGATTGGAAAATCGGTGCGTTCGGGTCTTTATTGATGGCAATAATTAATTCTGAGTTTTGCATGCCTACAACGTGCTGAATTGCACCAGAAATACCGATCGCAAAATAAATTTTTGGTGTAACGGTTACGCCAGTTTGTCCCACTTGGTGATGATGATCAATCCACCCTGCCTCAACGACATCACGGCTCGCCCCAACGGCACCACCAAGCACTTCGGCTAGCTGATGAATGAGTTGAAACCCTTCTTTGCTGCCCATCCCTTTTCCACCAGCAACAACAATGTCCGCTTCGTCAATACGCACTTTTTTCGTTGTCTCTCTCACAATCTGTAACACTTTCGTCCGCATTTCTTCTTCATGTAACTCAATATGCTCCTCAACCACTCGACCTGTACGCGACGGATCTGGCGGTAGCGCTTTCATCACTTTTGGACGAACAGTTGCCATTTGCGGACGATATTTTTTACATAAAATCGTCGCCATAATATTTCCGCCAAACGCTGGGCGACTGGCTAACAGCAACCCTGTATCTTCTTCAATATCAAGTATTGTCGTATCCGCTGTTAATCCTGTCGGTAAATCAGTGGCGATGGCACTAGCCAAATCTTTTCCAGATGGCGTCGCCCCATATAAAATGACTTCTGGTTTATGTTTATGGCAACAATCGAGCAGAGCGCGCATATATGGTTCTGTTCGGTAATGCTCGAAAATAGCGTCGTCATATACGTATACAACATCCGCACCATATCGGAACAATGTCGGTGCAAGCGACTTCACTTGATGACCTATCAAAACACCTGCAAGCTCCGTTTTCCGCTTATCTGCAAGCGCACGTCCCGCCCCTAACAATTCTAAAGACACAGGAGCAATGTTTCCGTCTTTTACTTCAATGTATATCCATATCCCCCGATAATCATCGAAATTCACATTTACCCCTCCCTATGAAAACAACTCTTTTTTTCCAAGTACAATAGATAAAAGTTCTTGCACTTGTTCTTCTTTTGTCCCTGTTAATATCTTTCCACCTTCTGGCTTCGGTGGTGCCCACACTTTTGATACAATCGTTGGAGATCCTTTTAATCCTAATTGTTTGCGGTCAACATCTTCTAAATCGTCTGCAGTCCAAATCGTTGGTTGATATCGTGCGGCTTTAATCATGTTTGGCAAAGGTGCAAAGGAGATGTCATTGATGTCTTTTTCTACAGTAAACAAACAAGGTAATTGCGATTTCACCACTTCATACCCATCTTCTAATTTACGATGAACGATCGCATACCCTTTTTCTTTATTGATTTCAACGACTTTGTTGACACCAGTTAGAGGAGGAATGTTTAAACGACGTGCAATACCAGGTCCGACTTGCCCCGTATCTCCATCAATCGTCATTTTTCCACAAATGATAAGGTCAATCGGACGATGTTTCGCGATTTTTTCAAGCGCTTTCGTCAGCGCATAGCTTGTTGCGAGCGTATCCGCTCCGGCAAATGCTCGGTCTGAAATCATATACCCTTCGTCTGCCCCAAGCTCAATACATTTCTTAATCGCTTTTACTGCTGGAGGAGGGCCCATCGTTAACACGGAGACTGTTCCACCGTATTTCTTTTTTAAACGAACAGCTTCTTCTACTGCATGCGCATCATACGGATTTAAAATCGCTGGGGCGCTTGCACGATCCATCGTGTTCGTTTTTGGATTCATTTTAATAATTTTCGTATCTGGCACTTGTTTAATACAGGCTACAATATGTAGCATATATTCACCTCCAAATCGATTTGATGTATAAATATTCTAGCATAATCAACAAATTCCTCGTAACAGTTGTCGAAAAATTTAATATTTTATTCACAAATTCACCGTACAGTTGCGCGAATGACGACGCCACGACGAACCATTTCCTCGATGTAGCGATCCCCCGGAACAATTTGTTCAGGAGGATATGCCCCACGTTTTTGAATCGTCCCATCGCCAATCATTTGTGCAACGACAGAAACCGTATAGGCCGTTGAACGTGCCATCGCTGTAACTTGTTTTTGTCGGTCTTTCTCTGTCACCATCTCGTACTCGTATGTTCTTTCTTTCCCATCTTTTTCGCCAGCCACAACGACACGCAACAAAACGACATCTTCTTTTTCTTTTAAATCTAAAAGCGGAGTCAGTACTTTTAACAATACATCGCGTGGACACACCGTTTTCCCGTCTACTTCTACTTCATAATCACGACGCGTCAATTGCAAATCGACGAGCAACCGAAATTTTTCTGCATGACCGGGATAGCGAATCGTTTTATATTCTAGACATTTCACATGTGGATAAGAGTGCGGCAACGTTGATGTTCCCCCCGATGTATGAAACGCTTCAAGCGGTCCAAAACGCTCAAAATAAATCGTTTCAACTTCTGATAAAGACGGTACTTGTTGTTTCTGTCCATCACGAATAATGAAGGATGGATCGGTGTAATGATCGAGTAAACCTTCAAGCGAAAAAACGTGATTATATCCAAGTGGCGGTTCTGGCCGAAGAGGAATACCGCCAACATACAATTTAATGGTATGAACGCGATCCAGTTGATTCGCTCCATATCCTGTTAAAATGTTAATCATTCCGGGAGCAACACCTAAATCTGGAATTAACGTAACGCCTGCTCGTTTTGCTTGTTCGTGTAAAGCGAGGACACGATCTGTCATATGTCCGATATGCCCACCTAAGTCTACTGCGTGCACACCCGTTTCAATGGCCGCTTTGGCGACAGTTTCGTTAAACGTATAAAAAAGTGCATTGATGGCTACATCATGTCCCCGCATCGCTGCTCGTAGTTCTTGATCATTCGCTGCATTCACTCGCTTCACGTTCACTTTTTTTGATGACAACGAACGTTGAACCGCTTTTGCTTTTTCCTCATCGACATCCGCAAGTGTCACCGATGATACCGCTCGCTGTTCAACTAAATCACGCACAGCTTCTTTTCCCATTAAACCTGCTCCAAGAACAATGACATTCATCGTCTAACCTCCTTTACACATCAATTTGAGCGCGTTGTAATTTGCCGCTATAGTCAACATAAATGCTTTTCCATTCCGTAAATACATCGAGTGCTGCGACGCCTGAATCACGATGTCCATTTCCCGTCCCCTTTGTTCCACCGAATGGCAAATGAATTTCTGCCCCTGTCGTTCCCGCATTCACATATACAATTCCTGTATCGAAATCGCGCATCGCTGTAAACGCGCGATGAATATCACGAGTAAAAATCGCGCTCGAAAGGCCATAATCAACGCTGTTATTCACTTCAATCGCTTCTTCTAAACTGCGAACGGATATAATCGATGTGACCGGACCGAAAATTTCTTCTCGCGCAATTCGCATCGTCGGTGTAACATTCGTAAACAACGTTGGAGCGTAATAAAACCCTTCTTTGTATGGTCCATCTTGCAGTATATACCCGCCTGCCAGTAACGTTGCCCCTTCATTTTTTCCAATTTGAACGTAATGGTGAATTTTTTGTAACGCATCTTGATTAATGACTGGTCCGACTTTCACTCCTTCCTCTAGTCCGTTTCCAACCGTTAATGTATTTATCGCTGCAAGTAACCGTTTCTCCACTTGTTTTTTTACATGTTCATGAACGATAACTCGACTGCACGCAGTACAACGCTGCCCGGATGTGCCAAATGCACTCCATATAATGGATTCCACAGCAAGCGCTACATCCGCATCATCCATGACGATAATGGCATTTTTCCCACCCATTTCAAGCGATACTTTTTTTAAATGACGCCCGCACATTTCAGCAATGCGCCGGCCAACTTCATTAGATCCAGTAAATGAAATGACTTTTACGTCACGATGTTCAACAAGCGCTTCCCCAACAACTGAACCGCGTCCGTGCACAACATTAAACACACCTTTTGGTAAGCCCGCCTCCTCAAATATTTGCGCAAGTTGCTGTGCCATGATCGGTGTTTCTAGCGCTGGTTTCCAAACAACTGCATTGCCGGCAACGATCGCAGGGAACGACTTCCACGTTGCGATGGCGATTGGAAAATTCCAAGGGGTAATTAATCCGACAACACCAATAGGGGCACGAACGCTCATTGCGAACTTATTCGGTAGCTCTGACGGGGTCGTATCGCCAAATAACCGCCTACCTTCCCCTGCCATGTAAAACGCCATGTCAATTCCTTCTTGTACTTCTCCACGCGCTTCCTCAATCACTTTTCCCATTTCCATCGTTAATAGGCGGGCAATTTGTTCTTTCCTTTCTTGTAGCAACATACCGACTTTATAAAGTACTTCTGCTCGTTTTGGAGCCGGCACAAGCGCCCATGTTTTCTGTGCACTCTTCGCCGCCGACACCGCCTGTTTGACATCTTGTTCATTTGATAATGTCACTTCCCCGATGCTTTCACCGGTAGCTGGATTTATAATTGAAACAAATTGCCCACTTGTCGATGGTATCCATCGTCCATCCATATAGTTTAATACTTTCATTGTTTTCCTCCTCTCGCCTGTTCAATTGTTAAAAATGGAGATAATGCGTTCGGATCTGTCATGACTTCAATCACGGTTGGTTTATTGTTTTGAAGCGCTGTAGTGAACGCGGATAAAAATTGTTCTCCTGTTTCTACACGCATACTATCAGCCCCGAAACAACGCGCTATACTTGCAAACGATATATCGCCTAAATCTGTCCCGATCACGCGCTTTGGATAACGAAGCTCTTGATACATGCGAATCGTTCCATACATTTGATTGTTAAACACCACACTAATGACAGGAATGTTGTATCGAACGGCTGTTTCTAACTCTTGTATTGTCATCATAAATCCTCCATCCCCACTGAGTGAAACGACAGGACGATGCGGTTTTGCCAATTTTGCACCAATGGCTGCCGGTAATCCGTATCCCATCGCTCCTGAAGTTGGCCCAATATATGTATGTTCACAAAATTGAAAAAATGAATGGAGCCAACTTGCAAAATTGCCGGCATCATTTGTAATGATCGCTTCAGATGGAAGAAGATGTTGAAGGTTGTGGATAATTTCTTCGTTTACATTCCGTTTTATGGACGGAAATGACGAAAATCGTTCGTATGTTTTCCGCCGTTCTTGTACCCAATCTGTCCATGACGGGTGAAGTTGAATATTTAACAACCGGCTTAACGCCTCTTTCGCATCAGAAACAACACCAATATGCGGGGAATATGTGACACCGATGACATCGTAATCGATATCGATATGAATAAGTTTTTGCGTTGATAATAACTTATAATCTTGTGTCGTCACTTCTGACAAGCGCGTACCGATGGCTAAAACAACATCTGCTTGTTCCACCGTTTCAATGATCGCTCGTTGCGTTCCTAAACCGAGATGACCAACATAAAGGGGATGATCGTTTGGAAATACATCGTGCCGACGAAAAGAAGACATGACGGGAAGTGACCATTTTTCCACAAATAAACGAAGGACGTCTATGGCTTTTGACCATATAATCCCTCCACCTGCAATGACAACTGGTCGCTTCGCTGACTGCAACAACTGCTCGATACGTTGAATATCCGCTTCGTTCGGTGCTGGTTTTGGAACAGTCGTTTTTGAAAACGTCACGTGATCGACTTGTTCATGAAGAACATCTTCAGGAAGCGCAACGACAACCGGTCCAGGCCTTCCTGTTTGGGCGATTCGAAACGCCCGAGTTAGTAATTCAGGTAATCTTTTCGCATCATGAACTTCTACGGCCCATTTGGCTAGCGGACGAAAACATGCTTCAACATCTATTTCTTGAAATCCTTCACGTCCTCGAAATGTCCGTGCAACTTGTCCTAATAATACAACCATCGGGGTTGAATCTTGCTTAGCAGTATGAATACCAATTGCTGCATTCGTAGCCCCAACCCCTCTTGTCGCCATAACAACACCGACTTTTCGGCTTGCTTTTGCATATCCTTCAGCCATAAATGCTGCCCCACCTTCATGACGAGCAGAAATGAGTTGGATCGTTTTCTCAGAAAAAAGGGCATCAAGGATCGGTAAATAACTTTCCCCTGGTACACAAAAGACGTGAGAAATGTCCTCACTTTTTAAACATTGAACGACCGCCTCCGCTGCATTCATTACAAGCCCTCCTTTCTTTTTGTATCATGTATACACAAATGAAATCGTTTTATGACCTCACAAACAAAAAGAGGAGCACATTCGCCCCTCTACATCCGATGTACATGTTCTGTTTGTTCCATCGTTTTCGTTTTTATTCGTACGATAAAAAATGCTCCAATCACCCACCAACCAATAAATATGAGCCACTCATACGGCCAGACAAGCTGAGATGGCATACCTGGCATGTATAAGAAAATAAATCCGATCGACAATACGAGCGCGATCCAACCGACAGCTGACGATTGACCGACTTGAAACGGACGTGGCATATTTGGTTCTTTTTTGCGCAATGCAATAAATGATAAAGCAACAAGGAAATAAGCAATGATGATTGAAAAACCTCCTGCGTCTACAAGCCAAACGAGCATTGGTCTGCCAAGTAGAGGAGCGAATGTGGCGAGCGTTCCAATGAATAAGACGGCGTTTGATGGTGTTTTGTATACAGGATGAATGCGGGCAAACCATTGTGGAAGAAATCCTTCTTGTGCCATCGCATAAAGCACGCGGCTACCACCGATAATAAATGCGTTCCAGCTTGTTAAAATACCAGCTAATCCTCCGATAATGAGCACCTTTGAGAAAAACGAACTACCTAACGCTGCAGCCATCGCATCCGCTGTTGGAAGCGATGAGTTTGTCAACACATCGTCTGGTAAAATATATGATACAGCAAAAACAACCGCGACATAAAACAAAACAGCTAAAGCGACAGATAAAATAAGAATTTTTCCAATCGAACGTTGTGGAATTTTCATTTCTTCTGCTGTTTGAGGAATGACGTCAAAACCGACAAACATAAACGGCGTCATGACTAGCACAGCAAGCAAACCAGCCGAGCCATCTTTAAATAACGGCTGTAAATTTGATGTTTGCCCATTCACAAGCGAACCGCCTAAAAGTGCCATACCGACAAGAAAGATGACAAACGTCAATACGACTTGTAAAAAGGCTGCGCTTTTTACGCCGCGATAGTTGATCGATGTAATGATGATTGAACCGAGCATGCCAATCATCACCCATGAGACGTTCACATCCCAACCTGCAATCGTCCAAAGATAGCCAAATTTAAATGTTGGGAATAAGTATTCAACGACCGTTGGAAGCGCAACAGCTTCAAACGCTACAACTGATAAATAGCCGAGGGCAATTGCCCAAGCAGCGATAAACGAAGCCTTAGATCCGAGAGCCCGCAAAACGAAATAATGCTCACCACCCACTTTCGGCATGGCCGACGACAACTCCGCATACGTCAAACCGACAAAAATAACGAGAATTCCCCCGATTAAAAAGGCGATGATCGCCCCGAGTGCACCAGCACTCGTAATCCACGTACCCGAAAGCACAACCCATCCCCAACCAATCATCGCTCCAAACGCCAATAACAACACATCTAATTTCGTTAATACTTTATGAAACTGTTTATCCATTAAATATCCCCCTTTCACATATTTGGATGTGGCCGAATAGAAATCGTTTGATACGCGGTAAAAAATTCGATGGCTGCTTGCCCCTGTTCGCGCGTACCTGAGCTTGATTGCTTCATTCCGCCAAACGGTGCTTGCGGTTCCGCACCGCCTGTTTCACCGTTTACTTGCACCATTCCCGCCTCGATATGTTCAATAAAGTAAAGCGCTTTCGATACATCATTTGTAAATAGCGACGCACTCAACCCATAAATGCTGTCGTTTGCCATTTCAATTGCTTCATCAATGGATGCCGCTTCTACAATCGATAGAACAGGACCAAATATTTCTTCCGTTGCGATAGTGGCGCGATGGGAAACAGAATCAAATACAGTTGGCTCAATATACCAGCCAACATCATCGCTCGCTCCCCCTCCAATAAGCAGCCGTCCTTCTTGTTTTCCAATATGGATGTAGCGCTGAACCGTTTCAAATTGTCCTTTCGAGACAACCGGCCCCATCGTCACTTGTTCGTCCATTCCATTTCCAACTCGAATACACCTCACGTGTTCCATCACATGAGTTCGAAATACATCGATAATCTCTTTCTCAACAAATACGCGACTCGTTGCGGTACAGCGTTGCCCCGTTTGTTTCATCGCCCCTTCTACAACGAGTCGAGCAGCAAATTCAATATTTGCATCTTTTAAAACGATAGCTGGATTTTTTCCACCGAGTTCAAGTTGATATTTCGCCCCACGAGCTGCTGCTTTTTTTGCAATTTCACTACCAATTACATTTGAGCCTGTAAACGTAATCGCATCGACATCTTTATGTTCGACAATCGCATCACCAATTGCGCTTCCACGGCCGATGACAAAGTTTAAAACTCCGGGAGGTAATCCTGCTTCTGCAAACAATTCAACGATGCGCGCACCTGTCGCGCTTGCTTCCAATGCTGGCTTAAATACGACCGTATTACCGTACACGAGAGCAGGAGCAATTTTCCATATTGGAATCGCTAGCGGAAAATTCCATGGTGCGATCACAGCAACAACCCCAACAGGCACACGTCTTGTAAAAAATAAATTTTTTGCGTCAAATGACGGTAACACTTCCCCTACTTTTCGCAACCCTTCTCCGGCATAATAACGTAAAATAGCTGCGCTACGATATACTTCTCCTTTTGTTTCAACAAAACGCTTCCCCATTTCTTTCGTAGCTAATTCCGCCAACTCATCCGCATATTGCTCAAATAAATGAGCCACTTTTTGCAAATACGCACCACGCTCTGGGGCGGCCGTTTGCGCCCATTTTTTCTTTGCTTTCACCGCAGCAAACACCGCCTCATTCACATCATGAACAGATGAACCGGCCACAATCGCAACAAGCTCTTTTTGATCGGCTGGATTGTATCGCTCAATCGTTTCACTTTTCCCTTCAGTCCATTGACCATCAATGTAGTTTTTCACTTCGCGCATCATTTCACCACCTTTTGTTGTACTTCTGCTAACAGCTCGCGTAAAATTGAAAATCCGCGCTCGAGCTGTTCGTCCGTCATCACTAACGGTGGTAAGAAACGAACGACGTTGCTATACAATCCGGCGCTCAAAAAAATCGCACCGCGCTTCCATGCATGCGAAACGATATACGCTGTGTGTTCTTTCGCTGGCGTTTTTTGCTCGCGATCTGTCACAAGCTCGATCGCGCACATCGCCCCAAGCCCGCGCACATCACCAATGATGTCAAACTGTTGCTTCATTTCTTCTAAAAGCGTCATCATTTTTTCACCAAGATGTCGGGCACGCACAATAAGCTGTTCTTCTTCAATGATATCTAAAACAGCGAGTGCGGCTGCACATGCCAATGGACTTCCAGAAAACGTGCCACCAAGCTGCCCAACCTCAGGTGCATCCATTATTTCACTTCGACCAACGACTGCACTGATCGGCACACCAGCTCCCATTGATTTTGACAACGTCATTAAATCGGGTGCTACACCAAAGTGCTCCATCGCAAACATTCGACCTGTTCGAGCAAAACCAGTTTGAATTTCATCAGCAATCATCACGATGCCATGCTCGTCGCAAATGCGACGAATCGCTTGCATAAATTTTGCCGATGGAGCGACAAACCCACCTTCTCCTTGTACAGGTTCAATAATGATTGCTGCCACATAATCAGGCGCCACTTCCGCAGTAAAAAACTGTTGCAGTGCTGCTATTAACTGTTCATCCACTTCATTTGCTGTCTGCCCGTTTGCCCGATAATAGTATGGATACGGAAATTTATACACCTCTGGAGCAAATGGACCAAATCCTTTTTTATATGGCATCACTTTGCTCGTTAAAGACATTGTTAATAGCGTCCGACCATGATATCCACCCGTAAATGATACAATGGCAGGACGTCCCGTATACTTTCTTGCAATTTTCACAGCGTTTTCCACTGCTTCCGCACCACTATTTAAAAAAATCGTTTTTTTCGGAAAATCACCCGGAGTTATCTCATTTAATTTTTCTGCTAATAACACGTATGATTCGTAAGGTGTCACGTGAAAACATGGATGAATAAATGCTGCTGCTTGCTGCTGAATAGCAGCGACTACTTTTGGATGACAATGTCCAACATTTTGTACACCAATCCCCCCCGCAAAGTCGATATATTCGCGATTATCTATGTCACGAATGATCGCACCTTTTGCTTCTTTAATAAAAATTTCTGTCACATTGTACGGCGCTCTTGCAACGGCTTCCTTTCTTCGTTCCATCCAATTCGACATGATCTCTCCTCCTTCGACAAATAAAAAGCCAGTTTAATCATCGTGATGACACAATGACTAAACTGGCTGGTGCTTATGCGTTGCTCGCCGATTAGACGAGTAAAATAAGCTCCACAGTTTTTGCTTATTTGCTTTTATTTTAAGACAATCTTTTTTGTTTTGTCAAACTATTTTTAAAATAAAAAATATTTACAAAATAAATGTGTTGTTTTATACTGAAAGTAGCTAGCCCCACCAGACAACTGACCGTTTGGCTTCGGGTAGCAACGTGACTTTTTTGTTAAAGAACTGTTCCGATTCGACCCACTTTCTTTTCGAAAGGCACGCTCGAATCGTTTATGCCAGTTCCTTTCCTGTACGTTTTAGGAAAGAGCTGGCTTTTTTTATTCACAAGAAGAAATGGAGGTGAGCGAATGAAAGGGGCTTTAGAAGGCATTCGTGTTGTAGACTTGACACGCGTCCTCGCTGGTCCGTATGCCACTATGATTTTAGGCGATCTGGGGGCAGATGTGATCAAAGTCGAAGCGCCCGGCGGATCAGACGATACAAGATTTTGGGGACCCCCATTCCAAAATGGCATGAGTGCTTATTATGCAGCAGTTAATCGAAACAAACGAAGCATCACTATAAATCTAAAAGAAGAAAAAGGAAAAGAAACGATTCGCCAGCTCGTTAAAACAGCAGACGTCTTCATTCACAACTTTAAAACAGGAACGATGGAACGGCTCGGGCTTGGGTATGATGATCTGTCCGCCATCAATCCGAAACTCATCTACTGTTCGATTACTGGATTTGGTGAAACAGGACCATATCATCATTTAGCTGGCTACGATTATATTATTCAAGCGATGAGCGGCTGGATGAGCATTAACGGGACAGAACAATCCGGACCATTAAAAGTCGGGGTGGCGGTCACGGACATCTTTACAGGTTTGTATGCTACCATTGCCGTACAAGCAGCGTTGATCGCTCGTGAAAAAACGGGACGTGGGCAAAAAATTGACTTAAGCTTATTTGATTGCGCCATAAGTGCGCTTGTGAACGTCGCTTCAAACTATTTAATGTCCAACGAAGTCCCGAAACCGTTAGGAAACGATCATCCGAACATCGTTCCGTATTCGACATATGAAGCCAGCGATGGTTTGTTTGTTGTTGCCGTCGGAAACGATCGGCAATTTCAGGCACTATGCGAACTGCTAGAAGATCAAACAATTGGTGCAGACGAGCGATTTCGAACAAATGCCGGTAGAGTCGCCCATCGCCATGAACTGAATCATCGGCTAAATGATGAGCTAAAAAAGAAAACGCGTGCACAGTGGCAGAAATTGTTTGAACAAAAAGGCATTCCTTGCGGCCCTGTTTACACCATTCACGAAGCGTTTCAACACCCGCAAACATTGGCAAGAGATATGATTGTCAACATGGAGCATCCACATGTCGGGACATTAAAACTCGTCGGATCACCGTTAAAATTTTCTGAAACGGCTGTGTCCTATCGACTTTTCCCTCCTCTTGCAGGGGAGCATAACGATCATATATCACTATTAAACGATATGGAGGAATGAACGATGATGAATTTTGACTTTACTCAAGAACAAGAACTATTACGCCAAACCGTAAGAAAATTTGTTGATAAAGAAATTTTACCCCACATAAAAGAATGGGATGAGCGAGGTTATTTCGATCCAAACATTTTAAAACGTCTTGCACAATTAAACTTAATGGGCGTATGCATTCCGGAGCAATACGGTGGAATGGGGATGGACTACAATTCGTTAGCGATCGTATGTGAAGAGCTAGAACGGGGAGATACAGCATTTCGTACCGCCGTTTCCGTTCACACAGGATTGAACAGTTTAACACTTTTACAATGGGGAACAGAAGAACAAAAACAAAAATATCTTGTCCCACAAGCAAAAGGGGAGAAAATTGGGGCATTCGGATTAACGGAGCCAAACGCAGGTTCAGATGTCGCAGCCATTTCCACAACCGCTGTGCGCGATGGAGATGACTACATCTTAAACGGGCAAAAAACGTGGATTTCGCTTTGTGACATTGCTGATCACTTTATCGTTTTTGCTTACACAGATAAATCGAAAAAGCATCGCGGTATTTCCGCTTTTATCGTTGAACGGACGATGCCTGGTTTTTCATCACGTGCCATCAAAGGAAAGCTTGGCATTCGTGCAGGCAATACAGGCGAGCTGTTTTTTGACAATGTCCGCGTCCCGAAAGAAAATTTACTTGGGGAAGAAGGGGAAGGATTTAAAATTGCGATGTCCGCACTCGATAACGGACGGTTTACTGTTGCGGCTGGGGCGTGCGGCTTAATTATGGCTTGTTTAGAAGCCAGTGTGAAATATTGTCACGAACGAAAAACGTTCGGCAAAGAAATTGGTCGCCATCAACTTGTTCAACAAATGATTGCAAACATGGAAGCTGGTTTACAAATGAGCCGCTTGCTCGTATATAAAGCAGGATTTTTGAAAAATAAAGGGAGAAGAAATACGCGCGAAACATCGCTGGCGAAATGGATAGCGTGCGACTTCGCAAACAAAGCCGCTGATGATGCGGTACAAATTCACGGGGCATACGGCTACTCAAATGAATATCCGGTAGAACGATATTTACGCAACTCAAAAGCGCCAGTCATTTACGAAGGAACGCGCGAAATTCATACAATTATGCAAGCGGAGTACGTTCTTGGCTATCGCCAAGATAAGCCGCTTCGCAAAATGCTCCCTCCTTGGGAAGAAAAATAGAAGGTGCCGCGAGCACCTTCTATTTTTCAGCATGCATCTTCTCTTCTAACTTACAATATTGCTTGTATAAATCTTTTAGCGCTGCACATAACGCTTGATTTGCTTTTCCTAAATATCCTTCATGTAATTGGGCAAGCGGTTCGTCAATTCCGTCTTTTAACGAATGACCTTTTAACAACCGGGCAACGTAATCGCGACCGTGCTCCGTTGCCAATGTACACGACGCATCAACGATGACACCATATTTTTTGTCTACCTCCGCTGTAATCGTAAGCGTATCAAACACGCTTTTTGCTGCCATCCCCGAAGGTAATCGCGCATGACCTGCAATAAATTGCGTATTCATTCCCTTCCCCCCATAGTCGTTTACTTCTTCAATTATAACGGAGGATCGTTTTACAGTTATAAACATCATTTCGACAAAATGCGCTAAATTTTCATAATGCCGCCTGTACTTGCTGAAGTGACGAGCTTTGAGTAACGAGCTAAATATCCTGTCTTCACTTTCGGCTCAAAGCCCTTCCAATTTGCTTTCCGTTTTTCCCATTCTTTTTCAGGGACGTGAACGTCAATCGTTCGCTTCACAATATCAATGACAATATGGTCACCGTTTTGTACAAATGCAATTGGTCCCCCTTCCGCTGCTTCCGGCGACACATGACCGATCGATAAACCGCGGGATGCGCCAGAAAAACGCCCGTCCGTAATAAGTGCTACTTTCGTTCCTAGTCCCATGCCGACAATTTGCGATGTTGGGGCTAACATTTCTGGCATTCCCGGTCCACCTTTTGGACCTTCATAACGAATGATCACGACATGCCCCGGTTGTACTCTTCCTGCCGCAATGCCCTCGAGCGCTTCTTCTTGAGAGTCAAAGACGATCGCGGGTCCCTCATGACGGGTAATGCCGCCTTGGATACCGCCTGTTTTAATAATTGCGCCATCTGGGGCTAAATTGCCGAACAATACAGCCAACCCACCCGTTTCTGAATACGGATTGTCAATCGGACGAATGACTTCATAATTTTTCACTTCACAGCCTGCAATATTTTCCCCAAGTGTTTTACCTGACACAGTGAGGGCATCTAAATGAAGCGTGCCTTCTTTTTTAGATAGCTCATGTAATACGGCAGACACGCCGCCTGCTTCGTGTAAATCTTCAATATGCATATCGGACGCTGGGGCGAGCTTGGCCAAATGCGGCACGCGGGAAGCTACCTCGTTAATGCGTTCAAGCGGATAATGGATCCCTGCTTCATTGGCAATGGCTAGCGTATGTAACACCGTATTCGTTGAGCCGCCGAGCGCCATATCGAGCGCAAACGCGTTATCAATTGCCTTTTCTGTTACAATATCACGCGGTTTAATATCGTTCTCAATTAAATACATTAACTGTTGAGCCGAACGTCGCACAAATTCTTTTCGTGCTGGATCAATCGCTAAAATCGTCCCGTTACCAGGGAGCGCTAAACCGAGCGCCTCAGCTAAACAGTTCATGGAATTCGCTGTAAACATTCCTGAGCACGAACCACATGTCGGACAGCCGTACTGTTCAAGTTCTTGCAACCCTTTTTCATCAATTTTTCCAGCTTGATATGCACCGACTCCTTCAAATACAGAAGAGAGCGAAATTTTTCTCCCGTCGCTCGTCACACCTGCCTTCATCGGTCCTCCGCTTACAAAAATAGTCGGGATATTTAAACGCATCGCCGCCATCATCATGCCAGGTGTAATTTTATCGCAGTTCGGAATGCATACCATCCCATCAAACCAATGGGCAGAAACGACCGTCTCAACAGAGTCAGCAATAATTTCTCGGCTCGGTAACGAGTAGCGCATACCAATATGACCCATCGCGATGCCGTCATCGACGCCGATGGTGTTCATTTCAAACGGAACACCACCGGCCTCACGAATGGCTTCTTTCACAATTTTCCCAAACTCCTGCAAATGAACGTGACCTGGGATAATATCAATGTATGAGTTTACAACCGCAATAAACGGTTTATGAAAATCTTCTTCTTTTACCCCTGCCGCACGCAATAAACTGCGATGTGGCGCGCGGTCAAATCCTTTTTTAATCATATCGCTACGCAAAACAAATCCCTCCATCTTTTCTGAACTTATTAAAAAACATTGTAACACTTTTTAAAATAAAATGACAATTCTAAAAATAAAAATCTCTTTTTCTACAAAAACGCAGAAAAAGAGATTTTTTAAATATGCACTTTCGCAGATGTCCCCCTCTCAATCCCCCATAAGAAAATGATTCATTTCTTTCGCTGCTTCGCGTCCTTCATGAATCGCCCAAACGACAAGACTTTGTCCACGTCTTGCATCACCTGCGACAAATACACCTTCAACATTCGTCTTGTATGCTTTACTAACTGTCTCGATTCCAAACTGTTGTAAAAGTTGCGGTTCTGGTCTTTCAAAACCAATGGCGATCAATACGAGATCACACGGCCATATTTTCTCTGTACCTGGAATTTCTTTAAATACAGCACGCCCTTGATCATCTATTATTTTTTCCATTTGGATCGTATGCAGTTCTTTTACTCTCCCTCTCTCATCACCAACGATTTTTTTCGTTTGAATACAATATTGACGCGGGTCATTGCCGAACTTCGCTTCCGCTTCTTCATATGCGTAGTCAACTGTAAATACAAGCGGGTATTGCGGCCATGGATTATCGTTTGTACGCTCTTTTGGCAATGCCGGATGTTTGCCGAATTGCACAACGCTTTTACATTGTTGCCGCAATGCCGTCGCGACACAGTCAGCCCCTGTATCGCCACCACCGATTACGATGACATGTTTATGTTTGGCATCAATAAACGCTTCATCTTTTTCGCCGGTAAGCAGCCATTTTGTCGTCATTGTCAAGTAGTCCATCGCAAAATGAACGCCATCAAGCTCGCGTCCTTCGATCATAAGATCGCGTTGCTTTTGTGCTCCAATACAAAGCACAACCGCATCATATTGTTTGCGCAATTCATCAATCGCCAAATCTTTTCCGACTTCTATGTTTGTAACAAACGTAATTCCTTCTTTTTCAAGCAAGCGTACACGTCTCTCAACGACGTCTTTTCCAAGTTTCATATTCGGAATGCCGTACATCAACAAACCGCCAATTCGATCTGCGCGCTCATACACAGTGACAAAATGACCAGCTTGATTTAGTTCATCTGCACAAGCTAGCCCTGCAGGACCAGAGCCAATGACGGCCACCTTTTTTCCGGTTCTTTTTTTCGGAATGCGAGGTCGAACCCATCCTTCTTCAAACGCTTTATCAATAATCGCTCGTTCAATTCCTTTAATCGCTACTGCTGGATCAGAAATCGCTACTGTGCACGATCCTTCACACGGCGCTGGGCAAACGCGTCCTGTAAATTCCGGGAAATTATTTGTCTTCACTAACCGTTCGAACGCCTCTTTCCATCTTCCACGATACACAAGGTCGTTCCACTCTGGAATGAGATTATGAATCGGACAGCCGGACGTTAAACCTTGAAGTTCCATCCCCATATGACAAAAAGGGGTACCGCAATCCATACATCGCGCACCTTGTCTCGCTAACGTGTCGTTTGAAAATGGATCAGTGTATTCTTTCCAATCATTTAAACGGGAAAGAGGATGACGTTTTTTTTCTTCTTCCCGTGCATATTCGATAAAGCCTGTTGCTTTTCCCATCATTCTCCCCCTTTCACCTATTCCGGAAGCGATCGCTTATCGCGCGACCACTTCCACCACTTTTACATCTTTTTTGTTTACAACTGTTTCAAACGCCTCAAATACCGCTTCGTCATACGACAACCCGCGTTGCTTCAGCGCCTCAATCGTTTCAATCATAAGCTTATAATTTTTCGGAATGACTTTGACGATGTCTTTCACAACCTGTTCCCAATTTGCAAGCACATACGCTGCTTTCGGGCTTTCTGTATATTCGTAATGTCTCATAATCATATGTTGCACATCTCGTATTTCGTTTTCATCTACTAATGTCTCAAATAAAACGAGTTCACGGTTTGCACGTTTTTTCCATGCATCGTCATCAGCAAGTACGTATGCTATGCCACCGGACATTCCAGCAGCGAAATTTTTTCCGACTGATCCGAGAATAACGACGCGCCCTCCGGTCATATACTCACAGCCGTGATCTCCTACTCCTTCAACGACCGCATGGACGCCGCTATTTCGAACACAAAAACGCTCGCCGGCGCGACCGCGAATATACGCTTCACCGCTCGTCGCTCCATAAAAAGCCACGTTTCCGATAATCACTTGATCGCTACATGCAAACGTTGCCTCGTGCGGCGGACGAATAATGACTTTGCCCCCCGATAAACCTTTTCCGACGTAATCATTCGCATCGCCAATTAATGTCATCGTCATTCCTTTTGGTACGAACGCCGCAAAGCTTTGCCCAGCGGAACCGTGAAAACATAACTGAATCGTATCTTCTGCAAGCCCTTCTTCACCGTACCGTTTCGATATTTCGCTGCCGACAATCGCGCCAACTGTACGATGAACGTTTTGGATAGCAACTTGCAATTGTACCGGCTCTTTTTGTTCAATTGCCCGCTTGACTGCTGGTAAAATCACCGTATCATCAAGCGTTCGATCAAGATGATGATTTTGTGGTCTAGAAAACGTTCGCACTCCTTCCACTTGATACAATAAACGCGACAAATCTAAATGTTTCGCTTTCCAATGTTGCTTAGCGCGCTCGCTCACTTTTAATACATCGACGCGCCCAACCATTTCTTCCATTGTCCGAAAACCGAGCTGCGCCATTATTTCACGTACTTCCTGAGCGATAAAATACATGAAATTGACGATATGCTCGGGCTTGCCTGTAAATTTCGCACGCAGTTCTGGATTTTGTGTTGCAACCCCGACTGGACAAGTATCTAAATGACAAACGCGCATCATGACACACCCTAAAACGACTAGCGGAGCTGTCGCAAATCCAAACTCTTCCGCTCCGAATAACGCTGCCATGACGACATCGCGGCCTGTCATCAATTTTCCGTCTGTTTCTAGTACGACGCGATCGCGCAACCCGTTTAACATGAGCGTTTGGTGCGTCTCAACTAAACCGAGCTCCCACGGAAGCCCTGCGTGTTTAATGCTCGTTTTCGGCGAAGCCCCTGTACCTCCGTCATATCCGCTAATAACGATCACATCGGCACCACCTTTCGCTACTCCAGCCGCGATCGTACCAACACCAGATTTTGCAACGAGCTTCACACTAATACGCGCATGCCGATTCGCATTTTTTAAGTCGTAAATGAGCTGCGCTAAATCTTCAATAGAATAAATATCATGATGCGGCGGCGGCGAAATGAGCTCTACCCCTGGCGTAGATCCGCGCACTTTTCCGATCCATGGATATACTTTGTTTGCAGGAAGCTGTCCCCCTTCTCCTGGTTTTGCCCCTTGCGCCATTTTAATTTGTAACTCATCGGCATGGACTAAATAATGGCTTTTTACACCAAATCGTCCCGATGCAACTTGCTTAATTGCGCTGCGACGAAAATCACCATTTTCATCTCGTATATAGCGCCGCGGATCTTCACCACCTTCTCCGCTATTACTTTTTCCACCGATGCGGTTCATCGCAATGGCGAGCGCTTCATGCGCCTCTTCGCTTAATGAGCCGTACGACATTGCTCCCGTTTTAAATCGGCGCACAATCGCTTCTACCGGCTCGACTTCCTCGATCGGAACAGGCTTACGCGTATGATCAAAATCGAACAAATTGCGTAAAAATGTCATTTGTTCTTCATTTGCCATGCTGGAATATTGCTTAAATAACTCATAGTCATTTTTTCGACACGCCCATTGTAACGTGTGAATCGTTTTCGGATTGAACGCATGATGCTCACCATTTTTACGCCACTGCAGTTCGCTCCCTGATTCTAAAGTATGATCATAAGACGTTTGGAACGCTTGCATATGTCGCATTTTTGCTTCTTGTGCAATTTCGTTTAAGCCGATCCCGTCAATTTGTGACGCTGTTCCTGTAAAATATCGTTCAATAACATCGTTGCCAATACCGATTGCCTCAAAAATTTGCGCACCGCGATAGCTTTGCACTGTTGAAATGCCCATTTTTGACATCACTTTTACAACGCCATCTGTCGCTGCCTTTTTATACGTTTCGACCGCATGTTCATATGTGGACGCGATCACCCCGTTTTCGACCGCTTCACGAATCGTCGCAAAAGCTACATATGGATGAATGGCATCCGCTCCGTAACCGATTAACGCAGCGAAATGATGTACTTCGCGCGCTTCCCCACTTTCAACAATTAGGCTTACTTTTGTACGCGTCCCTTTTCGAACAAGGTGTTGATGCACCGCGCTGACTGCCAAAAGAACAGGCATGGCTATGCGCTGCTCATTCATTGAGCGATCGGATAAAACAATTAACGTCACACCATTAGCAATTGCTTCATCTACCGCTTGACACAATTCGTCTAACGCTTCTTTTAAATCATTTGTAAAAACAGTTGATAACGTCACACTAGCAAATTCGCGATACGGGCTCATTCGAAGTGCCTTTAATTGTTTGTTCGTGATAATCGGACAATCGAGACGAATGCGGCGGGCAGCTGACGCATCTGGGTTTAACAGATCCCCTTCTCTTCCAAGAAACGTCACCGTCGATGTAACAGTATATTCACGAATGGCATCGATCGGTGGATTCGTCACTTGCGCAAATAGTTGTTTAAAATAGTTGAACAAGCTTTGTGGTCGATCGGACAAAACCGCTAACGGCGTATCATTTCCCATTGCTCCGGTTGGGTCTTTTCCTTCCGTCGCCATTGGAATGATCGTTTTTTCAACATCTTCATACGTATACCCAAACGCTTTCTGCCATGTGATAAGATTGTCAAACGGCTGTTCCTCATCTCCCGCAAACTGCTCGTCAAGTTGTTCAATAGAAACAGTTTGTTCGTTCACCCATTGACAATACGGATGCTTATGCGCAATTTGCTTTTTGACCTCTTCATCAGAAATGATTCGCCCTTCTTCTAAATCAATAAAAAGCATTTTTCCCGGGCTTAATCGCTCTTTATATAAAACTTGTTCCGGAGCTACATCAACGACCCCGACTTCCGATGAAAAAATAATATAGTCATCTTTTGTGACATAGTAACGAGCTGGACGAAGACCGTTGCGATCAAGAATACCGCCAATTTGTTTGCCGTTTGTGAATACGATTGCCGTTGGACCGTCCCACGGCTCCATCAGACAGCTGTAATATTCGTAAAACGCTTTTTTATGTTCATCCATCTCTTTATCCCAATACCACGGTTCTGGGATCAACATCATCGCTGTTTCAGCAAGCGACTTTCCAGCTAAAACGAAAAACTCAAACGCGTTGTCGAGCATGGACGAATCGCTTCCGTTCGTATCTAAAATCGGAAGCACTTTTTGTAAATCTTCTCCAAACACCAGGGAGGAAAACTGCTTCTCACGCGCCATCATCCAATGAATATTTCCACGCAACGTATTAATCTCTCCATTATGAATTAAATAACGATTCGGATGCGCTCGCTCCCAACTTGGAAATGTATTTGTGCTAAAGCGCGAATGAACAAGCGCAAACGCCGAACGAAATCGCTCGTCTTGTAAATCGATATAAAACGCATCTAATTGCTCCGGAGTGACTAGTCCTTTATAAACGATCGTGCGACTGGATAAACTCGCAAAATAATATTCATTGTTTTTCACTGCTTTTTCCGCCCGTTTCCGAATGACGTATAACTTGCGTTCGAACTGTTGGTCATCAACGATATCATCGCTTGCTGCGATAAAAAGCTGCCGAATGTACGGACGACTTTGTTTTGCTAATGTTCCAAGTTTTTCGACATCGATAGGTACATCTCGCCATCCGAGCACCGTTTGCCCTTCTTCACGAACGATTTCATCTATTTGGCGTTCGAACATCGTTCTCGTTTGTTCATGATGTTCAAAAAAGAAAATCATTCCGACCCCATAACGCCCTTTAGGCGGAAGTGAAAATGGACAAACGGAACGAAAATAATCGTCCGGAATTTGTACCATGATTCCCGCACCATCACCCGTTTGCGGATCGCTCCCTTGCCCTCCCCGATGTTCTAATTGCCGCAACATATGAAGACCTTGTTGAACAATATGATGAGATGCTTCTCCTTTTAAATGGGCATACAACCCAATGCCACATGCATCATGCTCAAATTGCGGACAGTACAATCCTTGAGCTTTCGGTAATCCTCTCATGTCAATCCCCCATTCCGTCGTCGTGTATGTTATGTATAATTGTAGGTTTCAATAATCATATAAACAATATATAATTTAGATAACATTTATCTCATTTTGAGAACGATAGAAAGAGGCGGGGGGAAATGGAATTAAGGCAATTGATTTATTTTACAGAAGTGGCGAAGCGGGAACATGTGTCGGAAGCTGCCGAAGCATTGCATGTCGCCCAGTCCGCAGTCAGTCGCCAAATCGCCAATTTAGAGGATGAACTCGGAGTAAAGCTATTTGAACGAGAAGGAAGAAATGTGAAACTAACTCCGATCGGACGACACTTTTTACAACATATTGAGTTAGCGTTAAAAGCGATTGACTATGCGAAACAACAAATTGAAGAATATTTGGATCCGGAACGCGGAACAATTAAAATTGGTTTTCCAACAAGTCTAGCGAGCTACACGATGCCGATGGTCATTTCCACGTTTAAACAACAGCATCCACACATTTCTTTTCACTTACGTCAAGGGTCATATAAATTTTTGATTGATGCAGTAAAAAAACGAGAAATTGATTTAGCTTTTTTAGGCCCCGTTCCAACAGGAGAAAAAGGCATTCAAGGAGATATTTTATTTACGGAGTCATTCGCTGCGCTCATTCCGACAGATCATCCACTTAGCCAAAAAGGAAGCATCGCACTAAGTGAATTGCGTCACGAACCATTTGTCATGTTTCCTCAAGGATTTATTTTGCGCAAAATCGTTGAAGATGCTTGCAAACAAGCCGGCTTTTCTCCAATCATTTCGTCAGAGGGGGAAGATTTAGACGCGATCAAAGGACTCGTTTCGGCCGGTATCGGTGTCACTTTATTACCAGAAAGCACGTTTTATGAGACAACTCCACGCTATACAGTAAAAGTGCCAATTGAACTTCCGCTCGTTCGCCGCAACGTCGGAATTATTTTACCGAATCACGATCTCGCACCATCCGTCAACGTATTTTACCAGTTCGTCAAACAATTTTTCGCGATGTTAGATCGATATCAGTAAGCCAGCTGATGTACATAGCCGGCTTACTGTCCTTATACAGATAAATCAATGCCAACAACGCCAACGACATGCCCGTCTTGAACGATCGGTGCGGAAATGGTTAAACACGGACGCTTCGTTAACGCAGATGTATACACCGAAGAAACGTATACATTTCCTTTTGCGGCTTCAATAAACCACGGACGAGCTTTGGCATTTACAAGTCCCGCAGGAGGATTCGAATAAATGAACGTACCGTCCACCCGATTCGACCAAACAGCTTCTACATTTTCATTTATTTTTAAAAATTCATTTAAGTATGCCTCATGTTCACTTGTTTGTAAACGAGCAAGCGGATAAGAGCGTAAAAACAATGTAAGCTTTTCTTTCATTTGTTCAATCACATGTAGATCAACGAAAGTTGCCGTTACACGTTCATCGTTTTTTATAATTGTTTGCAACTCGTTCGATGTTTTTTCAATCGCTTCGTTCACTTGCAACACCTGTTTCACATTTTCATGTTGTACATCCATATGTTTTGCGACTTCATGGGCATGATTTTTATTTTCCTGCACCATGGAAGAAATATATTCAAGCAAAGCCGAAATTTCTTGCACACTCGCCGTCTGTTCGTCGACCGATTGCGACGAATCGTGTGCCATTGCTGTCATATGATGAAGTCTTTCCCTAAAATCAGATAAAATAGAGAAAATGTGATTCATTTCATTTGACCCGTTGTCAATTTGTTCTGTTTCTGATTTTACCATATGCATGGTTGAAGCGATCCCAGACTGAATAGATGATAAAATGTCCCGCGTTTGCTCTACGGCAACTGACGTTTGGTTAGCTAATTTCCCAACTTCGTTTGCAACGACCGAAAACCCTTTCCCATGTTCTCCCGCACGGGCGGATTCAATGTTCGCATTGAGCGCTAAAATACTCGTTCGCTGCGAGATGGAAGCAATCGTCGAAAGAATGTGATGAATTTCTTGTGAACGCTCTACTAACAACTCCATTTGACGAAGAAGCGCATAATGACCTGTTCGCAAATCATCCATGTCACGTTGAAGGTTTTTTAAAGAGTGTAGCGAGCGGATTAGTTCATTATAAGATGCTTCACTATCTGCATGAATGCGCTGAGAAACGTCTGAAATTTTTAATGCCGATCGTTCAATCATTTTCGTCTTCTCTTCTACTTGAGCTGTATAAGTTACCGTTTTTTCCAAGCGGTCAATTAATTGGACTGTGCTCTGTTGCGTTGCGCTTGATGTTTCATCAAGCGAGGAAGCAGCTAATTTCATTTGCTCGACAACTGCCTTTAGCTGGTCAGCCGCTACTTCAATTTGATTGAGCGCCACGCTCTGCTTCGTTTCTTTCACCTCTTCTTTTCTTCGTCCCTTCTTTAACAAGAACATATTCTCACCTTCTTGTGTCATATTTTATAACACTAATATAACATAAGAAGTCAACAAAACAAACATTTTTATAAAAATTCAAAATATTTCTTTGTTTATGTCATTGTTTTTCCAGAAAATACCCACATCCGACTACCAATCCAATTGATAACTATTCCACTTATCGTCGCCATAAATTTACTAAAAAAAACCGAAAACATTTGATTGCATCCGTACAATACAATGATCGTCACCATGAGAGAACAAAAGTTTAACATAAGGAAACGAACAAATTGCTTCATAATTGGCCCCTTCACTCGAAATGTCCATATTCGATTCCACATATAGCTGTTTATTACCCCCGCACTATATGCGAAAGTTTGTGCCCACACTTGTGGCACGCTAAGCGATACAAAGAAGAAAAAAAGCAACCAATCAACAACTGTATTACTTATCCCTACAACAATAAAACGAATAAATGTAACGTAATTAGACATCTATCACACCTTCTCAACAAATCTGTAACACACGTTGGATTTTTATGTTAATATAAAAAGGAAACACATATCAAGTGATGGAAATAATACAAATAAAAGGAGATCATACCATGGATTATAAACTGGAGAACATTGATGTTGAACTAGTTATTGTAGGAAAGGGGTATGAAGTAAAGACAAATGAGGCGTTTCAAATGATCCCTTCGCTTTGGGAATATGCCAAAAAAGATGGATTGATGGAAAAGTTGATCGATTTATCATGGGAACAACCAAAATGCAAACTTGAAGGGTTGTTAGGTGTTTGCGGAACAACATCCGCAATAACAGATGAGAAATTTACTTATTTTATGGGCATACGTTATGATAAAGAAGTTCCAAACGATATGCAACGTATAACAATTACACACGACACATGGGCGGTCATCCCAAATGTAGATGAAGCATGGAAACGACTATATTCCGAATGGCTCCCTGCTTCTCGTTATGAACTTGCCCATGTCCCTTTGATTGAATGTTATTATCCACCAAATCATCAGCCAGAAAATGAACTATGGATCCCAATTAAACAGAAATAAATACAAATGAAAGAACGCCAACGCATGCCAAAGGAGCACATATCGCTGGAGACTCCTTTGGCACATGCACATAATCAAAAATACAAATGTGCAAAGCCGATCACACTTGCTACCGTCAATGGACTAAGCAAGGTAGATAAAAATACGGCTTGAGCGGCGTATGCTGGATGATGATTGTATTCTAATGCATACAATGCTGTATTTCGCGAGCAAGGATATGCACTAGCAATAAGCAACGCTTGAGCTGTAGTTCCTTCCATATGTAAAAGTAAAATGATCAAAAAAGCAATGAAGGGCGATAAGATTAGGCGACTACAAATCGTTATAAACATGAGACGCGGAATACGTTTCACATCCATATATGCAAGTTGAGCACCTAGCGTCACCAAGGCAATCGTTAAAAAAGCATCAGCTACATGTTCAAGGGGGCGCCAAATAAATGCTGGAACGGCAATATCGAAAAACTTCCAAATAACAGCGAGAACGAGTGCATAAATAATCGGATTTTTTAACATGTCACGTGTTATTTTCCGCCTATTTTCACTCGCCGAAATAAATTGAAACACGCCGTATGTGTTCGTTAAAAAGTTTTGAAAAATCGTTACAACAATTTGAATCGACATCCCTAACGGTTCATGGCGAAATACGAGCTGGCTAACCGGGATGCCGAAATTACCGGAGTTATTGAGCACGATTGTGTTTTGAAATGTTGCTCCTAGGCTACGGTCAAGCTTTAGCCATTTCGCCATGACAGCGCTAAGCGCAATGAGCGTGCCGTTTTGTAAAACGAGAAAGAAAAGAACGTGAAACAACACCTCGCTTTTCATATCGCTTTTATACACGTTCACAAAACCAACAGCTGGAAGCAAAAAATACGTCGTCATTTTCGACAACGTATTCATATCAAAATGAAACAACCGATGCAAATAAGCCCCTGCACCGATCAATAAAAATAGCGGCAAAATAACATCAATCACAATGCGGATGAAAATGTCCAATGGAAGTCCCCTTTCTATGTATTACTTCCTTCCACTAATCAATCCTTCGCGCACGTGAACGAAAACGGCTTTTGTTTCAGACGACAAAAGCCAAAATTGTTCGATTGCGCACTCTTTATCGATTTCGGTTGAAAACAATCAGCTTTAGCTCTGTCATTTCTTCGATGGCGTATCGAATACCTTCGCGTCCAAAGCCACTTTCTTTTACCCCACCGTACGGCATATGATCGACACGGAACGTTGGAATATCGTTAATAAGCACCCCGCCGACATGTAGTTTCTCTGCTGCTTCCCATGCGGTATGGACATTGTCTGTATATATGCCGGCTTGCAACCCGTAGCGTGAATCGTTGACAAGCTCAATCGCTTCGTCGACGGACGAAACTTGATTAATCAACACAATCGGCGCAAACACTTCTTGACATGATACTTTCAATGTTGGTGATGCGTCTAAAATGACTGTCGGCAACAAAATATTTCCTTGTCTCTCCCCACCAATCGCAACGGTAGCGCCTCGTTGTTTCGCCTCTTCAATCCATTGTAACGAACGCTCGACGTCTTTTTCAGAAATAAGAGCCGAAACGTCTGTCTTCGGATCAAGCGGATCGCCGACTTTCAACTGCTTCACTGCTGCCACAAACTTTTCGACAAATTCTTTATACCGTTTTTCATGCACGTAAATACGTTGCAACGAAATGCACACTTGTCCTTGAAACGCGAACGCACCAACGATACATCGCGGAATGATGCGATCAACGTCCACATGTTCATCAATAATGACCGCTGAGTTTGACCCTAATTCTAGCGTCACACGTTTTAATCCTGCTTTGTTGCGAATGCTGATGCCTACTTCCGGACTTCCGGTGAACGTCACCATATTGATACGTGGGTCAACGACGATTTGATCCCCAACCGTTTTTCCGCTTCCGGTCACGACATTAAGCGCTCCTTTCGGCAGCCCTGCCTGTTCAAACAGTTCCGCGATAAAATACGCCGAAAGTGGCGTTTGGCTCGCAGGTTTTAACACGACCGTATTTCCAGAGGCAATCGCAGGCCCTAGCTTATGCGCTACTAAATTTAAAGGAAAGTTAAATGGAGTAATGGCACCAATGACACCAATTGGTTCTCTCACCGTAAATGCGATGCGGTTTTCGCCACCTGGTGCAGCATCAAGCGGAATCGTTTCCCCGTGAATACGCTTCGCTTCTTCGGCAGCAAACTTGTATGTTTGAATGGTGCGTGCCACTTCCGCTTTTGCGGTCGTGATCGGCTTTGCCGCTTCTAACGCAACAAGCTTCGCCGCTTCATCTGCGCGCTGTTGCAATAATGTCACGACTCTCTCTAACATGGCCGCACGTTCATGTGCATGCATCTTCGCCATCGTTCGCCGCGCTTCGTACGCAGCCGCAATCGCCCGCTTCACATCTTGTTCTGTCGCAATTGGAATGTGTGCTAATACTTCTCCATCGTATGGCGCCAAAAGATATGTGTACGACCCCGCTTCTATCCATTCTCCGTTAATGTAAAGCTTCTTTTTTTCTATCATTGTTCTCCCCCTTCCTCATCTCTCTCAATAAAAGCGGCTTATAACAACGCTGAAATATAGACGCTATTTATTTCTATTCTTTTTTTACACTTTATAATCCTTCATAAGCTTTATGCTTTAACTAAAGTAAAAAAGCCCACTTCATCAGTAGGCTATAATCGTTCATTCATTTGAAACAACGCAATGGCGCGTTGGCGTTGCAATGAATGGTCTACCGTCGGCGCAGGGTAATTGACCTTCATGCTGCTTGTCCATGGTTCATGAATATGTGCTGACGGCATGAAGGCAAGTTCATGCACATATGTGCGAATATATGTGCCGTCGGGATCAAACTTTTTCGATTGTTCAATCGGATTAAATACGCGAAAATATGGAACGGCATCCGTTCCGACAGAAGCAGCCCATTGCCATCCCCCGATATTTGATGCTTCATCATAGTCAATTAACATCTGTCGAAAATATTCCTCCCCCATTCGCCAATCAATGAGGTAGTCTTTCGTTAAAAATGACGCAACGATCATGCGCAGGCGATTATGCATCCATCCCTCCTCTTTTAACTGACGCATGCCCGCATCAACAAACGGAAAACCTGTTCTTCCTTCTTTCCAAGCTTCAAATCGTTTTTCATCACGCGACCATGGAAGATGACGATACTTTTCAATAAACGCTTCCGTTTTTGTAAACGGAAAATGCGCATAAATCATATGATAAAAATCACGCCAAGCAAGCTCTTTTATATACGTTTCCACCGCTTCATCATAGCCGTTCCCGAATTGTTGCGCAACCGCGTGAAAAACGGTACGAATCGAAATCGTCCCCGTTTTTATATGTGGAGACAATCGACTCGTGCCAAAAACGCTCGGAATGTCCCGCTGACGATGATAACACGGGAGAGCGATATCAATAAACTGTCGCAAAGCATGTAACGCATCTTGTTCCCCTATATTTTCCCAACGTTTCGTACATTGAGCAAGCCACATAGAAAAAGCACGCTCATCGTCCTCGGCAAGCGGAGTGATGTGTAACATATAGGCACGTAGTTCATTTATATCAATCGAAAGCGGCGGTCGTTTAGGAAGCTTGCGCCACGCGCGATAATATGGTGTATATACTTTATAAGGCGCTCCATCTGCTTTTAGTACTTCAAATGCCCCATGCATATGGGCATCATCATATGTATACACTTCCACCCCATGCTTTTGTAACAACGCCTGAACGTAATCATCCCGCTCTTTTCCACGTCCGACTTCATCTTTATTGAAGAACACGGCGCTTATATTTACTTTATTCGTCAGCCGAGCGAATACATGATCGATCTCCCCATATAAAATATGCATATGTATGCCACGCTCACGTAACGTTTGACGAAATCGCTCAACCGTTTGAAAAAAATATGCATGATGATACGTTCTTTCTTTTGCGAAATAAGGGTCGACATGGAAGAGAAAAAGAAGCTTTCCTTCCCTTTCTTTCGCCCACTGAAGCGCGTGAACGAGCGCTGTATGATCGTGCAATCGAAAATCTCGGCGAAACCAAACAACAGCTGTATGCATACATCCCATCCTTTCATCTTTTACACCTTCTTATTGTACAATATTTGTTTAATGATTGTATAATAAAAAGAAAAAGAAGGTGATCGTCTTGTACGATGTTATTATTGTTGGCACAGGCTTTGGAGGAATAACCGCCAGCGCGCTCCTTGCGAAAAAAGGGTATCGTACGCTTACACTCGAAGCAGCAAATGAGCTCGGTGGATGTGCAGGAAAATTCGAACGACAGTCGTTTCGTTTTCAAGCAGGCGCTACGCTTGGGATGGGGTTTGAAGAAGGAGGCGTATTTTCACAACTATTTCATGAGCTCGACATGTCTCCCCCTCCTGTTCATTTATTGGATACGATCATGGACGTACATTTTTCCGAACGAACGATTCGATATTACCAACAAAAAGAACGTTGGTTTGAAGAAATCGCACGACAGTTTCCAAAAGATAGCGGAGCGATTATTCGCTTTTTTGAAGAAATGTTTTCTCTGGCTGACGCAATGCTTTCCTTTGTATATAAACGACCGATCGTTCCTCCCAAAACGATCAAACATTTATTTCAAGCGATACAAAAAGCAGATCGCAAGCTAATAAGCGCAACACCATTTTTGTTTCAATCGATTGCGAAACGACTGCAACATTATGGCATTCGTGATGAGACATTCATCGCTTTTTTAAACGGCCAACTCGTGGATAGTGTGCAAACAACGATTGAGCGTTGTCCCGCTTTGCTTGGCGCGGTCGCCTTAAGCATATTCCATCGCGGAGCGTTTTACGTTGAGGGAGGGCTTGCAAACATTGTTCATGCGATCGCTCAACGTTATAAACAGCTTGGCGGAGAACTACAGATGCGTGAAAAAGTTGTGTCGATTCGCAAACAGCGCCATTGGCTCGTGACGACAAATCGAAAACAAACATATGAAGCAAAACACGTTGTATTCAACGGGTCTGTCCATAGTATCTTTTCTATTTTAGACGATTCAATAAAACGAACGTTTTCTATTCGTGAAGAAAAAGAAAAACAACGCCCGGCTTGGGGAGCTTTTACAATTTATATTGGGACGGACGACGACTTACAGACAGATAGCCTATACCACCAATTTATCATTGATCGAACAAAACCGATGAGCGAAGGAAATCAATTTTTATTGTCCGCTTCTGCACCATTCGATCGGCAAATGGCACCTTTCGGAAAACGTTCAATCACAATTTCAACACATACTGACCCGCTTCGTTGGTGGAATCGCGATGCATATGACAAAGAGAAAAATATGCTTTCAGAACGTATATTGCAACGAGTTCATGACACATTCCCTTTAACAAACATACATGTCGAGCTCATCGGCACACCTGTAACATTTTCTCGCTTTACCCATCGAGCGTTCGGAAAGGTAGGGGGATATATTCCAAACGGTGTCTTGAGCTTGCTATCTACGTATTCACCAAAAACAAATGTGGAAGGACTTTGGCTTTGTGGTGATACGGTGTTTCCTGGCGCAGGCTCGCTCGGTTGCGCATTATCAGGATGGATGGTTGCGGATGGCATTTCGGCAAGCAAATAGCTCTATGCACAACACATAGAGCTATTTCTTTTTTATTTCGATCGGCACAGATGTTTTTATTTTTATTGCTGCTTTCGGATATGTTAACGCTTGGGTAACAATCGCATCCGGCGCAGGCTTTCGCTCTTTATAGTAGACGACCGCTTTCCCTTTTTCGTACCGCACATTGATTACTTCAATCCCATATCCGCCCGTTCTTCTTTCACCAAGATGGATAACAACGTACGTCATACCATCTTGCTGAATCGTATACGTTTTGAATTGTTTATGCTGGCGATTATATAACGCTTTTACATGTTGCGGAAGCTGTTCCTCTGTTACAACATGGTATACGACGTCCTCATCTTCTTCATATCTTTCGTCCGCTTTTGATACACTACAAGCAGAAAGAAATAAACCGATAAGCACAACAATCCATCTCTTCATGCACATTCTCCTTTTTATTTGAAATGACTCTTATCTACATCCACACATTCTCCACACTTTTATTTTACAATAACGGCAGTACGAATGAGAAAGGAGAGATACTGTGCTACGAAAACTGCTTATGTTAGTTACACTTACTATATTCACCGCCGCATGCGCAAATGATTCGTCACAACATTCGATGGAACATAAGCGAAAGGCAAAACAACCGGACGTATTATCTGGAAAAGAAATACACATCGTTGCTAAAGAGGCACAATGGCAAATAAATGATAACGTAACGGTTCCTGTGTATACGTATAACGGTTCTGTACCAGGTGCGCAAATTCGCGTAAAGCAAGGAGAGCGAGTAAAAATTGTTTTTAAAAACGAACTGCCCGAACCAACGGCGATTCATTGGCACGGCTATCCTGTTCCAATTAGCCAAGATGGCGTTCCTGGCGTCACCATGGACGCAGTAAAACCCGGTGAAACATTTACGTATGAATTTACAGCAACTGTACCTGGAACGTACTGGTATCATTCCCATCAAAAAAGTGCTGAGCAAGTGGACAAAGGACTATACGGTACATTCATCGTTGAACCAAAAGAAGGGGAACAAGTCGATCGAGATTACACGCTCGTATTGGACGAGTGGATCAGCCAACAACAGGGCGCATCAACAAATGGCCATGCCCATCATTCCGATACGCATCACGGTGGCGGTGCGATGACACATGACATGAGCATGCATGATATTTTTACAATTAACGGAAAAAGCGGTCAAGCGATTGAACCACTGAAAGTGAAAAAAGGCGAAAAAGTACGCCTTCGTCTCATTAATGCAGGGTATATGTCCCACAAGCTTCATTTACACGGACATGAGTTTAAAATTGTCGCAATGGATGGACAACCAATCAACGATCCAGAACTAGTCAAAGATAAATTGTTGAATATCGCTCCAGGTGAGCGCTACGACATTGAGTTTATCGCCAATAATCCAGGGGAATGGTTATTAGAGTGCCATGGGGATATGAAAGGAACCGATGGCATGAAAGTAAACATTCAATACGAAGGACAAGCAAACAAGACGGACAAAGTAAACGCAAAAGAAAACCTCCCTGTTGTGGATATCACAACATACGGAAAATATGAAGTAGGTTCATTTACGTTAGACCAAACATATGATGTTGAATACACAATGGATTTAGGAACCGCCATGAGCAAAAATGGCATGATTTTCACGATTAATGGGAAAACGTATCCTGACACAGCGCCAGTTAACGTGAAAAAAGGCGATGTTGTCAAAGTAAAACTAGTGAACAGCTCGCCAATGGACGTCCATCCGATGCATTTACATGGCCATTTCTTCCAAGTATTAAGCAAAAACGGAAAGCCGGTCACAGGCTCTCCATTGATGAAGGATACCTTAAACGTAAATCCTGGTGAAGAATATGTCGTTGCGTTTCAAGCAGATAATCCGGGAAATTGGATGTTCCATTGCCATGACTTGCACCATGCTTCAGCAGGAATGGTAACCGAGCTAACATACAAAGACTACAAATCAAGCTATACGCCCGATCCGAATGACACAGTGAATAAAGGGGAATAGGAAATAGCCCCTCCAAATAAAAATGCTGGAGGGGGTAGCTATTAACTCATACTATTTGAAGTTTAACTTTCATTTAGCAGTTGTTCAACGTGTTGTTTTAGCTAAGGAATTTTATTTCGAACAACATCCCAAACAATTCGGTCATTAATGGAGAAATAACCGTGGATCATCATATCCCCCATGCCAGCCATCTTTCTCAGTACTTGTTATCCTCATTATAACATCTCGTTTTTTCATTATTCTTCATAAATAAAGAGAAAACCTTTCGATACTGAAAAAGGGCATCCCTTCGACAGAGGAATACCCTTTTCTCCCTTACTTCACATCATATCCTTGCTCTTCAATCGCTTCTTTCAGTTTTTCTACGCTTACTTTTGTTTCATCATAATCTACATCGACTGTACCTTCTTGCAAATGTACTTCGACACGGCTGACGCCATCTAACGTTTGCAGTGCATTTGTCACCGCTGCTTTGCAATGTCCGCATGTCATTCCTTGTACTTGTAATGTAATCGTCATCATCCATTCCTCCTTAAATGTTTATATTTTCACGCGTTTCAAACGAAGCGCGTTTGTCACAACCGATACAGAGCTAAATGCCATCGCTGCCCCAGCGATCCATGGTTGTAGTAACCCAGCTGCAGCGACTGGAATACCAACGCTATTATAAAATAATGCCCAAAATAAGTTTTGCCGAATGTTGCGCATCGTTTGTCGGCTCAGTTCAATCGCTTGTGGAATATGCATCAAGTCACCACCAACGAGCGTTACATCTGCCGTTTCAATTGCGACATCTGCACCTGTGCCAATCGCCATCCCAATATCCGCTTTCGCAAGAGCTGGTGCGTCATTAATTCCATCACCGACCATCGCCACTCGTTTCCCTTGCTTTTGCAGCTGTTCAACGATCGCTGCTTTCTGTTCTGGAAGCACTTCCGCATACACATGTTCAATACCTACTTGCTTGGCGATAGCTTCAGCTGTTCGTTTATTGTCACCTGTCACCATATATACATCGATGCCCATTTGTTTTAATGTCGCAATTGCTTGTTTCGACGTTTCCTTGATCGTATCGGCAACAGCGATCATTCCAGCAAGCTGTCCATCGATCGCAACGAGCATGACTGTTTGTCCTTCATCTTCAAGTTTTATCATGGCTGGTTCATGTTCGGCGATTTCGATCCCTCGTTCGTTCATTAATTTTCGTGTGCCAATGAGTACATGTTTTCCATTCACCGTTGCTTCAATTCCATGTCCAACAAGCGCAGAAAATTGCGTCAACGGTTGCGCGATGATTCCGTTTTCTTTTCCGTAAGCCACAATCGCTTGTGCCAACGGATGTTCCGAAGCGCTCTCGGCCGAAACGGCATAGTCAAGCATGTTTTCTTGGAATTGTAACACATCTGTCACTTCTGGTTTTCCTTTTGTCACTGTTCCTGTTTTATCGAGTAAGACCGCGTTGATTTTATGCGTTCCCTCTAGGTACTCACCCCCTTTAAAGAGAATGCCTTGTTCTGCCCCTTTGCCTGTACCGACCATAATCGATGTTGGCGTGGCAAGACCGAGCGCACAAGGACACGCAATGACAAGAACGGCAATTGCGACTTCAAGCGCTTTTGGTAGATCGTTTGGCGCCACTAAGAAATACCAAATGATAAATGCTAACACGGCAATTCCGACAACGATTGGGACGAAAATGCCAGAGATCGTGTCCACCATCCGCTGAATCGGTGCTTTCGATCCTTGCGCCTCTTCGACGATTTTAATGATATTGGCAAGTGCTGTATCTTTCCCGACTTTTTCTGCGCGAATGGTCAGCACACCATTTGTATTCATGGTTGCTCCGATCACATAGTCGCCTTCCTTCTTATCAACCGGAATCGATTCACCAGTAATCATCGATTCGTCTACGGAAGATGCTCCGGCGATGACCGTACCGTCGACCGGGATTTTTTCTCCTGGCTTAACAATAATCGTATCCCCGATCATCACTTCCTCTAACGGAACTTTTCTTTCTTCCCCATTACGGATGACAGTCGCTTCTTTTGCCTGCAAGCTCAGTAGCTTTGAAATCGCTTCTGTTGTTCGCCCTTTCGCAAGAGCTTCAAAGTATTTGCCGACAAGCACAAGTGTAATCAAGACGGCGCTCGTTTCAAAATATAATCTTGGCATATATTCATGATTCCCAATCGTTCGAAAAGCTTCATACAAGCTGTAAAAGTACGCGGCTGATGTTCCAAGCGCTACGAGAACGTCCATGTTTGCGCTCTTGTTTCGTAACGCTCGGTACGCCCCGACATAGAAAGGACCGCCGATGTAGAACTGAACGGGTGTAGCGAAAAGAAGCTGGAGCCACGGGTTCATCAACAGTTTCGGCATCGGCAAGCCGATATGAAACGGCATATGGGCAATCATCGTATAAACGAGCGGCAACGATAAGATGATGGAAATCGCGAGTTGCCGTTGTTTTCGTTTCAGCCGCTCTTCTTTCCGGCCAGCATCGTCTTGTTCTTCGTTTCGAATTTGCCCTTTGTACCCAAGCTTTTTGATTTTTTCTAAAATGTCTTCGACAGATGTCACACCTTCCTTATATTCGACAACCGCACTGTTTGTCGCCAAGTTTACCGTAGCGCTTGTCACACCTTCCATCCGATGTAACCCTTTTTCAATCCGAGTCGCACACGCGGCACATGTCATACCTTCAATATCGAGCGTCACTTTTTCAGCTGCAACACCATACCCTAACTTTTCAATTTTTTCTTCAATATCGGCAAGGCTATATTTATTCGGGTCGTATTGAACGGTCGCTTTTTCCATCGCTAAATTGACGGTCGCTTCTACGCCGTCCATTTTATTCAACACTTTTTCAATGCGAGCAGAACAGGCAGCACACGTCATACCGGTCACCTTGAGTGTCACCGTCCGCATCCATTTCCCCTCCCTTACTTCGAAAACTGTTTAATGACATCCATAAGCTCGCGGATGGATTGTTCTCCGCTTCCTTCGCGAATCGCTTTCGATACACAATGGCTGACATGGCGTTCTAACAAGTTCAATCCGACCTTATTTAACGCGGCCGTAATCGCAGAAATTTGCACTAAAATATCGATGCAATACCGATTATCTTCGACCATCTTTTGCACCCCGCGCACTTGTCCTTCAATGCGCTTCAAGCGCTTCATAATGCTTTCGATTTCTTCTTCCGTGCGCGGAACCATTTTTTTATCCATATTGTGATCTTCACAATAGTTCATCCAATATCACCTCTTCAATTACATTATACCGGTAATGGGTATATAAAGCAACGAAAGTGTTGACAACATTATTATCGTCAACGTTTTCCCATGATCTATTCACTTTTGGTAGATTTTTTATGAAACAAAAATTCTATCACTTTAGTTTGTCGAGAGGGTGCGAAGCGTAAGAGACGGGTGTGAGTGTCTCATGCTTGGACATTTTTCTTCCAAAAACAGAGACCTTTCTCAACGAATCGAACTGATGGACAAATAGACTCAACTCTTTGCGGCTCTAGGACTGGAGTCTCCTCCGAAGATTCTAGGCATTCATCCTCGCACCTAGATACACACCCTAGGTATGCTCAAATGTCTCTCGTCCTCTTTATATCAACAGATGAGAGGCATTTGGTTTGCCTAGTCACTGTCGAACTCAGGCATGACAATCAAAACAAAAAGAAAACCACCTCTTTTATAAGGTGGTCTTTGGTTCACGCCAAATATATTTTTCTTTCAGGTTCAAAGCTTTCACAAAAGTTTCAACTGATCTCGTCACAGTAGCAGGTCCGATTGTCCTTTGTGTTCTTCTAAATGTTTGAAGATCTCTTGCACCATATACTCCAATACTTGCTTCTGGTGTTTTAGAACGAATGTATTTGTAGGCTATTTTAGCCTCTTTTGTTGATGGTAATTCCAGAATAACCGACTTATCATCCGCAGCAGAAATAATATAAACTTTGCTCATTTTTCATTTCCCTCACTTATGCGTGAATTATATCCGACTGATACCTAACTTTCCCCATTTGAATATTGGTCAACGTCATCAATATCTTCATCGTTTTCATTTAAATATTTGTTTGAAAATGCTTGTTCATAAATATAGTCTACATATGACTTAATTGCAACTTCATCACTATTAGGAAATCTTGGAACACTTTCAAGCCACTTACTCAAATCCAACGCATATTGATTTAATTGATCATTATCCATTTTGTATATTTGTTCATGTAAATATTCATTCAATAATGCATGTGTTCTTGTCCAAAATTGAATTTCAATAGGGAAAACATAATTATTTGGTCTTATATAAACGTGAATAGCTTTATACCCATCATCATAAGTTTTCCCTAATGTTTGATCAACAATGTTGCATGCATCTTGTTCATACGGACAACATGTTACAAATTCATGAACTATCTGTTTCAACTCTGCAGTCTCTGCTTTAATAATAAATCGCATTCCTAAAATGTCGTTTGCAATTTTGTAGAGCTGTTTTGTCAATTGATTACGTTCTAATTTCAGCTTTATTGATGAAGGATCCTTATAACGGTAAGTAAAGTCAATTTCAGGAATATGCTTAATTAATTCAACGATTTTATCTGGATATTCTGCTGTATTTAAATAATACTCTTCTACCTTATTTTTTAGTTCCTCAAAAAGTTCTTCATCAAAACCTTTGTATCTACGAGAAGTCTTGATTTCCGGCCCATGTTCAATAATTTTTTCTATAATTCCCCAAATTCCTTCATAAGGCAACATAAAATTTCCCCAGCCAGATAAAAAATCTTAACTACTAATAGCATAACGTAATTAACGTATGTTGTAAATTATCATTACAGGGAGAGAATCCTTTTTGCATGAAATTTGTTTTTTCTACCGCACTTCGCTTAGTGGCCCCCACGAGCATAGCAAACAAGAGTTTGTAATCATCGTCGGTGGAATCATCTCGGAATGATCCCCTCAAATATTTTACTCACGCTATTCCGCAACAGTATGCCACACAAGAAAACTCAATGACCTAAAGGGGAAGATGGTGTTAAGTTGACTCAAGAAGCGTGGGTAAAAGGGAAAGTTGTTAAATCGGATGGTAGTGTTAAAATTGACGATTTCCATAAACCCGTTGAGGCAAACGGAGAGACTAAAGTAAAAGTTCATATAGATAAAAAAGGAAGTGAATGGTTAAAATGGCGCATCCGTTTACATTTCAGCAAATGCCTCATTTGCAGCAATAAAATACGTTAGGTACGAGTATGTTGATGGTAATGTTAAAATGCAAGAGAAATATGAGCCATTTGATAAAGAGACCGGACAAGCTTGATAAAGGCAAATTCTCTAGTGACTTGTAATTAATATAACATATTATAGTGTCTTGACCGATGGCATGATGTATTTTAAAACCTAAACGAATTAGTTCTGGTTCTCTACTATCATAAATTGTAACAATTCAGCCACATGATCAAGTGAGCTAAATAGTTATTGTTTCCATCGGTTCGTCGACTTTCCAAGCGAATAGCATCACAGCAAACAAAACTATTTACAAAATGTACGAGGTAGGCTAGGCCTTTTTTCGATTGATTTTCCTCCAAGTAAATACAAGTAAAAAAACAGATACAAGCGTCGATATCACTTTCCCTTGCCATGTCCAATTCATCACTTGATACACCGAATATACCTCTAACAAAAGTGCTGGCAGTTTTCCAAGCGAGCTGGCGGCTGTAAAAAGAAGGAGCGACATGCGCCCAATAGCGGCAACGAACGTCACAATTCCTGATGGAACAAATGGCAGAAGACGTAACGATAAAACAAGAAAAAACGCTTCTTTTCCTTCTGCCGCAAGCAAATGTCTGACTTTCGGATAGGAAAACCATCTCGTTTCCGAAAGTTGACGAAACCCTTTTCGATATAAAACGAAAGAAACAATCGCCCCAACCGCTTCCCCGACAAACGATAAAAAGGTGCCTTTCCAAAAGCCAAATACCGCTAAGTTAGCCGCGGTGAGAAAGACGCTCGGTACCACGCCTAAAATACTAATCACGATATTGATTGCGATGCTGATGAAAAAAGCGAATGGTTCATATATTCGGAATAACGCAATCATCTGTTGTTCCATTTACGTCCCCCACTTATATCCGACTCCCCAAACCGTTTGCAAAAACTGATCAATCGGAAAACCAGCTTGGCGGAGCTTCTCTCGAATATTTTTTACATGCGAATCAATTGTCCGTTCTTCTGTGTTGGCGTTATACCCCCACAATGTCACGATCAGCTGTTCGCGGCTAAATACGCGGTTTGGATGTTTGAGAAAAAGCCCTAGCATGGCAAACTCTTTTGGCGTGAGAAAAATATCGTGCCCAGCGTATTGAACTTTATGCTGCGTTTCATCCCAAACTAAGCCGTGAAACTCGAGCTTCGTTTGTTTTCCGACCGAACGGCGCAATACCGCCTCGATCCGAGCGAGCAATTCGGACTCGTCAAACGGTTTTGTAATATAATCATCTGCACCGATCTTTAGTCCTTGGACAACGTCTGTCGTTTCCCCTCTTGCGGTAACCATAATAATCGGAACGTCCGAAAACTCTCGTATTTGTTTGCACGTTTCCCATCCGTCCATCTCTGGCATCATCACATCAAGCAACACAAGGTCTGCTTTATTATTTTCTAAATATCGAATCGCCCCTTCTCCTGATTCGCATGTCACACAACGATAACCATTTGGGATTAAATACAGCTCCAATAAATCCAACATTCGTTTTTCGTCATCAACCAGTAAAACGGTATACACCTTCATTCACTCCTCGGCAACGTAATGATCATGCTTGTCCCTTTTCCAAATTGGCTTATCGCATGAATCGAACCGCCGTGCGCTTCGACAATTTCTTTGGCAATCGCCAGACCTAACCCTGTGCCCCCACCTGTTCGCGACCGTGATTTATCGACTCGGTAAAACCGTTCAAAAATATGTGGCAAATCTTTTTCAGGGATGCCGATTCCTTCATCAGAAATGATGAGGATGATGTTCTTTTTCTCAGTTTTCACATCAATAGAAACAGTAGAACCTTGGCGAGAATATTTTAACGCATTGTCTAAAAGATTTATCATTACTTGTTCAAATCGCTGTTGATCGATATGGACGGTAACGTTTGCATCACAGTGATAGACAAGCGATATATTGTTTGTCTGAAATGCAGGACTTATTTTCTCGTATACTTTTTTTAAGAAAAGGCAAAGCGGGGTTTCCTTTTTCTCGATTTGAAACGAATGTTGATCCATTTTCGCAAGCTCAAACAAGTCTTTCACTAATTTTTGCATATGCTCTGCTTCTTCATAAATAATGGACAAATATTTCGCTCGTTCCTCTTCAGCAATATTCGGTCTGCGCGCAACGTCCGCATATCCTTTCACATATGTGAGCGGGGTGCGCAACTCGTGTGAAATACTCGCTAAAAATTCGTTTCGTTCTTTTTTTAAGTATTCTAAATCCTTTGCCAATGTTTGAATCGCTTTTCCTAACTGTGCCAATTCATCTTCCCCTTTTACTTGCAGGCGGACAGAAAAATCTCCCTTGCTTAGTTTCTCAGTCGCTTGTTTCATGCGAATAAGCGGAATCGTAATGACTCTTGATAAGAAAAAAATCGTCAAAATCGTCAAAAAGACGGACAGAATGCCGACCACGAGAAAATGATGCTTTAATTTGGCAATCATATTTTGAATAGAAGCCGTCCGCTGAAACATATATACATATCCTTTTATCTTGCCGTCCATCCGAATCGGGCTGGCGGTGGCGATATACGATTCTTTTTTCCAGTTGTTTTGCACCACCATTCCACTATGAGGAATGTGAAGGGTATCAGTATAAGGAATGAGTTTTTTCGCAAACGGCAAAATGTGATCGGAAAAATATAAAATGCCTCCTTTCGCATCTGTAATGACAACATCTGTTTCCGCCTCCGACTCCATCATGACGACATGTTCTAACGTGACTTCATCGTAATGACTTTCTAACACGGCCCGATGATTGTTCCCTCTTGCTAGCAATTGTTCAAATTCTTCATCAACCTTCGCATGAACAAGCGTCACATATAAAGCCACAAATAAAACTGTTTCAATCCCTAACACAAAGACAAAAAATAATAGCCCCAATTTAAATGAAAGCTTTCGCACAAACAATTCCTTCCCTTACTGGCGTTTTTCTTCATTATAGCAGAAAAAATATGGAGAAAATGTGGAGAGACGACATGCGCCTGTGAGGTTGAGACAGGGGGCTGCACGATATCTAACTCGATCAGCAAAAAAAGTAACCAGCTTCATCCGTTAGTTTTAGGGAAGTGGTTACTTCTTTTGGTTTAGTTTATATAGTGATAATTAATGTTCACATTCCAATGATGCCTATTCCTTAAGTAACTGATTTAGCTTCTTATCGAACGTATATACCTCGTACCCCTTCACTTTATTATAGGCGTATAAAAGAGTATCAACAAAGTCTAGCCGTCTTTCTTTAAAGAGAATGAGCGCTTCTTCTAATATTTCCATATCATCCACGTCGATATTATCGTACCTAAACAGCTCTAAAAGAGTATCACATATCTCGTCATTTTTTACTTTGTACACTTTTTCAAGAACATAAACAACTTCAACTACTATCTCATTCGGCAATAACACCTTGTTATTTTCAATAATCATTGCTGCTTTCGCTGACAAATCATCATGATCATTAAGCAAATATCTTAGGACAATGTTTGTATCAACGATTTCCATATTTATCCATCACGTTTTTAGACCAAGCATCGCTTTCTTGATTTTGCAAAACCTCATTTTTGTACTTTGATAGAGCTCCCCTCAAGCTCTTTTTTTTCCCTTGTTCTATATCTTCTTGATCTGTATAAGGAAGGATAATAATCTCTACTTTCCTATTCTTTAATCCTTCAGGTATATCTATAAACTTTTCCAAATCATTACTGTGTTTTATTACCCGTACAAAATCCATGCTTTTTCACTCCTTTCAATTAAGGCGGGGCTTATTAAACATATTATACCATTTCACTATGTACGATAACATGAAAATTCGCTTTAATTCTGACAATTCCCCCTGCTTCTAACAACCTTCCCCTCACACAATACCCTCTCCTTGCTCTTTTTCATCCGATCATTTTTATGACGCCATTCACGGTCTTGTGAATGTGGCGGCCGTCTTCGTATTGGTACGTCACAAACGGCGTGCTTTCGCCTTTTCGAGGGATAGCGACAAGCTGGTCGGCTTCGTTCTATTCATATTGGTACTCACCGTCTTCAGTCTGGTTGCCGTTCGCATCGTACGTGATCGTTTCATCGCCGAAACGAACCAACTATAACAATCAAAGACAAAGCCACTACAATGATTCCGGTTAATAAACTATATACATGCACTTTAAGATGATGACTTCTGTATGAACACCTTTTCCCATGGTTATACTGCTCCTAAATACTCATGTGTAAAAGGAGCGGAAAGGACATGAAACGTCTTAAAATGACAAATGATCACGGCTGGACGCCTCGAACCCTTCGGAAACAAGAACGGAAAATCAAAGATGCTTCCCTTCGCGTTCGGGTGACTGCCGTTCGCCTCGTCATGGAAGGTCATCTGGGCAAAGATGTCGCCAAAATGATCAATCTGTGCCGTCAATCCGTTGCCATCTACGTTGCACGTTTTAATGAAGGAGGGCTCGATCATTTACTCGATCGTCGCTTGCCACCAGGTCGCGTGTCTTTTCTCACGGAAGAACAACAACAGGAGATCAGACAACTGGTATTAACCACCACCCCTGTGGATGTCGGCTGGGGCATTTCTTCGTCATGGAACACTCGCATATTACAATCTTACATCCAACAAACTTATGGCGTTTCGATGTCACGGGAAGGCATCCGAAAATTATTGCATCGTCTTCGTTTGTCATGGACACGCCCGACTGATAAGCTCGTCAAAGGCGATCCGGTACTTCAAGCAGCCTTTGAAAAAGAACTCGAGTTTATAAAAAAAAACTAATCACGGACGAAATCGTTCTTCTTCATGCCGATGAGACGCATGTTCGCGCCTATCAAGCGCTTCGTACGACATGGGCAAAAAAACAGTCCCGAGCTACGGTCACCACGCTCACGTGTCCATTTTTGGCGCAGTCAACGTGCAACAAGGGGACGTCGTGTTTCATCGTGCTCCATCCGCCAATGCCGAGACGTTTCTAGACTTTTTACATCTGTTGAAAGAGAAATATGCGAATCGATTCATCGTGCTTGTGTTGGACAACGCGCGTTATGCCAAAATGGTGCGAGCGTTCCTTGATAGTCAAGAAGGTGCTACTTTTCACTTTATCTTTTTGCCACCGTATTCCCCACAGTTAAACCCTATTGAACGGCTATGGAAGTGGCTAAAAGATGAAGTCATTGCCAACGTCTTGCATAAAGATCAAAAAGACATCGCCCAGTCGATTACTCGGTTTGAACACTATGTCTTACAGTACCCAGATGAAGTGTTACGCCGCATCGGGTGTGCTGCGTGAATCAGAGGTTAAAATGTCAATTTGGATGTATATAAAACCATTCGCAAAGATCGCTATATCAGGTATGAATCCCCATATTCCTACCGCTTTGATCGCTCCTTTAGCTGCTCCTTTGATCATCGTCTGTGTTGCTGTCTTTTCAATTCTCCCAGCTGCAAATCTCGTTTCTGCTTGAGATATCTTAGTTCTAACTTCTGCTCCTGTTTCTCTCCAACCATTACGAGCACCTACTGCAGCCAGCCGGACCTACCTTGCTAACAGTATTAGTGGCACCACTCAAATTAATTCCATACGAAGCTGCTACATCCTTTAATCCTTGTTTAATTCCTGATTCGATTCTATTCCATGTAGACATTGCTAACCATCCTTTCCACTAGAAATGAAATGTAGTGATAAGTAATGAATAGCTATATTCCATAGAATCATTTATTTATACAAAAAAGCCTCCTTATTCTTACATCTCCCTATGAAAAATCCAAACAGTATCCCTTATGTTTTTTGATCAAAATGATAGCTATAAGAATTAAAATACTTCTTACCATACGACAGCTTTTCACGCCTTATACGAAAAGCCCCTTCAGCCAGCTTCCTTCCATTTAACAAATACACGAAAAATTTATATTCATTCGCTTTTTGAACATGCTCTAGGAGCTGATTGTACTCAAGTAAAATAACGTGTGCAAAGGTTCTGTGATAATCTCCGCTCTTTCTAGCTGGTATAACGTCTATATTTCCATATACAAGTTCGCCATTATATTCGATGATGATGACGACAGGCATGTCTCTTTTAATACCATAAAACTCCAAAAAAAATACATAGTTCTTGATCATTAATGCTAAAATCACTCGTTGGCTGTAATGGAAAAAGCACCCCTTGATGATTTTTTTCCACCCCCATGCATGTTAAACATTTTACTAGGCGAATACCCTTAAAATTCTCATTCATTTTTACTAATAGGTTGATGTTTATTTCTAAAGAAAATACTTACTACATTTTTGTCCTTTTCCTCCCCCTTTTCGATTACATGATTTAAATCAAAAAACCGTCAGTCGAGTCGATACGACAAGAATTTTCCTTGAATTTCACCTCAATCTCTCTTAAAAAAGGTAAGTACAATTTCACAGCAAACACACCCAATCGTCGCAATATTCACAATAAAATTTCATCTTCTCTTTTTTTTGTCAACATGTTACAATGAAAAAAGGTAAAACTTGAGTGATTTATCAAAAATAACAGAAGAGGGCGATGAGAAACATGGAAATGCTACTCACTGTAATAGGCGCATTGTTAGATTTTTTGTTGTTAGGTCAGTTTAGTTATCTCACAGCAAAACGAAAATTAAAAAATCTGCAAAAAATAGGAATTATTGCACCGCAAAAAACGTTCGATCGAAACACGATAAAACATATGTTAAAAGATCCTAGCATCACTACATATTTATTTTCAAAAACACACTTCAAAAAACTTATTCATGACAAAGACATGCAAAAACAATTTCATGAAGCGATACATAAATATGTATAAATCGCCCATAGGCAAATATGAGCGATTATGTTTTTTCTTTGTATAAAGATGCTGCGCTAATTAATATAACTCCTGCCAACAAAAATGAAACGTATGCAACAAGCGACGCAGTCCCTTGGTTTTTCACCCCGATGCCAACAAACGCCCAAACAAACACAAGCGGATATATGTAATCTCGTTGTCGGATCATGAAAAGAAGGGCTAAAGCTGTCGCAACAAGTAACATCACGATTGCCCAGAATGCATCAGATAATCCAAATCCATCCCAACCGTTATATTTTAAAGTAAATGAAATGTTGGCAATCGTTGCAACACTAATCCAACTTAAATAAATAGAAAATGGAAAAAGATCAAAAAAACGTGGATTCGTACGTTTGACCGCTTTATATAACCATATCAGCGTCAAAAGAAGAGAAAGCATCACAATAACCGAAAAGAAAAAATATTCATAATGCCACACAACAATCCATAACGCATTCAATATACAGCTAATAACAAAAGGAACGAACACTTGGCGATACATAGGCAAGTCGCGGCGTAAAAAAGGAACTTGTCTTAAAATCCAAATTGCCAGTAAGATGTAAATGAGGCCCCAAATCGAAAATACATACCCTGCCGGAGTAAATAGGACGTCCGCTTTTCGCGATATTTCCCCTGTCGTCTGACCATTTAACGGAAGCCGCTCTGCAATGATATTCACAATAACCATAACAACGTATGCAATTATATAAATAACAAATCGTCCCATCATCATCCCCCCATCTCCTCTTTTCTTATTTATACTATTCCTCTCATGTGGACACGATAACCGTTTGAAACAAAAAGAGACGGCTTTGTGTACCGTCTCCTATTCCTCATGCCAAATATCCTTCAATGTCCACGCATCGACGGAAAGAACAGTCACGTCCCCGCCTTCTGCAAATAGTTCGATACCTTGGCTCGTTTCGGATGGATAAATTCTTCCTGTCATCACAAGTCGACCGTCGTTGACAAATAGTTCGACAGATGAGCGATCGATAAAGAAATGAAACGTAATGACATCTCCTAACTGTCCATCTAGCACCGCTCGACGAATGCCGCCCTCTCCTTGTCCAGAACGGTTTCGGTCAAATGTCATCGTACAGTCTTTCACATCATAGCGGAAAACCGTTTCTTCGCTTCCATCACTCGAACAGCGCACTTTCACACCAAATGCGTTCCCTTGAAAATGAGCTAACGAAAAGCGAACGAGCAGCTCTAAACGGTCGCCTTTCACAGGCAACGTATATGTACCTTCTCGGATTGAAATCGATTCCATCCGCACGTGCTCTTCGCGCAGTAACTGCAACTCCGGCACCGGCTTCATCAACAGTTTCTCATCATCCGCTAGTTCCAAAAGACGCGGAATGGTTAACGCTCCGGCCCATCCGTGTTCTTGCGTCGGCATAAGCGACTCCCACATATCCATCCAGCCGAACAAAATGCGTCGTCCTTTTTCATCTTCAAACGTTTGCGCGGCGTAAAAATCAAATCCCTTATCCAACTCTTCAAACGCTCCGTGCGCTAGTTTTCCTGTTTTATAATCGAGCGTACCAACAACATAACCTGTTTGATGAAGGTTTTGGAAACGATCGCCTTCTGGTTCAATCCCTTGTGGTGAAAATAACAAAATATCTTTGTCGTTCAAACGGAAGACATCTGGACACTCCCACATATATCCTAAGCTACCATCGCTCTGTGCAAGGATGTTGACATATTCCCATTGACGCAAATCTTTCGACTTGTATAAAACGACTTTTCCGTTGTTTCCTTCACGCGTCCCAAGCACCATATACCAATCGGCGCCACGTTTCCATACTTTCGGATCGCGAATATGCCCTTGGCAGTCAAACGGCGGCTCGGAAAGTACAGGATTGGACGCGTCTTTTTCAAAATGAACACCGTCTTTGCTTGTGGCAATACATTGGTATTGTTTTAGTTCTGTTTGTTCTTCATTCAACCAAACATTTCCGGTGTAAATAAGAGTGAGCACTCCACCGTCATTTACTGCACTTCCCGAGAAGCAACCGCCTTCATCGTACCATTCGCTCGGCGCCAGTGCAATCGGTACGCGCTCCCAATGTACGAGGTCTTTACTTTTCACATGCCCCCAATGCATCGGTCCCCACTTTGGACTGTCAGGATGGAACTGGTAAAACACATGGTACTCCCCGTTCCATTGAATGAGCCCATTCGGGTCGTTCATCCAGTGTATCGGCGTCATAATGTGATATGCTAAGCGATACGTACTGTTCATTTTTTCTTTTGCTTGTTGTACTCGTCTTTCTGCTTCATAAATGTGCTTCGTATGTTTCGACATACATTTTCCCCTTCCTCTTTGTTTATATATTAGAAAATGAAAAAATATCATGTGTAGAAAACTGTATATTTGAAAACAAAGTTGAGACAAAATGATTGTTTTGCGCATCATATACTTCTTCTAGTTGCAAACGATCGTTATGAAGGACATATTTTTCAATCGTCTGATGCTGATAATCAACAATCCAATATTCCTTTACCCCTGCTTTTTCATAGTAATAACGCTTTAATAATCGGTCGTTTCTTGCAGTGCTTGGAGAAAGAACTTCGACAACGAGGTCTGGGGCGCCATAACAACGCTTGTTGCGCAGTTTCTCTTTCCCACAAACAACTGAGATGTCCGGCAACACCGTGACATTTTCTTTTCCTTTTTGCTCATCTTGGAAAAGAAGCACGACTTGCAAATTGCTTCCAAACACAAAACAAGGGCTACCTTTTAACGCAAATGTGATTTCCCCAATTACATTCGCTACAACCCCCTCATGTTCGTATGAGGCTGGAGCCATGAGCACAGGAACACCTTCATACAACTCCATTCGTCGTTCTCCGACAAGCTCAAAAAACTGTGCAAGCGTATACAGCTGTTTTTCTTCGCGCTCACTCATCTATCTCACCTTCACTCGTTTTTTTCGTTTCTACTCATCCATTGTTCCATATGATGCACAGCGATGCCAGAAAAGCTTTTTGTTCGTGCGTAGTGCTTTTGAACAATCGCCAATTGCTCGTTCATATACGTTTCGTCTTCTTCAAAAAACGAAACGTCATCCCCTTCATCAACCTGTCCTGTTTCAAACCCCACAACAATTTGCTTCCCGTATTTTCTAGCTATTTGCATTTCTTTTTTCACGATGTCAATGATGTCTCTTGCTTGATCGCGATATGCCATCATTGTCACACCGTCTGTATTCGCAATCACCCATTCCGCTAAATTGCTGTTTCCATATTGTACCTTATCAAACCAAAACGGTATATCCACTTCAAACCGTAGCGATCGTTCTTTCGCAAGCTCACGCGCTCGTTGTAACACCGTTTGATACGAAACGATTGCCCCATTTTGATTTGTCCGCCACCACGCATGCAAGTACGGCTCAACGTCTAAATGTACACCGTAAAACTTTTCATTCTTCTCGGCAACGCTTTCATATTCGACCAGCCATCGAAATAAGCGTTCCATTCCTTCTCCATTTTCAATCCAATTTGGCGCCCCATCGAGCGCATACACACGAATACCTTTTTCGGTTGCACGCCGAACAAATTGACGATACGTATCAATCGGAATTTCTTCATCGATTTGCACATATACATCGCTCACTTGTTTTTCTTGTAAAAAAGAGAAAACGCGATCTTCGTCTTTCACAAATAACCATGGGTTCCAAAGCCACGTTGCACGCACCGGCTGTCTTTCTTGTGCAAACAAATATACTCCCCCCACAACAAGTGCGAATAAAAATGCGATGATGCTAACAATTTTTTTCATTGATATCCCTTCCCATTACCTAATTATCTTTATTTTACTACGTCTTGTATAGAAAAGAGAATGACAAAACGACTTTTTTCACATGATATATAAAAAAGCGGGGATGAAAAATGAACGTACTTTTCTTATTTTTGTCTTTGTTGCTCATCACGACAACACCTGTTCACCGAATACATGACGATATTGTTTGGAACGTGCCGACAAATGAAAAAATGGTCGCCATTACATTTGACGACGGGCCAGACATATTATACACTCCTGACATTTTAACGATTTTAAAACAGTATGACGCCAAAGCTACTTTTTTCGTCGTCGGATTTCGTGCTGAAAAATATCCCGACATTATTAAACAGCAAATGAATGAAGGGCATGAAATTGCCAATCATACGTACGAACATCGCGATTTTCGTGGCCAATCAAAAGAAACGATTGTGGAAGAAATACAAAAAACAGAAGAAGTATTGTATAACATTACAGGAAAGCGCCCGACATTATTTCGTCCACCACTCGGATACTACAATCAACGCATCGTGGACATTGCAAAAGAGCGAGGATATACGGTCGTCATGTGGTCGAAGCATCAAGATACATACGATTGGCAAAACCCCGGAACGAATCGAATCGTCCGCCGCGTCATTCGTCACATTCAGCCTGGACAAATTATTTTGTTTCACGACCATGGAAGCGGTAGCCGGAAACAAACTGTTCAAGCATTAAAAGAAATTTTACCGATTTTAAAAGAAAAAGGATACACATTTGTCACTGTCTCAGAACTGTTAAAGCATCATCCAAACTATCGTGATTTAAATTTGTAGCTCCTTCCATCTAAGCATATGTTTTGCTTTCTCATACACTCCATTTCATAATAAAAGGGAAAAATATTGGAAAGGAGCATGAGGATGAAAAGTTTACAAGATGCCGCAACGTTACATAACGGCGTTCACATGCCGTGGCTCGGATTAGGGGTTTATAAAGTGCAAGAAGGCGAGGAAGTCATTCGCTCTGTTCGCACAGCGCTTGAAGTCGGGTATCGTCATATTGACACGGCTGCGTTTTATGAAAATGAAGAAGGAGTCGGGCGAGCGATTCGCGAGTCCGGCATTCGTCGTGAAGAAGTTTTTGTCACAACAAAAGTATGGAATTCCCATCAAGGATATGAATCAACGTTAAAAGCGTTCAACACAAGCTTAAAAAAGCTCGGTTTTGATTATATTGATTTGTATTTAGTTCACTGGCCAGTGAAAGAAAAATATAAAGAAACGTACAAGGCGCTCGAAAAGTTGTATAAAGACGGCTTCGTGCGCGCCATTGGGGTGAGCAACTTCCAAATTCACCATTTAGAACATATTCTTGCTGATTGCGAAATTAAACCGATGGTCAACCAAGTCGAATTCCATCCTCGCTTAACACAAAAGCCGCTTCTTGCATTTTGTAAACAGCATCACATCCAATTAGAAGCGTGGTCACCACTTATGCGCGGCGGCGAGCTATTGAACGAGCCAACGCTTGTCAACATTGCGAAAAAGTATAATAAAACGCCGGCCCAAGTTATTTTACGATGGGACTTACAACATGAAGTTGTCACAATTCCAAAATCCGTCACACCTGAACGTATTGCGCAAAACGCAAACATTTTTGACTTTACGTTAACGAAAGAAGAAATGGATGCGATCGACGCATTAAACGAAAACCGTCGCATCGGTCCAGATCCAGATAACTTTAACTTTTAGCTCATACGTAAACGAGAGATCCTTAAACAACAAGGACTCCTCGTTTACGTATTTTAGTTCACATGCATTCAAGCGTTGGAATAATTTTTTCTCCATCCAGATCTGTACCGATCAATACGAGATTATTGGGGAATGAGAACGAAATCGGTACGAGGCACGGTTCTCCATAGGCGTACTGAAAAATATACGTTTGACTTGGGTCATCCGTAAACCGAACAAATCCTTTTATGCGAAATATATTTTCTTCCACATGTTCCGTCCACTTTAAAAACGTTTTCCGATCAATCGGCTTTTGAAACTCGTACGTCATTGAACGAATGTGGAGATGTTTTTTCACGTGCAACACTTCATGCTTGTTCTCAATCACTATATCATCTCGTTCAAGCAACGCGTCAACACGTATATTTCCATATGTTACACATTGTATACTGGCTCGAGCATTGAATTCTTTTATCTCCTCCATCGCACGATCGACAACAAATTGATCGACACTGTCACACTTATTTAAGATAATATTATCTGCATGCTTAATCTGCTCTGTAATTAATTTAAGCATTCGTCTAGGTAACTGATCACGACTGTTCCATCTCGCGACATCAACAACAGTAATAATACATTTGACACAAATATACGGCGCAATTAAAGGAGATAAGCACGCGTCAAATACGTCAATTGGATGAGCTACTCCTGTCGTTTCAACATATACAACATTCGGTTTATGTTCCTTGTATAAAGATAATAACTGAAGTTCTACCTCATCCTTCATCGTACAACAAATACATCCATTTAGTAACTCTTTCAAAGGGGTATGTTGATCAATTAATAACGAATCAACAGCGAACTCACCAAATTCATTCATGAGCACACTCGCTCGTCTCCCACTATGCTTGTCATTTTGTAAAAGTCGTTGCAAAACTGTTGTTTTCCCACTTCCTAAAAAACCTGACAAAATATATACATCCAAAAGTATTCAACCTCCTTTTCTATTTGATTATAAATGAAAAACGTAATCGTTTCTATTTAAAACGTTTATTTCTTGATTTTTTATTCCATTTTGTAATAATAAATAGTAACCATTACGATTAAAAAGGAGACGAAGAAATGGAACATATACACTTACCTAAAAAAGAAGATCGACTCATATATTTCGGATCCACTAATCCGTTAATGAATAAAACAAAGCCAACTGATAAAGAACAAATGGTTGATTTACAAAGTGAAAAAAAAGATTTCTTTTTTCATATTGATCATGTAGGAATTTGCAATGTCTCGCATCCGATAACAATTGAGTCTAGCATGAAACCGCATGTACAAACAACAATTGGTACATTCACATTAACAACAAGTTTAAATCGGGATGAAAAAGGCATTAACATGAGTCGTCTAACTGAGTTACTACATGAGTACTATGAGAAAAATTGGAGAGTGACTTTACGCTCCCTCCAAGCTTTTTCTAAAGACATGGCAGAACGAATGAAACAGCGCAAATCAACCGTTTCTATCCGTTATCCTTGGTACTATGAAAAAGCAGCGCCAGAAACAGCGCATAAAGGAATGATGCACGCTAACGTATTAACGACCATGACGTATGAACATGAAAAAGGCTGGAAAGCATCGGTCGGTATCGACTGCACGGTCACAACACTATGTCCATGCTCGAAGGAAATTAGTGAATATAGTGCACACAACCAACGTGGTATTGTATCTATCATCGCCGATTTACAGCATGATGCAGAATGGCCAGAAAACTTTAAAGAACAACTTTTACATATCGCGGAATCTAATGCAAGCTCTCAAATGTATTCAGTACTAAAACGGCCAGATGAAAAATATGTGACGGAACGCGCATATGAAAATCCTAGATTCGTAGAAGATCTTATCCGTTTGATTGCCGCTGACTTATATGAACAACCTTGGGTGAAATGCTTTCATATTACATGCCGCAATGAAGAATCTATTCATTTGCACGATGCATATGCACAAATGTCCTTTCGAAAATAAAGAAGCACGTTAAGGTGTCCGTTTCTCACGGACACCTTGTGGTTGTTTGCCACAATAATTAAGCAAACACCGTTCGGGTCTTTTCTTTTCTCATCCCTAAAGGAACGTATATGCAAAACGGTTCACTTTCCATGTAATCACCTGTGACTGCATAGGCGCGAGCGCGGGACCCGCCACAAACGTAGCGAAACTCACAAATGCCGCATTTTCCTTTATATAAGTCTGGTTGGCGCAACTGTTTCATCACTTCCGATTCGCGATAAATGTGAGATAAAGGTTGCTCACGCACATTGCCACATACAATCGGAAGCAAACCGCTCGGCATGACATCTCCTGTATGTGAAACGAACACAAAACCGTTTCCATCATTGACGCCTTTTGGCGCTCGTTTTAAGCCGTCGATCATGGAGGCGTGATCGGTCGTAATCGCATGCTCATAACGAATATCCCCTGCTTCAATTCGTTTTTCGCGCATTTTTTGTTGAATGACAACACGGCGATAATGTTGTGCTGCTGTCGTTTTTATATCATACGGTGCCGTTTTACTTAACTCATACAACCAACGGAACACTCGTTCATGTTCCTCAGGGCTAATGCAATCGCCCATTTGTCCACGGCCGGTCGGAACGAGTAAAAAAATATACCACATTACTGCCTTTAACTCTGCAACTAATTTCGCCATTTGTTCTAAATGATCGTAGTTATAACGCGAAATGACTGTATTAATTTGTAATGGCATATGTAACTCATTTAAATAACGAATATTTTCAATCGTTAAATCGAACGAGCCCGGCGTACCGCGAAATCGGTCGTGAATGTCAGCGGTCGGTCCATCTAAACTAAACGCCCAGCGCGACAGTCCGATCTCTTTTGCTTTTTTCATTTTTTCTTTCGTCACATTTGGCGTTGCACTCGGTGTAATCGAAACGCGCATTCCTTTTTTGATCGCATATTCGGCCAAGGCGAACAAATCTTCACGCATCATACAGTCGCCACCTGTAAACACAAGCATCGGATTGTTCATGCTGTAAATGTCATCAATTAACCGAATGCCTTCTTCGTGTGTCAACTCACGCGGATCTGGGACAGGTTGGGCATCGGCGCGACAATGGACACATTTTAACTGGCAAGCTCTTGTCACTTCCCAAATGACGATAAACGGATTTTCGTTATAATCTACCGCACGCGCATGTTCATGCATATGTCATCACCAGCTTTTCGTGTTATTTTTCACATTCATTATAGACTTATTTTTTCATCATGCGTTCGTGCGTTTTTGACGACTTTTTAAACAAAAAATCTCCACCAAAATCGTGGAGATTACGCAAAATAAACAATATAAATAACTGCCGCGAGCACGATGCGATAAATGGCAAATGGCACAAGGCGAACGCGGTTAATTAAACGCAAGAAAAAGCGAATAGCTAACAACGCAAAAACAAAAGCACTAATAAAACCGACAATGAAAAATGGTAAAGCATCCATCGTAATGTACTGCCAGTTTTTTAACAACGAAATAGCGCTTGCCCCCGCCATAATTGGTACAGCCATAATAAATGTAAAATCAGCGGCAGCGCGATGACTCATTCCGACAAGTACGCCACCTGAAATGGTCGACCCCGAACGAGAAAACCCTGGCCAAAGGGATAAGCATTGGACGAGACCGACAATGAAAGCTTGCTTATACGTTATATCATCTACTGTTTGCGCTACTTTCGTTCGTTTTCTGAAACGGTCTGCTGCGATCATCAACAAGGCCCCAAGCACGAGCCCAATGAGTACCGTTTCCGTCGAAAACAAATGTTCATCAATATAGTCTTCAAATAAAACACCTAACACCCCGGCAGGTAAAAGACCGATAAAAATGTGCATAAGTGTCAACCGCGGTCCTTTTCTCACTTCGCCTTTTCGTAAATAAAGCAATTCGAAAAATTTATCTTTAAACACGACAACAGCAGCTAAAACGGAACCGAGCTGAATGACGACTTTAAACGTATTCGCCCCATACTTTCCTAAAAAGTCACTTGACTTTAGCCACATATCATCAACGATAATCATATGACCTGTCGATGAAACAGGCGCAAACTCTGTCACTCCTTCGACTAGCCCTAAAATGAGCGCTTTCATTAACTCGATTATATGCATGTATGTTCATCCTTTCTAAAACGGTAAAATATGTATAATCCCTTCCATTTGCCTACTCTATTGTACTACAAACCTTCCATTTCTACTACATGTACATAAAAATCGTATCATTTTTTAAAATAATTATATAACAGTTGTTGATTTTTTATTTCTGTTATAATACAATATAACTAACAAAAGAAACGTGCGAAAGGAGTTTTGTTTATGGATATGTACACAAAAGCTTATCAAAGATACGTTGAAAAATGCAATGAGTTTGGAATCGAGGCGATTGACTTAATCGAATTTATTCGCAACTTAACAACTGAACAAGTGAAACATATGTTGCAACATTAAAGATTGGAGTGAAACGATGAACGTAGATGTAGATGTAAACGTATGAATCCCCCATTTTATTCTGTAAACAGAACGAAATGGGGGATAACAATGTTACTTCAACCTTTCAATCTCTTCCACAGACAACTCCGTCAGTTCATGAATCGTTTGTATATCGTAGCCTTTCTCCAGCATCTTTTTTGCAATATGACGTTTTTCTAGCTGTAGTCCTTGTTGTAATCCTTGTTCCACTCCTTCTCTTAAACCTTTTTCTAACGCTTTTTTCTCATATGAAATGATTAACTCCAACACTTGTTCTTTTTCTTTCGTCTCCATTTCATTCACCTCGTTTCGTAATTGCTGTTCTTCTTCGTCTGACAGTTTAACATATGTTTCAAAAAAGCCGATTAACAGTCGTTGCTTTGCTTCGTCTAATTCCATGCGCACAATCATTCGTAAAAATTGTTTCTTCAGCTCTACTCGTTCACTTTCAGTATACCCCATTTTGCTTAACAACGCAGCCGCGATGGGGTTGTCATGGCGAATGTAATCACGCCAGTTTTGTTTACGCAACTCAACTGCAAGAAATTGAAATTGGAGCACATCGAAAAACGGAAACTGGAGTATAAATGATGAAGGTTCATTGCGAAGATGATCGTAGCTAAATACCGCAATTGGCAAAATAGGTTTACGATGCTTTTCAAACAAACGGCTAAAGTAAATAAACATCCGTTCTCGAAATGACAGTTGCACATAACTTTGATTTTCAATATGGACGATAATCAAACCGTCCTCCCCTTTTAATTTTGTTTCAACAAGCAAATCAACGCGATACTTCTCCCCTGCCGTCACATCCGTGAACAGTTCCTCTGACAAAAAAGCTACGTGCTGAAAGTCGATATGCTCATGCACATACGGGAAGAAGAGAAGAACAAACTCCTCAAAAAACGTTTGAATCAACTCTTTAAACAACCGATCATGATCAATGGACATATATGCACCTCACTTTCCGTTTTGGTGCATATTTCGACAAAAGTAGCGATGTTCCTGCTTTAGAAATGGAAAAGCAGAGAGAAAAATTATTGCTCTCTGCCTCTTCTCAAACAGTGCTTGGGGGCGTTTCACTACAGTACTATCTGCTTTATCACTGGTACCAGACACTGTTCCCAAGCACTTTTTATTTATGCCCCACACCTACACCTAAGCCACGTGCCGCCCGTAACAAACCCCTTGGTTCATTCAATGTTGCTTGAACGAGTCGTACCGTCTCATAGCAAGCATCCGTGTTTAATGTTTCATCTTCTGTATGTTCTTTTTCATACCCGACAGATAAGTTCACACTTTGAATGCCATGTTCTGCCCAAATTCTCGTATCGCTACTTCCCCCTGCAGTACATCTCCAGCCCGTTAATCCAACTTCGGAAGCGACCTGTTCGAAAAACTGTCCGTATTGAGCATCGCAAAACTTTTCAACGGCCCCGCATGAGGTGACGATATCGCCACTACCTCGCCGATCAACAACAATTGCCGCATCGACATCCCAAAGAAAATGTTCGTCAACATGTCTTGCACCAACAAGCCCACATTCCTCTTCGACTGTAAAAATAAACTTAACTGTCCCATTAAAAGCTGACGTGTCAAGCCATTTTGCCATTTCAAGTAAAATTGCCACTCCCGCGCGATCATCTGCTCCTAAAATGCCTTTGCTGCTCGACCAAATCGCTCCTTGTTTCACAATTGTTCTTCCTGGCGCGAAAGCTTCTACCGTATCTAAATGAGCGTTCAACAAAATCGTCGGTCCATGTCCTGTTTTGCATTTCTTTTGTGCAAGCAAGTTTCCATATCGATCGGTGGTGATGTTGTCAACATAAGGGGCGAGTTTCCCATGCACAACCGTGCGAATGTCATCTTCATTTCCACTTTCCCCTGAAACACTAAGCAACTCTTCAAGTGTATGAAGAAACAACATTTTCCGAATATATTCTTCACCTTGTTCTAGCCAATTTATTTGTACTTTCCGCATGTGCTCAGCGAGATCAAGAAGTCGTTCTCTTTTTGTCAAAAATACGACCTTATGAAAACGAGAATGCCGCAAGTGAACATTAACTTGAAGTGCATTTAACAACTGCAACGCTTTCTCGATATTTGTCCGCTCATCAAAACACACATAAGGACTTCTTTCCCCATGCCCGTCACAACAAAAAACGGTACGTAGCCCCAAACGATTCAACTCACGAATGATACCGCTCATATACGTATCTAACTCAAATACGTTCGGTTCTTCTAGCCCTAGTGACTCACTAACTCCGCGCCACGGAACATCGACTGCTTTCAGCCATTGTTTTTCACTAATCGGCGGGCTATCAATCGTTAATACATCGTTCCAAAACGTATAATCGACATTCGCTACATCCAAACTTTTCAACAAAAACTCGACGTTTTCTTTTCTCTCGTTGGTACAAATAAACTCATTCGGATGCTTTTCCTCTAAAATAAACCCTTGGCGAATAAATAATTGATTCCATGTTTTCATCTCGTCATCGCTCCTTTTCGTTATTTACAAACTTAGTATAAAAAAAGAGCGATGACACACATGTCATCGCAAATCGTCACGAAACATAAACGTATAATCACTTCGATACATAATGATATAATCAACAACACCGTTGTAATAGTAGGCCGTTTCCCCTCGAAACTGACATGAGTCGATCATATCGGGCACTCGAACGCGACTTAGCCTTTCCCGAAGACGCCTTACTTTTTGAATAAACGTATTTGTGCGAATCTCGTCATTCTCTCTGCGCCGAAAAAACACCTCTACATCGTATTTCGTTGCTGGACGCTTTTCATTTGTTTTCAGTAAAAAATAACAAAGCATCTCCGCAGGATCACGTGGCAAGCTCACTTCTTTGTCACCATAGGCGACCATATTTTCGCGATCGGAAAAATAAAGAACGACTGTATTTTTAGGAGGATTCATCATCACTTGTTCACATTGTTCTTTTGAACAATACTCTTTTCCGCTCGACGTCCATTTCGTAAATGCTTGCATCGTTAAAATAGCTTCGTTTCGCTGCAACGATTCATGCAAAAACGAAAGTTTCGCAGGCTTCTCTTGATCGCTTATATAATCAGGAAATTGCGCCACTAATTGATACGTTTTTTCCGCCATAAACAAGGCGCTATTCGCTAAATACAGATGCGCATAATATAGCTGTCGTTCATTTAAGCAAAACTCCCGATTCGAATACGTCTTTTGATATTCAAGCGCTTTTTCAAAGTAACGCTGCGCCGTTGTGTACTCTTTCTCCTTATACGCTAAAAATCCGAGACGATAATGGGCAATCGGATTTTCCGAATCATATCTCAACGCTTTTTGAAACGCTGTTTTCGCCATATGCTCGTCTTTTCTAAGCTGCGTTTTCAAATATGTTCCATAATGAATCAAATAACTCACGAGCTGTTTTTTCACATACTCAAACCCATGTTCCTCTTTTTCCTCTGCTGAACAACGGGATAAGTAACGGACCATTTTTTCATACACATCGACAATTTCATAATAAATCCAATCTTTTGCCTCACCGCTATTTAACTCTTCAAGAAGCTGTTCTTCGCGGTCGTATAATGTATCTAAGGTTATTTGGGATCGTCCCATGAAATTCTCCTTTCAAAAGAACAAAGTTACGAACCATTTGCTTTTTCTTCCTTTTTCTTCTGCAATCTGCTCGTGCGAACTTGCTCGAAATACCGTGTAAATTCGGACTCCCCCGAATAAGACAAACATAAGTATTCTTTCGCCCTTGTCATGCCGATATACAACAACGATACTTCCCGTTCACGGTCTTCTTCAAGTGCAAATGGCATGTTGTCAACATTGACAATAAACACGGCTTGAAAATCAAGACCTTTACTACTTTCAATTGTGCTAATTTTAACGGTTTCTTCATCGCGAGAAAATTTTCGCTTTGTTGTTTCATCTTCCGCGAGCCAATAATAAGGGATTTGCTCTTTTTCCAACGCCCGCTTAATGACATCGATGATGTTTTGTTTATGCGTTCGTTTCACTCGATACAAAATAAGCATTTCCGAATACGGCACGTTTTTCTCTTCATATAATCGCTTCATTTGCTTCGCAACCATTTGCATTTCTTGTCCAAAGTTCTCTGCTTTTACAATTGCCGGCTCTGGTCCTTTCCGCCGCGTACTTTGTGGGGCGATAATTTCTCCTCCAAACTCGCGTTGGGCCACTTTATTGCTTAGTACCGAATGCTCACGATAAAAATCCCACGCAAACTTCACAATTTGTGCCGTATTTCGATAATTAATCGTCAACACCTTGGAACGCCCTTGAAAACTTAATCCTGTATCTTGCACATATGAGCGTTTTCGTTTATAAATTGTCTGCGCTCGATCTTCCACAAGAAGAAGCGATTGAGTTGCTGGATTCAATAGTTTACTAACAAGCGCCAACCAATCTGAAGAAAAATCTTGTCCCTCATCAATTAAAATGGCGTCATACATTGGCAAGATCGCTTCTTTTTGATTAAGCTTCTCTAACATGTATGGAATTTGTTGCTCGGACATTTTTAAATCATGCTTCAACCATTCATGAAAGTTACGGACAATAATTTGATCGCCTACTGTTTTCGCCATCCCATCTTCTTTTGTAAAGTCAAAATCAAATAACGAATCTGGTTCATGTAACATATGGTGTAGCATTTGGCGAATCCCTTGCGCGAGCGAAATGTTATAACACAAAATTAAAATTTTCCAATCGGGATGTTGTTTCGCCAACAGCTTCGCCCGACTAGCTAAAATAAGCGTCTTTCCGCTTCCAGCCACCCCACGAATTAAACGGTTTTTATCACCGAGCTGCTTGGCTAAATTTTCTTGATGCAAATCCATTGCTTTAATGTCGTGGAGCGATAAAAGTACTTGATCTTGATATGGAACAGGTGGACGAAACTCAGCGCTGATACGCACTTCTGGAAAAAGATGATAACGAATTGCATCAATTTCTTCTTTTGTTAAGGGTGTTCGCAATCGATACGGAACAGCAAACATATTCAATATTTTCTCGAACAATATTTCTTCACTAAATGTTTCTTTATCTGGATCAATCTCATCACGCAACAAACAAAGATTAGGATTAACAACCGGATACAACTGTTTTTTCACTAAGTCTTTTTGTGAAATTCTTGTAAAAACAACCCCATACCCGTAAGGAAACTTCAGCTGAAATTGATATTTTCCTTCTAAATGAACTAAATTTTTATCTTTTTTCAACACATCAACAATATGAAACGCGTTATCTCTCGCTTGCTTAAACGGACTTTTTACTGTCACCTGCTCACCAGCGCTATTTACAATCGTCCATTCATCATTATTCAAATGAAGCAATGTCGATAATGTATAATCTTTTACCTCAAGCACAACAAGCCCTAAATCAGGACCAATAATGACAAAATCCGGACGTCTTCCTCGAATCTCCGGTTCATAATAGACAATATAGTCATCTGGCAAATATGTTTTTAGCGTTCGAAACAACAGTCGCTCACCTGCGGTTGCACTTGAACGAATCGTTTCCGGAATCATGTACGCCATCTAAACCAGCTCCAGTGGAAAATAGGATTTTTATCCTAATTATAATATGAGATTAGGAATATTGTAGATAAAAGAGTGAAAATTTCTTATATCTATCAATGAAAATTGCCCACTCAAAAGCAGAGTGGGCGTCCTAAGTAATACATGACTGTAGATGAGCAAATTCGCTAACATGAATTTACAACCAAACAAAAAAAGAGACATGAACCCGATTCCTTGATTAGAATAGATGTGTCACCAAAACTATTCACAAGGAAGTTCATGTCTCATGAATAGATTAGCACATCATCAAGGAATCCACAAGTTTTTCACGATGTTGGGGTTGGCACTTTATTTTTCAAAACCTGTCATGAAGCATCTCGTTCATATCGTGGATGCGCTGACCACCAAAGGATTTGTGGGAACATTGACCGATCTTCATCATTGGAGCTTTCATCCGAACCACCGCACGACACTCAGCCATTTTTTCACGAAAAGCCCTTGGGATGAAGAGACGCTGCTTCGCAAACTTCAACAGTGGATGCTTCGTCGTGTCGAACGCATCGCCAAACAGGAGAATCAACCCCTTTTTGTTTCGATCGATGATACGATTTGCCAAAAAACCAAGCCTTCGTCACAGGCAACGCACGCCATTCAAGGGTGTGATTGGCACTATTCTCACGCGGATAAAAAGTCTGTCTGGGGGGATAAAAAGTCTGTCTGGGGACATTCTCTCGTTTGGCTCATGGTTCATACGATGACCCAAGCGTTTCCTTTTGCCTTTCGCCTCTACGACAAGGCGGCTGGGAAAAGCAAGGGGGAACTCGCGATCGAGATGCTTTCTTCTTTGGATGTACACCGTCCTGTTTATGTGCTGATGGACTCTTGGTATCCATCGCAAACGCTCGTGGAAGCTTGTCTGAAAAAGGGATTCCACGTAATCGCAATGCTCAAGGCCAATCGGCTTCTTTATCCAAAAGGCATTGCGGTTCAGGTGAGGGAGTTTGCCCGCTACATCGAACCGAAAGACACTCACCTCGTCACGGTGGGAGAAGAGCGTTATCGGGTTTATCGCTACGAAGGCCCTCTCAAAGGTCTCGATGATGCCGTGGTGCTGCTCGCTTGGAAAGCCGATCAGCCGATGACATCGGAACATCTTCACTGCGTCTTGAGCACCGACCGGGATCTAAGCGATGAAGAGATCTTGCGCTACTATGCCGAGCGTTGGTCGATCGAATGTTTTTTCCGTCAAGCGAAAGACCAGCTGAAACTCGATGGATACCGCGTTCGCGGACGTCGGGCGGTGAAACGCTACTGGATCTTGGTGCAGCTTGCTTACGTGTACAGTATGTTCGAGTCGAACAGCGATTTTTCTGATGGGCTCGATCTTCTGCGCAAGAGAAAAGGACATAGCCTCGTGGAGTTCATTTACCGTGCAGCGAAACAAAATATTCCCATTGATACCGTGAAAAAACAGCTCCACGTGGCATAAGGGGTACCCTGTTTGTTTCTTTTACATGGTAATTATTGTAATTAAAATTACTCAACTACAGTATAATATCAATAAAATTTTATATTTATCACCATATAATTACCTCTAATTTTTTCTTTACAAACTGACGAACCACATTTTCCATTTGATTATTCCAGTCTGCATTCGGTATACTTTCAGAAATGGTTGGGTTTTTTCATTTCTTTGGAATGTTTTTTTGTTCAAGTCAGAGAATGCCCCACTTCTTTCTATTGATTTGGCAAAATACTTTACAAAAAATTTTATACATCATGGACTATTGCTTGCATTAATAGAAAGAGGTAAAATAAGAATAAAAGAATAAAAGAATAAAAGAATAAAAGAATAAAAGAATAAAAGAATAAAAGAATATTGATTGACATAAATGACAGCCACCATCCCAATGGACATATAAAAAGACAAGTGCGTAAAGTCTACCACGATAGGGATGGATACAAGGTTCTGGTGGTTGATATAAACTCGCGAGTTATTTAAACAGGTTGCTCTTCTACAAAAAATGTCCAACGAGTTCACAGAAAAACTCGTGCTCGAAATGATGCAGGAGAAGTATTCGGGACTTTACATCATGGAAGATAGATGACGAGCTCCACTTCAACTTCCTATGCACCTTCCCTCGTTGCATTTATACAACGGAAACATATCATAGAAAATATATACAAGATACAAGGACAAAGCAATTTTGATAATGAGCAACACTCTGCACAAGATTCTGTATAATTACGATTTTATTGATATTTACAAATCATCTTCCATAAGTAAAAAAGAGGTGATGGAACGTGTCCGAAATAAATGATGAAAAAATCAAAAAAGATTATCACGTCTACATAGGCGTCAACTGGTTCTGTCGGTGAAACAAACAACAACTCTTCAAAAGAAGAGAGCAACCAATTAAGAAAGGAGGTGGAGAAAATGGAAAGGAAGCGTGTTTCCTTCGATATTCGAACCGATCTGCATAAACAGTTAAAAATGCAGGCTATTTTGCAAGAGAAGAATATTTATTTGTTAATTGAAGAAGCAATAGAAAAATATTTAAAAGAATTAAAGAAAGATAAACTATAATTCTGTTAGAGATCTTTTAGAGGGGGTTCAAATCAGTATTTGTATTTACTGTGAAACGAGAGAACAATGGTTACGCAGGAGGAATTTCAAATAAGGATTTGATTCCAAATTTTTCATTTGGGTTAAACAGTAAGATCAAAACTTGGTGACTATTTCATAATCGTAAAAATGTTCACTATTGGACTTTAAAAAAATGATTTAATACGAAGTTTGATATAATAAATAAGCGCGTCGAAAAGCTATATTCCTTGGCTTTTATGATAAATAAATGGGTGGTGTTAATATTGAATTATTTAGAATACTCTATTGATTATGATATAGATAATGATATTCTTGAATTAACAGAGAAAATCAATAATTTATTTAGTAAAAATGACTTCTATTTACAAGTAGATGACGAAAAAACAGTTAAATTATATTTAAATAAGATCGATATGAAAAAATTCAATGAATTTATAGAAAATGAGAAAACAGCTAAAACATTTTTACTAAAGCTCAAGAATACGATAGAAGGTAACAGATCATATGGAATTGCTTCTGGTAAACGAATTTTTGTAAATTATAATGCCGAGGTCAAAGTTAAAGAGAAAGAAAAAAAGAAAAAATCTCGTAAACAGTTTTTCTATGTTAATGAAAAGGGATTTAGCAAAGAGTGCAATCAATTGCCAGAGCAATATGTAAATCAAATTATTTGTGATGATTGTGAGGTGTTTTTAAAAAAACTACCCGATAATTGTATTGATCTGATCGTTACATCACCTCCTTATAACTTTGGTATGGATTATAACGAACATGATGATACAGTATTCTGGAAAGATTATTTCTCGAAAATGGAAAGGATTTTGAAAGAGTGTGTAAGAGTTTTGGTTTGGGGGGGGAGAATTGTTTTTAATATTCAACCTCTATTTTCAGACTATATACCTACCCATCACATATTCAGTCGTATTTTTATTGATTTAGGATTAATATGGAGAAACGAAATAATATGGGAGAAAAATAACTACAATGCAAAATTTACGTCTTGGGGTAGCTGGTTGAGTCCTTCCAGTCCCTATTTTAAATATACTTGGGAGTTTATAGAGGTTTTTAGTAAAGGAGAAATAAAAAAAACAAATCGTTGGGGTACTGAATCTGATTTGACCCCCGAGGAGTTCAAAACCTGGACTATCGGAAAGTGGTCTATAGCACCTGAAAGAAAAATGAAAGAATATGGACATCCTGCTATGTTTCCTGAAGAGTTAGCAAGAAGAGCAATTAAATTGTTTAGCTTTCCAGGAGACATTGTATTAGATCCTTTCAATGGAGTGGGTACGACAACGTATGTTGCAGATCAGCTTAATAGAAAATACTTAGGCATAGATATTTCTTCAGAATACTGTGAGACGGCTAAAAAAAGAATCATAGGGGGAAAAAACTTATTTAGTCTCCTCTAGAAGTTTAAACGAAGAAACGTGTCATTGGCACATTCTTATGTACATTTTAAACAAAGGCAACCACCATCACAAAGAATGAAAAGCATCGTTTGGAATTTTGAAGTAAAAACCGACTGGAACTCACCGCCCCCTGATGAAGCTCGGCAGAAGGCCGCCTACCGACTGCATTCTTATTTGCTCCAAAGAAAATAGGTGGCCCGTGAAGCTTGAGCATTTTTCTTCCGAAACGACGACCCATATTCAGCAAACTGAACTAACAGCTAAACAAAGGCAACTCTTTGTAACTTTAGGGATGGAGCCTCATTTAGGAGATCCAGGACATCCAACCTCGCACCTACACGCACGCCCAACGCGTGTCCAAAAATGCCCCCTATCTCTTGATACAAAAAGGATAGGAGGCATTTTTACCTAATTACTGTCCAATTTACATTATACAAAGCTTTTTAATATATTGCTCAATGTTAAAATAGCCTTGTTAACTGAAGAGTGCGTAAGTTCCTTAAAATATGAAGAATTGTGTATAGGTTTATCTATATCTCTTTCACCTTTCAGCAAAGTTATAATCTCTAAATCAATATCAAAATAAGACATAAGTGTTCGTGTAGATGGGCTACCAATGGTGATAAAATTTAATTGTGAATAATCTCCTCCTAACTGACTTTCTAATTGAAGGAGCACAAATTTTTGAACTTCAGCAAATTTTTTAAGTAAAGTAGCGTCAACTAATATCCTCTTTAACATTGCGTTTTCAGTGTATGCTTTGCATTCAATGGCCATAACGAACTTTCCATCTATATATACATGAACATCCGTTCCTATTTTATAATAAAATCTATCTCTTTCTTTCTGGATAATTTTTTTTACATTTTCATCCCTAATATTGTTTATATATTCATCATTAATTGGAACTTTAATTTTCTTTCTATCCATTTTAATTCGTTTGATATCTTGACCTAGAACATCCCTCCACGCGAGTAAAGTCATCATTTGGGCCATTTTTTCTACTAATTTTCCTTTTTCAGCTCTTATAACTCCCCCGAATGCTCGATTTATTGTTTCTTCGGCTACTTTACTTACACCTTTTACGGAGTAATTGTACAACTCAATTATTGCATTTATACCTTCTGTATATAACGTTTTGTCCATGATTATCTTTTTCCTTTCATTAGTTATTCTCATAATGTTATTTTTAGATACTGATTATCCCCATGTTCAGACAGAATGTGATTTCGTATCAAAGCTTATCAGCTTCAGATTTCCTACTAGTTTGAAACGAGGTTCATATTCACGCTCATAGGGAGCTTGATCTTCATATACATACCAATTCAGCTATTCTATTCGGGAGATTAGCGAAAAAGCTTTTGATCATATTATCAGTTGTTAGTTGAAAAGACTAAATAAAAAAATTTTACATTAGACTCGGTCGATCCAAAAGATATATACATGCAACATAAAGAGTCAACCTCTCTGTTATACTGCACACTATAATAAGCGTTGTTGCAACACTTTCTCCAAAGATCCTATAGGTTCAATCTACAAGTTGAACGTTGGGAGAGAAAGTTAGTTGCAAGAGAAGGAAAATATTAATTTTTCAATGAGCATTTATATAGCTATATGGCTACAATTTGGAAGTTTAACTTCATTTTTTCGCCTGACGGAAGCAAACCAAAAGCCTACTTCCGTCACACCTTCGCGGCAAAGCATCGAACCACTGAACACTTTCCAGACGAATTCATTTGTCTGGGAGCGATGTTGCTCGGTTGCTCGACAGTCGAAAAATAATAATTGCTTATGTTAAAGCCACAAAGTGAATCTATATAATATTCATTGGGATTGATCACATACTTGTTGTTGATATTTTTCATCAGCACAGTACCTATAAATTTTGGTTCATCACCAAAAGATGTACTTGATTTTTTCTGAACATATCTTATTTACAGTTTTTAGGAGAAATCAGCAAATCAACGATTTTTACGCATCTTTGCACAGGAAGCCGTATTGCTTGTCAAGTACATGTTGTGGTACGATCCTAAATTTTGTATATATTCCAATATATTCTTTTATTTTATATACATATAAACATCGTTTAATGTATTAACGTCATTTAGATCAGATTGTCTAATTTCATAAAGGGGAGCATTGGTTACAAAAAAAGAATTATCGTCTCGATATCTTTTTGATCCTTTTGGATAATAACTCGATTTTTTTAGAAAATCTTCTTTTTTTATTAATCCACAAACAGTGAGTATATTCCTTGATTTGTTAAAAGAACAAAATAGATAATAATCTACTCCATATCTCAACTGATATCCAATAAAATTATGTACAAAATGAGGTTTCATTGGAACAGTACGGGTCATTGTTTTTATATCGATCTTTTTATTCTTAATGATTAGATCCACACCACCATCAAATCCATTCTCTCCGTTCGGCCTCTGTCCATCAGTCAGGTCAGCTATTACTACTTGTCCCAATACCCCTACAAACTGTTGTTCCTTATTCCCATCAGCATAACCTCTTTTTCCAAAATTAAATTTTGATACCATCATACCAGCATAATCTCTTTGTTCTTCATTTACCTTCACATCAAACATTCTTCCACCCCTTGTTCGTAAAATGTCGAAAATCATAGTTTCATTGGTATTGCTTGTTTTTCCATTGAATCTGTATAAAGATCCTGTATTTGATGACCTTTTGCTCCCATTTTACACAGCGGAAAAGTTTGAAATATCATTGGTCAAAAGAGTTATTTGCTCATTTTTTGACCACAAAGAAGAATACATAGCTTACCTCCACGGTGCAACGGAAAGGCGAGCATCATTGTTCAGGAGCCCACCAGCCTATACAAACCACAACATATATTTAGGAACAAAAGGAATTTTATATACAAATATACATAAAAATCATCAAATTACCAACATAACATATTCACAAAAAGGTGCAATCAAGTATAACTTTCAATTAAGCAACAATAAAATTTACCATAAACTTATTTTACCAAATACTTTTAATAATTTTCAAACAAAAATTTGTTTGACTGTGGGTTATATTTTGATCATCAAAAAAACAAAATTTACATGTTTGATGCGTGTAGGCTGATAATCTAATTGACTCAAAATGAAAGTAGACGAGAGCTTCTTTATGTAAAGAACTCGAAATGTTTTTTGTTGTAGTCTCAACTTGTGTGAGATCCGCCTCAATTACTGTTATCAAAGGAATATATGTTTCTTGCAAAAATCAAAAAACTCCTTCTTTTCTGTTTCTAAAGACGAGGGAACAAAAGAAAATGTTTTCCCTGAAAGAGATTACATTATATCCATTTGCAATACGTTTTCATTCAAATTACATTATGCTAATGCCCTAAACGTTTCCTCCTTCCCTTCGGAAAAATTCCTTTTGCTTGTTCAATGTTCCACATGCTCGGTTGCCTACAAAAAGCAATTCATTTGCTTTGTCCATACCTACTCTTATTTGATGTCCTTTCAACTGACGAAATAATGAGCGTAACAGGGTGCATGAGCCACCTGGATGTATGGCGAATACATCTCAAACGCATGACGCATTGTCTCGTCTCTTGATCCTAGGCAAAATGTATTCCAACGTAAGACTTGCAAAGCAAGGTGTATACAGCGCTTGGAATCAAGTATCTCTTCTATATTAACGTCGTTGTTAGAGGGAAGTACATCCTATTTGCATAACTAGAGGCTACCCAAAAACGCGAATACGTTTTAAGATCATATCTCTTTTTCCATATCGAAGTAGGATCTCCACCACTTGTACTCCACAAATGACGATCATGATAAGAAAAACCAAAGTAACTATTCACCCCGATAGAAGTATGTAAAAAAGCCCAGCACAAATAGGACATCCCCGTGATTGAAAATGCCCTAAGTGGTAGAAAGAACATGATCAAGCGTGTCACCCGTCAACAGAAGACATAACGAATCCCACACGTTTTTTTCGTGTTTCGTCAGTGTGGAAACGATGCTTCTTGCGATGCAAAACGACTGGGCGAATGTTTCTTCGCGAAACGTACCCGAAATGTTCTCTTTGACTTTGACCATGCGAAGATCGCGTTCGGCTTGGTTGTTGTCAAAGGGAACATGTACTTCACGTAAGAAACGCAACGCTTCTTCCTTTCGTTTCTGAAGCCGTCGAACAAAAGCGAGTGCTTTTTTCGGAAGAGGTGTCATCGTTTCTAATCGGTGTTGTGCTTTCGCTAGGATGCGATCATACACTCGTTCCCATCGTTTCGCTTCTTCTTCGGAAAGTGCACCGTGATGGGCTTCGACGGCTTGCTTGGCGGCTAACAGAAACGTGGTCATGCGCATCGCCCACGTATGCCCCTGTTCGATGAATCCTTTTAACTCACGCAAATGGTGGGCATGACAAAGGGCATGGGTGGCATGTGTGTATTTCGGATACGTACCGAACGCATCGTGCATCATCGTCCCTTTGTATTGTGGAAGAACCCCGATCTCATCCGTTGCTTTCTTTCCACGAGAAGCGTGAGGAGCTAAGTATGTATATGTCGACGTACATGCGACATGCACCCATGCGAGTTTCCCATTGATGCGCAAACTCGTTTCATCGACATGCAAGATGTTGGAGTCAAGTAAGGCGTCTTCGATGATGTCCATATTTGATTCCAGCGATTCGCGTCCTCGTTTCACCATATTGGCAAGAGTTCCCGTACTCATCGAGTGTTGATATAACGCTTCGATTGTATCACTTAAACGCTTGTACGGGATCAATTGGATATGATGTAAATAAACAACGAGCGCCGTGAGCCGTGGACCGTATTGCACATGATTCGTGACATGGGATGGGAATTCGGCTTGTTGAACACATCGACAATGTGGACACGATTTCACTTCACGTTCATGTTGTGTCACCTCGATCGCCACAGGAGGGACATCAAACACTTGACGGACATCGACTTTGAACGGTTTGACTTCACGCAAAGAAGCCCCACATCCTTGACACGTATGCACACGGTGGACGACACGATGATGTGGATGTTCCACTTGACGGAGCGTCGTTCCTTGATGTCCTTCTTGTCCGCCTGGCTTGTTGCCAGATGGTTGACGAGAAGAACGTGTGTTGGCAAAACGGTCAGAAGATGGGGGCAAATGGCTATTAGAGCTGTTTTTTTTCGTGCGTGCTTCCAGCTCTTGAACGCGATACTTGAGTTGTTCATTTTCTTTGCGTAGCTGTTTGTTTTCTTTCAACAGTTGCTCAATGACTTGTTGTTGGTGAGTAATGAGCTGCTTTTGTTGTTGGACTTTGCTGATTAAGCTTTCAACTGTAAATACAGCTTGTTGTACCGTCAACATGCGATTCACCTCCTTGTCTATCAATATTCACATCATGGACAGGAAAAGCAAAAAATATTCAGCTCACTTTATGATGTGGCTGAATAGTTACAAACCAAAAGCATACTTTTACTTTTTATACCAAATACCTCTTTTTGCTACGTTGCTATCAGGTTTAAACTTAAAAGGCAGACACATGTTTCGATGATGGACATTTAAAGCGTACCACTCGTCAAGTACACATTATGATGATGAGCCTACAGATAGAAAATATTAAAATAATACCAAATACCGCTTCTAATGGCACCACTCATGTTTAATCATCCCTAAAAAATTCATATGTCGCGATTATCTTCCGAAGCGATCCTTCGTCTTTGATCGGAAACAGTTTCCTTCCTACACATGTATAGTAGCATTCACGGTGTATAACTGTATTAATTACATCGAGAATGACCTGGTCTTGCCGTTTAAATGTCTTTCTGCAAATTGGACAGCGCAAGTTTTCAAGAATGGAATACATGAACACTCATCCCCTTTGCTTTTCTTATTTCCGAACGCTTCCCCCCACCCCTTCTCTCAAAATACACATGCAACCGATATTCACAAATCTCCTGCGTCCATTGGTGCAAAATTTTCTCATCCTCTCGTGCGATGGAAAAGTTGAGCGTGAAGACGTTGTTATCGAACAAAATGAGTCCGTTTGAGCTACCGCTCCATTTTGTCATCGGCATTTTGGCGATAAGTTTTGCCACTTTTTGCTCGTCGTATTGCCATAATCGCTTCGTTTCACCATCGGAGAAATCGATGCGCTTTCGGTATTCTTTTTCTGTTAAATATTGATGGAAAAATGGTGCAACTTCATTTGGCATAATTGGCAAATGCCAATGTGATGGTCCGCGGTTTAGCATCGCTTGCAAGACGACCATTTTATAGCTTTTCGTCATCGTTGTTCGCTCGACTTCTATAAGCCACGGTTCGTATTTCAAAAACACTTCTTTTTCACGCTCGGATAACTCATCTGCCCAATAAAGAAACCCGACGTACGATTTAAACTCATCGCGATATTCTTTAGCGACGCTGCGGCCGTACAAGTGAAGCTCAAGATACGTCGTGCGGCGGCCGAGTTGTTGTTTTACGTCATAGTAGTCGACTAACAAATTCTCTTTGCGCGGTTGACGTTTCCGACGCATCTCTTCTAATAAATGAACGACGCGAACATCAAAATCGACGACACATCCGTCAGGAACAACGGGGATCACAGACTTTTGTTTTTTCCTTTCCTCTTTTTTCGTATCAAATAGGGCTAGTTTCACATCAGCATTGCGATAGTTTCCGATTAAGTCGATAATGACGCAATACTGTTTTTCTGGATGAAGCCGCAAACCGCGCCCGACTTGTTGGGTGAAAACCGTTAGTGACTCTGTCGGACGAACAAATAAAAGTGTATCGACAGCTGGAATATCGACACCTTCGTTAAACAAATCTACGGTAAAAATGGCGTCTAATTCGCCTTTTTCGAGCAGGGAAATGGCTTCCGAACGCGTAATATGTATTTGTTTTGAGTGTAAGCTTACTGTACAATAGCCGTGTTCATTAAAATAATGAGATAAAAAATCCGCTTGGCGAATCGATGAACAAAACACGAGTGTTTTCGTTTGCTTATGTTTCTCCCAAGCTCGCAAAATATTTTCCGCCACTTCTGTGCGCAGCTGCGCCTGCAATAATTCTACTTCATCATAACGGTTGCCGCGCCAAGCAATTTGTGTATAGTCCGTATCATCGTACACACCATAATAGCGAAATGGTGCAAGCCAGCCGTGCTGCACTGCTTCGATAAAATCAATGCGGTACGCCACATTCCCATCGCAAAGCGCGTACACATCTTTATAATCGTTACGATCGGGCGTCGCCGTAATGCCAAGTAAAAACTTCGGCTGAAAATAAGAGAGCACACGCTCGTACGACTTCGCTGCGGCATGGTGAAATTCGTCAACAATGATGAGATCGAATTCGTCTTGAGCGAACGCTTGCAGATGCTTTTTCATGCTTAATGTAAAAATAGACGCGAACACGACATCAGCTTTTCCTTCTTTCACTTTACCGTCATACATACCAAACGTCTTATCAGGAAGCACTTGCGCAAACGAGCGTCTCGCCTGATGCAAAATTTCTTCGCGATGGGCAATAAATAGCACTTTACTAAAATTACGGGCAAAAAAGGCGGCCAAGTACGTTTTGCCAAGACCAGTCGCCATGACGACCATCGCACGATCGTACCCTTCTTCATATGTAGCCTCGAGTTGGGCGAGAGCCTCCACCTGCGCAAAGCGCGGTTGAATCGCTCCATATGAAACGGTTGGATCATAAACGACTTCCACTTCTTCTGCCGCTGGCACTTCAGTTGGAAGCATCAGTTCCACTTCTTCCAACTTCACCCACTGTCGCACTAAATTCGAATGACGTTGATGATAATCATCGTACTGCTTTTCGTACTCTTTTAACGTTTCCTCGTTTACTTGTACCGTTTGCTCAGCGTAAAAAAGCGTTAAAAACTCGCTCATTACTTCGGCAAAGACGTTTTCTTCGACGCACTTGTGCAGCCCGATGTTCCATTCGATGCCGTTCGTTAAGGCGGAGCGCGATAAGTTGGACGAACCGATAATAAAATAGCCGTCGTTTTTATCTTCAAACAAATATGCTTTCGGGTGGAAAGAAACGCCCTCACTTTTCCATAGCCGAACTTCAATATTTGGATGAATCGCTATAAGTTGGCGCAAAGCTTCAGGTTGGGTGACATATAAATAATCACCAGCGCAAATTTTAATATCAGCTCCCCGCTCCGCTGCACGTTGGAGCGGTTCTTTTATGACCTCCACGCCCGACTTCATTACGAACGACGTCAATATATAAATCGTGGATGAGGTTTCGATATGTTCTTTTAGTTTTTCGATCAAATGGCGTTTGACAAACTCGACTTTACTCATCATGTACCTCGATCAAAAAAATCTTTTCTTGAAAACCTCCTCGTTTTTCCGCTTTTTCTGCCCGAACCGCTTCGACTTGATCAATCGTTACCCCGTGGCATTGGGCAAGTGCATGAACAATCTCTAACAAATCGGCCAACTCCTCTACCGCCGTACGATCATCAGTGGCATTCATGTACTCTTCCAACTCTTCAAACGCTTTTTTTCGCAGCTCTTGGCGGTATTCTTCATTACTTAACGTGCGGACTGTAAACGTCTTTCCTGCTTTTTCGATAACTTGTGGAATCTTATCCCGAACAAGCTTGTTGTAAATAGGCATCGCTCTCTCTCCTCTCCTTTTCCTTTCTCTATTTTACAATATTTCCTACTTTTTTGGAATGACAAAGCTATACTTACGTTCATGTATTCACGATCACACCATCATGTTTGACTACTGTTTTCGAGACTATGTCATTAGATTGCTTTGTTATCATTTTCAGCTCAAAAAAATGGAGCCTTCCGTAAAAAGGCCCCGGTCATTTCGTGGCGATAAGGTTGCTCCTCGTTCATGCTTAATCGAAAATATGATAGTATGCATTGGACATTATCCCATGACTTGCTTGATCACTTCTGTTAAACGTTTTTCCGCCATTGAACTCAATCTTAAAGCGTGTTGTTCAAAGGCTAACGATTGTGTGACTGAGTTAGGTACAACGACACACTTTATCCCTGCTGCTAAGGCAGCTTGAAGGCCGTTTAAAGAATCCTCAAACACTATTGCTTCATCGGGTTGGACACCTAAAGCGTCTAACGCTTTCAAATACAAGTCAGGAGCTGGCTTGATTTTGTCTACATCTTCCCTTGTAACAATGACTTCAAAGTAAGATAACAGATCTAATTTGTTTAAATAATGGATGATCCATTCTTTTTTAGAACTTGAAGCAATGGCTATTTTATATCCTAATTCTTGAGCTTCCTCCAAATATTGTTTTACTCCTTCACGCGCCTCAGGTTTTTCCATTTTCATTTCATAAAATCTAGTAGCTTTCTCCTCAATTTCTTCAATATTACAGCGTTCACCAAGCTGTTGTCGAAAAAATTCATAAAGCGCATCATTTTCTGTTCCAACCGTTTGAACAAAACATTCCAACGGTAAATCCACACGATACGTACCTAATGCCTCCTTAAACGATTCAAACCAAGCTGTCTCTGTATCTATAATTAACCCATCAAAATCAAAAATTACCGCTTTAATCAAAACAGATTTCCCCTTTCCTACAGCTTTTCTAACCCGTTGATTGAAAATGCCATATGACAAAACCGTTTATTTTAATCATACGGTTCACTTGCTTTGTTCATCGCCGACGGATGTTCTTCCTAATTGTTTATTCGATTCCATTATATCACATCGCTTATTTACGTTCGATTAATCACTTCTGATTTACATACATACAACTCCTCATAAATCGACAACATAATAAATAGCATAACTTAAGAAAGGAAGAGCGATCATGAAACTACACGGATTTAACAACTTAACAAAATCGCTTAGTTTTAATATGTACGATATTTGTTACACGAAAAGTGCAAGCGAGCGGGAAGCGTATATTGCGTACATTGATGAAGTGTATAATGCGGAGCGGTTGACGAACATTTTAAAAGACGTGTCAAATATGATTGGAGCGCACATTTTAAATATCGCCAAACAAGATTACGTTCCTCAAGGGGCAAGTGTGACGATGCTTATTTCAGAAGGACCGATCGAAGTTCCAAAAGAAGAACCGCCTGTGCCACAAGCGGTCGTTTGTGCCCTTGATAAAAGTCATATTACGGTACATACATATCCCGAATATCATCCGAACGATGGAATTAGCACGTTTCGAGCTGATATTGATGTCGCAACGTGCGGGGAAATTTCACCATTGAAAGCACTTGATTATTTAATTCGCTCATTTGAAACCGATATTATGATCATTGATTATCGCGTGCGCGGATTTACACGCGATATTTCTGGGAAAAAGCTATTTATTGACCATGATATTACATCGATTCAAAACTACATTCCTGACGACATTCGCAAACAGTACGATATGATTGATGTGAACGTGTATCAAGAACATATTTTCCATACGAAATGTAAATTGCGCGAGTTTGATTTAGATAGCTATTTGTTTGAACTGTCTAAAGATCAACTGACAAAAGAAGAAGCGGACGCTATTACACAAAAATTGCGCATCGAAATGGATGAAATTTTTTACGGAAAAAATATGACGCTACCTAGCTAATGTCGATCCAAATGCAATGGTATGTCGCTCGAATAAGCCCTTGTTCCGAAAAACGTTGTTCATATTCATGCATCATTGTTTTAAATATAGACGGCCTTTGGCAATATCGCCCGGTTGTGCTATTCGTTGCACCGATATGGCGAAGGGATAAGAAAAAGTCGCGTACCGACGGAAAATATTCTACTTCCATGCGCTCATGCCCCCGAGCATAAGGATGCATGTGAAGCCAATCGGAAAACGTCGGAAACGACGGCCCGATGCGAAGCGGCTCATGAATATGTTGTTTCGCTAGCGCATAAGCAAATGAAGTATGCAGCTCGTAAAACGTTCGGTCGCCAAATGTTGAAAACAGAAGTTGTCCCCCCTCGTTTCTTCGCCCGGCGAGTTTGGCGATCGTTTGTTTTGGATTTGTGAACCATTGAAACGTTGCATTCGAAATAATTAAATCGTACGTTTCATACCATGTTGCTTCTTCTACATCTGCGCAAAGCCAAGTAATCGGCGCGTCCCCTAGTCGTTCTTTTGCGGCTTCAATCATGCCTGGGGCGATATCGACAGCTGTTAGCTTCGCATGCGGATAAGCGTTGTGCAACAATTGTGTTACATATCCTGTGCCGCATCCGATTTCTAAAATCGTTTTTGGTGGACGAGCAATGCGCGCCATTAATTCATGCGCCATCTTTTTTTGTACGTTCGCAAATTGATCGTACGTCTTTGCCCGTTCGCTAAATCGCTTTTGCATCAATTGTTTGTCAATCATTTCTTCCACCGCCTAACCACGTTTGAATCATATGAGCGCACGCATGCGGCTGTGTGATATGAGGAGCGTGTCCAACATTTGGCATAAGCATGAACGTACAATGGTTTGTTCGTTCATCTATGTATTGAGCAGCTTGCGGTGGACAAATGCGGTCGCGTTCCCCGTGAATAAGTAACAACGGCACACGAATGCGTTGCAGCTGGTTGCGTACATCTGTTGTAAGCAAGTAGTCTAGTCCAAGCAACAAATCTGGAATATGATGATGCATATACGGAAATGGCTCTGCATCTTCCTTCCCCCATAACATGTCAATAAACGATTGGATCGTTTTGTTTGGTTGGCGTATGAGTTGCGCCTTCATCCGTTCCACAATGCGCGCATGCCACCCCGCATCATAATGTTCTGTCGTCGTAAAGCGGCTCGTACCGCCGATGCATACAAGATGAGTAACATACGGATGCGTCGCAAGCTGCAAAGCAACGAGCGACCCAAGCGACCAACCAATAACGAGCGAAGGGGCGGTTAATGCTTCTTCTGCCTTCGTTAAAAAATGATGAACATCGCGCATACTTTCCCATTCGACGATCGTGACATCCTTTAGCTGAAGCGCCGCGATAAGCGGAGAAAACACATCGCCTTTCATCCCCCAGCCTGGCAACAGCAATACGTTCATGGGATCAACTCCATTTCTTTTCCGACCGCACAAATATGATCAAGCGCCCAATCGACTTGTTCGTTTGTCATCGTCGCCATAAGGGAAAAGCGAATGCGTGCTGTACCTTCTGGAACCGTTGGGGGACGAATTGCAACCGCGGCAATGCCACGTTCACGCAAGCGCGCACTAAATGCGAGCGCCTTCTCGTTCTCACCAACAATGATCGGTACAATGTGCGTCGTGCTTTCACCAATATGAAATCCGGCCTGTTGAAGACGCGTGCGGAAACGATCGCTTAACGCACGTAAATGGTAACGCCGCATTGGCTCTTTTTGTACAACGTCAATCGCGGCATAAATGGCGCCGAGCACACTTGGAGGTAATGCTGTTGTAAAAATGAATGGACGCATCGTATTGATGAAATAATCAATCAAGACGCGTGTTCCCGTTACATATGCCCCATATACGCCAAGCGCTTTGCTGAATGTTCCCATGTGCACGTCAATATGTTGTGCTAGTTGAAGTTCATATGCCATTCCTTCCCCGTTTTCCCCATATATTCCGCTCGCATGCGCTTCGTCAACAACGAGTAAAGCACCGTACGCCTCTTTTAACGAGACGAGTTCGCGCAACGGTGCAACGTCTCCGTCCATGCTGAAAATCGTATCGGTAACAATCATCTTTCGTTTATGTCCCTCTGCTTTTTTTAATAAAGTTTCTAAATGATCGACGTCAGCATGGCGATAGCGCTTCACTTCCGCCCGACTTAATACAGCACCGTCAACGATGCTCGCATGATTCCATTTATCGCTAAAAATCACTGTATCTCGCCCAGCTAAGGCAGACAAAATGCCGACGTTAGCAGCATATCCGCTATGGATGATGAGTGCAGCTTCACATCCTTTCCAGCGGACGAGTTCAGCTTCCGCTTGTTCATATAACGGATGATTGCCGACAACAAGCCGTGAAGCAGTCGCCCCAACGCCGTATCGTCTCGTCGCTTCAACGCTCGCGTGAATAAGCCGTTCGTCATGAGCGAGACCTAAATAGTTGTTTGATGAAAAATTAAGCATCGGACGGCCGTCAATATGTATAAAACAACCGTTGCTTTCTACTTTGACGAATGAACGTCTTTGCGCTTTTTCCTCCAGTTGTTCAATATGTGCTTGCAACTCCTCCCACAATGCACTTCTCCCCTTTTTGTAAACCTTTAAAATAAAAAAGTTTACAATTATCGTACCATATGCTTATTTCTTTTTCCATAATAAATATACAAAATAAGGAGCACCGATCAGGGAAACGAGCACACCGGCAGGGAGTCCATCCGGTTCAACTAAAGTCCGTCCAATTGTATCAGCGAGCAACAATAACGCGCCGCCCATGAGCATCGCAACAGGCAAACTAAGCTCATTGCGCGGTCCGACAAGCGCGCGGGCAATATGTGGTGCCATCAAGCCGACAAATGCAATGCCACCTGTGACCGAGACGGCAGACGCAGCGAGCGCTACTGCCACTAACAACAAAACAAGCCGTTCGCGATCGAGCGACACACCGATGCCGATCGCTACCGGGTCGTTGAATTGCAGCACATTTAAACGAGGCGCTTTATATAAAATGAACGGGACGAGAACGATAAGCCATGGCAATAAAGCGAGGACAAACGCCCAATCGAGCCCCCAAATGCCTCCAGCTAACCATTTCGCAATAAAGTCTACTTTCGTACGATCTGCCCCTGAAATGAGTACAACCATCAAGCCAGAAAACGCCGTCGCAAAACCGATTCCGATTAACACAAGTCGAATCGGTTGAAGTCCTGTTTGTTTATTGTATGACAATATGTAAATCATGATCGCTGTAAGGAGCGCACCTAAAAAAGCAACAAACGGAATGATATAGGCAAACGATGCAGCTTGAATCGGAATAAATAAAAAGAAAAGCGCTACTGCCACACCCGCCCCAGCGTTAATGCCGACAACGCCAGGATCTGCCAAATCATTGCGCATCACAACTTGCAAAATAGCTCCAGATATCGCTAAAGCCATCCCTGCGAGCAACGTAATAGCGATTCTCGGCAGACGAATAGAAAAAAGAACAAATTGTTCTTTAAACGTTCCTTCACCAAAAAGTACAGGAATCAATCGGTCATAAGATAAAGAAGAATAGCCGATTCCCATGCTGATCACGGCTGTTGTACAGATAAACAGAAAAAGAATGAGCAATATGACGCGCTGTTTTTTTCGTAAATAAGGTGCAATCATCGCATGTTTCCTCCTTTGCGCACGACGAAAAGAAAAAACGGAAGCCCCATGACCGCTACAACTGCCACAACAGGCGTCTCATACGGGGCGTGAATCGTTCGTGCGACGGTATCCGCAAACAACATAAACGTTGCCCCAACAATTGCGCTCATCGGCAAAATAAAACGATAGTCTGTTCCGACAAATGAGCGAACGAGATGTGGAATCATTAAACCGACGAACGCTAAGTTTCCAACGAGGGCTACAGAGGCACCGGCTAACATCATCACAACGAGGAAAAGAATCGTTTTTACACGCGTCAGCTGCTGGCCGAGCCCGACAGCTACGTCTTCGCTCATACTTAAAATCGTTAATTGTCTACTTTGCCAAAAAGCGATAAGCATGGCGAAACAAATGAATGGGGTAACGATTTTCAGTTCATTCCATGTCGTTCCCATCATTCCGCCAGCCGTCCACATTGATACGTCTTTTGATACTTTATATATAAGTCCAATGCCCTCTGCGATCGCGTATAAAAAAGTGGAAATGGCTGCACCGGCTAGCACGATGCGAAACGGTGAAAATGACTTTGCGCCGATGCCAAAGACAAGCAAGCCACCGAGCGACGCACCAAGGAAGCAGGCAAATACGGTTTCGATATAGTTTGCGTCAGGAAAAAAAGCAAACATTGCGGCTAACGCGGCGTTCGCCCCTGCTGTCAGTCCGATTAGTCCTGGATCGGCCAATGGGTTTCTCGTCATCCCTTGCATAATAGCACCCGCAACGGCTAACGCGGCGCCCACAACGACAGCTGCCGCTTCACGTGGGAGACGGACTTCATAAATCATCATTGTTTGTTCGCTTGTCTCTGGCGCTGTCATCGCGAGCCATACATCTTTGATTGTCGTCTCTGCAGCTCCGATTACGATAGAAAAAACAAACATCACTAACCATATGCATAAAGCAAATATAAATTTTTTCAGCATATACATCCTCTCTCTTCTCTCACATAAAGAAAGAGGAATTCGCGACGAACTCCTCTTTTTACTACATTACTCCCCTAAAAAGTGCTTTTTGAAAAACTCAAGCTGATACTCTAGCGTAATTGGATCGTTAAAGTAAAATTCTTTTGCGTTTGCTTCAAAGACGCGATTGTTTTTCACCGCCGGAATATTTTTGTACGTTTCTGTTTCTGTAAACGAAAGGTCGCCATCTGCGTTTTTACTGAAGATGACGTAATCCCCTGCAAATTGCGGAAGCACTTCAAGCGAAATCGCGTAATAGCCATCTTTTAGCGCATGTTCTTCTACTGCTTTTGGCATTTTTAATTTCATTTCTTGATATAAAATTTCTGTTCCACGACCCCAATTGTTCCCAAATACATACAATTGCTTATCGAAGTTTTCAATGACCGAAACGGTTGCATCTTCGCCAATTTTCGCACGAATGTCTTCGCCAGCTTGTTGCGCACGCTTTTTGAAGTCATCGATCCATTTTTTCGCTTCTTCTTCTTTATTCAATAGCTTTCCAATTTCTAAATGTTGTGTTAAGTAGTCGACTTTTCCGTACGTATATGTGACAGTCGGCGCAATTTCCTTTAATTTATCTAAGTTTTTGTTTGTTGAGGCAGCGATAATTAAATCTGGCTCCAACTCGATAATTTGTTCTAAACTTTCATCTGTCACTTCTTTTGCATCCTTTATATATGGCTCATAACGTGGGTTCATTTTCGCCCAAGAATCGACACCGACAATTGGAACATCAAGCGCCATCACACTACCTGCTAAAAATGACGATAACACAACAACGCGCTTCGGATTGGAAGGAACTTCAATTGGACCCGTTTCTGATTCATACGTAATCGTTTTCGGTTCATTCGCTTCTTTTGTTGCTTTCTCTTGTTCGTTTTCTGCCGCTTGGTTACCGCACGCACTCAAGATGAGGACGAACAAAAGAAGAATGGACATCATTCGCTTGTTCAACATATGCTACATCTCCTTTTATTAAATGATATGTGATACACATCGGTTTGTTTGTTCGAGGGTCGCGGCCAATTTCTGCGTCAATATGAAACACTTGTCTTAATACATCAGGCGTCATGACTTGTTCGCACGTTCCTGCTTGCACGATTTTCCCATCTTTCATGGCGATCATATAGTCCGCAAAACGAGCTGCTTGGTTTAAATCATGAAGCACCATCACGATCGTGCGCTTTTGTTCGCGATTTAAACGCTGCAACAATTCAAGCACTTCTAGCTGGTGAGCCATATCTAAATACGTCGTCGGCTCATCTAAAAAAATGATATCTGTTTCTTGCGCAAGCGCCATCGCAATCCATACTCGCTGTCTTTGACCACCTGATAACGAATCGACCGGGCGGTGTTTAAATGCGATCGTTCCAGTCATTTCAAGCGCCCAATCAATGACTTCCACGTCCCGTTTCGTCAGTCGACCAAATCCTTTTTGGTAAGGGAAACGTCCGTATGAAACGAGCTCACCGACGGTTAAACCGCTCGGACTTTCTGGGGTTTGCGGCAAAATCGCCATTTTTTGCGCCAACAATTTCGTATGCTCTTGCGAAATTTGTTTTCCGTCTAAAATGACCGCCCCTTCTTGATGACGAATAATGCGCGTCATCGCTTTTAAAAGCGTTGATTTCCCACATCCGTTCGGCCCGATAATCGTCGTTATTTTTTCATCTGGAATATGTACAGTTAACCGATCGACAATGGTTCGCTCCCCATACCCAACAGAAAGCTGTTCTGTGTACAACCGCGGCATATATGTTTACCCCCTCGAACGCCTAGTGAACAAATTGATATTGATAATTAATATCAACAAATTTTAAGTTACATGAATTGATTATCATTGTCAATGATTTTTTTCACAAAACCAACTTCACTCGTCCGGAAGTTGGTTTTGTAAGTACGTGTTTTCAAACGCATCGGCATCAAGCGGCTTTCCGAAAACATATCCTTGAATTTCATCGCACTGCAACGTCTCGAGAATATGAAATTGTGACAGCGTTTCTACCCCTTCGGCGATGACGCGCAATTTTAAATTTTGGGCAAGTACGATAATCGCTTTAACGACTGCCACATCTTCTTTTTCCTTCGTGATTCCGTCAATAAATGGCTTAGCAATTTTTAAACGGTCAATCGGAAATTTACGTAAATAGCTTAACGATGAATACCCCGTTCCGAAGTCATCGATCGAAATGCGAACCCCGAGCTCCTTCAACTGCTGTAGTTTATGAATTGTATATTGTTCGTTAAATACAGCGACGCCTTCAGTAATTTCTAAATCGAGTTGATCCGGCAACAGTGATGTTTGTTGTAAAATGTGATAAATATGTTCCACAAAGTTTTCTTTTAAAAATTGTTTTGGAGAAATGTTGACGCTCATGCGAAGGGAGCGCCCAGTTTGCTCGTTCCATCTTTTTATTTGACGGCACGCTTCTTCAATGACCCATTCCCCAATGGCGATAATTTGCCCTGTTTCTTCAGCGATTGGGATAAAGACGCCTGGTGAGATCATGCCGAGCTTTGGGTGCATCCAGCGAATAAGCGCCTCCATGCCGATTATTTTTTTTGTTTGTACATCAAATTGGGGCTGATAAAACAACACAAATTGCTTCTGCTCAATCGCTTCATAAAGATCCGTTTCAATCATCGTTTTCTGTAACATCGCACGATCCATCTCACCGTTAAAAAACTGATATTGGTTTTTCCCTTGCTCTTTGGCGCGATACATCGCCATATCCGCATGTTTCATTAGCGTATCGCACGTTTCGCCGTCATACGGATACACCGCAACTCCTATGCTAAGCGACACGCGCATATCTAAATGTTGAACGGCAATAAGTTGTTTACTAATGGAGACGATGTCATCGACAAGTTGATACACATCGTGAAGGTGGTATACGGGAGTGACAATGATAGTAAATTCGTCCCCTCCTTGACGAGCAACGATATCTGTAGGACGAACTTTTTGTTTTAATAACTGTCCAATTTCCACAATGAGCTTATCGCCAACGGAGTGCCCAAAATAATCGTTAATTTGTTTAAAACGGTCGATGTCAATATACAGCACGGCAAGCGAATGATGGTGTTGCTTTGCTTGTTGAAGCGCTTCTTCTAACGAATGAATAAAGGCGCGTCGATTCGGAAGGCCTGTTAAAAAGTCGTGATTTGCCGCGTAAGTCAACTGTTCATTTGCCCGTTGTAGTTCGTTTGTGCGCATGGCCACTTTTTTCTCAAGTTCGTGATTTAACGTTTGTAAACATTGAACGAGCTGTCTATTTTCATGCAATGTGAGCCATTGGCGAATGACAACAAAACAAACGGTGACGACAACTCCAGCGATGACAATGTGATCAGATGAAAAACGGAAAAAAGCATAAAAGAGAGGAACAAGGCTCGCATAAGGGAAAAATATTTTCACGTTTGATTTCCATCGTGTCGTTTCTGCCACTTGCGTTGTTATATCTCCTTCTTTGGCATACACACCGGATAAGCCGATAAAAAGTAAACTTATTCCCCAAAGCGGATCAAGCCAAGAGTTAGAAACAAACTCACGCTGCATCATTTGAATGAAATACATCATATCAGAGAAAACAAACAACCCGATTCCGAACAAGTTCAACGTCCATACACGGTTTAAACGTGTTGAAAAAATGAAAAGGAGAAGAAAAAAAGCAATCGCTAAATCAAAAAGTGGATAACTGAACAATACGAGTACATACGCAACCGACACTTGTGAATGAAAAAGAGGCTGAACGACGTACAACCAGCTATATATTGCGAGCATCGTTGTCACAATAAGTGTATCGAATAAAGCTTGCCACATCGTCCATTGCTTTCGTACGAGCATCATCACATAACAAAGTGATGCCATATACAAAAAAGAATTCCCTAAATAAAATACATCGGGCCAACTTGGAAACGGAGGCTCTGCATAACATGAAATCTCATAAAAGCGATATATACTTTCTGCAATGACATAACAAACCGTACTGACGGTTAACGTTCCCCAAAATATTCTCTCCTTCGTGCGAATGCGACGGTGCGCTTTCCATAGCCAGATGGCTGCTAGAAGTGCTCCACCAATGGAAAAAAGTGCACTACTGATCACCCGCATCGAAGGATGAGTGGAAAATGATAATGAGCTATAGTAAGCAACTGTATATGCGATGATGATGCCAAAAGCAAAACGATTCATCACACTCCCCCTTTCTTGTCTCATCATATGCCAAAAGGAAACGAAAAAAATAGGACAAAGAACTATTCCTATTAAAAAATGGGTTTTTTTATTTTTTATTGTTTATTTAGAACAATGTTTTATAAGTTTACAGAGCATTATTGTTCGTCAACTTTCATAGAACGAAATATAATGTGTATATGAAGATCCCAAAGGAGTGAGTTTTTATGTTTTTTTCTAAACGGAAGCAAACACTTTTACCTTTTCACTTAGATGAGCGAGTTGCCTTCGTACATACAGCGGATGATATAAAAGAGCGATTACGCTACATGGGGGTGACAGAGGGCCATTTACAACTATTGCGCGAAGTGAAACCGCTCGTGATGGAGCATATCGATGAGGTGATTGACAATGTACTCGATCATCTGTATTCGTTTCCGCTGTTACAATCGATCGCAAACTCTAAAACGACGCGAGAACGTTTGAAACATGTTTTTATCCAATATATTGACTCTTTACTTTCTGCGACAATTAATGATGATTACATCTCTTTCCGTAAACGGCTTGGCAGCAACCATCATGAGCGGGGCTTACCGATCGAATGGATGATTGCGACGTACGAGGCAATCGCTACATCGCTTATCCCACATTTATTACCATATGCGCAACAAGAAGGCCGCTTCGATAAATGGACGCATACGCTCATTGCTCTTTTTCATCTTATTAATTTCGATTCGCAAATCATTATGAGTGCCTACATGGATGATCGAATGAAAGAGCTAGAAAAATTGAACCAAAAACAAGCAACGATCCATTCACGGTTGCACGATATGGGACAACAGCTTGCTGCTTCGATTGAGCAAACAGAAGCGGGGTTAAGTGAAGCGGAAGAAAAGGCGAAACATGTACGAGCACAAACAGAAATGACAGAACGAAGTAGCCAAAACTTGTCTGCTCTCATGAACACAACGGAACATCAAGTCGAGCAAACGCGCAAAACGTTTGATGAAGTCGTTGGTAAAGTGAACGATGTACTCTCTATTTTAAAAAATTTGTCAAATTCATCCGATATGATTCGAAATACATCTTCTCAAATTCAAGCCATTGCTGATCAAACGAATTTACTTGCTTTAAATGCGGCGATTGAAGCAGCAAGAGCGGGGGAAGCAGGAAAAGGTTTTGCCGTCGTGGCGGATGAAGTTCGTAAGCTAGCGGAATATACAAAACAAATGAGTACAGACATTATTGAAGGGATCGAAACGAATTATCGACAAGTCGAGTCACTTGTACAAAAAATGAATGGGATGAGCCATATCGCAGAAGAAGCAGCTAGTCAAATGGAACAAACAAAAGGGACAATGATCGCTTCGAAAATGGAGCTCGATCACCATATTGACCAGTTCCGGGAAAGCCAGCAACAAATTGATTACATTTTACGTTCTATTGAAGAAGTTCATCGTGTCATGAAACACTTATCTTCCTTATCTGCCGAACTAGTAGAACAGGCAGAATCATAATCAAGCGGTTTTCGACTAAGAAAACCGCTTCACGATTCGTGCGATGTTGCGTGCTTTTGTATAAAGAAGCGTGGTTGCCGAACGCATACATTGTTCTAACGTCATCGGCTTTGTCGCAATCGCATCGCAGCTGACGAAATATGCGTATAGCTTGTCAAAGCCGTCACCGAGACTTCCTGACAGCAAAAAGGCAGGAACGTGATATTCGTTCGCTAACTGTGCGACATAAAATGGTACTTTTCCATATAATGTTTGCTCGTCGCTTTGTCCTTCACCAGTAATAACGATATGGGCGTGCTTCATTTTTTGTGGCAGTTGCACCGTTTCGCCGACAAGTTGCGCCCCGCGTATTAATTTTCCACCAAGCATTGAACTACCGCTAGGCTAAAGCCATAGCGGATTCCTACGAACACCGAAGCCCCCTTCGGTTATTTAGTAGGCGATCCCCACAGTTCCTGCGGTTAAGAAGCCTAATGGCTTCGTTTTTAATATTGATACTTGCGTTCACATCTCGGTCGTGATGAGTATGGCACACAGGACATGCCCATTCACGCAAAGCAAGATGTTTCACGTCTTTGTTTTGATAGCCACAGCACGAACAAAGCTGACTGGATGGAAAGTTTTTTGCTACGGTGACAACTTGTTTTCCGTACCATCTAGCTTTGTATTCGATCATAGCTTTAAACGTTGACCAAGATACTTCTTGAATCGCTTTTGCAAGGTTGTGATTTTTTAGCATATTAGCTACCGACAAATCTTCCATCCCGATGATGTCGTGGTTTTTGACAATCTCGGTGGAGGTTTTGTGTAAGTAATCATGTCGTGCATTTGTCATTTTTTCGTGCAATCGTGCAACTTTTATTCGTTGCTTATCCCAATTCGAGCCACCTTTTTTTCGTCTGGAAAGAATACGTTGTGCTTTCGCCAGCTGTTCTTCTAGCTTACGAAGCCATTTCGGGTTGGCGTACTTTGTTCCATCAGAAAGAACGAATTCCTTCAACCCAACATCGATGCCAACGGCTGAACCCGTTTGAGGCAACGATTGCACGTCAGTTTCAACCAAAATGGACACAAAGTATTTCCCGCTCGGATTTCGTCTAATCGTGGCAGACAAGATACGCCCTTCTACTTCACGACTTTTCGCCAAACGAACAAGACCAAGTTTAGGTAGCTTGATGTGTTGATCTAGCACAGCAATATTCCCGTTTGTATGCTTAGTTGTATACGATTGCACAGCATTCTTTTTAGATTTAAAGCGCGGTTTGTCGTTTTGCTTTTTAAAAAAGCGATCGTACGCATCATCCAGATGTTTGAGTGAAGATTGAAGTGCAATACTATCCACTTCTTTTAACCAAGTGAATTCTTTTTTCAATTGTGTCAATTGAGAAGAGCAAGTTTTATACGTGAGTCCTTTGCCCGTTTGTTTATAAGCATCTTCCCATTTCGCCAAAAAATAGTTGAATACAAAACGAGAGCAACCGAATGTTTTCGTAATTAATACTTCTTGTTCTTTATTTGGATAGATGCGAAATTTGTACGCTTTGTTGACCAACATTGACTTCACCTCCTTTTGTATATATACTATAAGTATATATTTTATTACTAGCATATGTCAAGAATATATATATTAGGAGGGTGAAATGATGGAACGTGTGCCAAAATTAATTAAGTTTCCTGTCGATTTAGTCTTTCGAATTGAGGAATATCGAAAGAAAAATAACATTTCAACTTTTGCAGGTGCGGTTTATGAGCTGATTCGCAAAGGCCTAGAAAAGCAATGAAGTATATTTCCGAAAATCACAGTAAGCACTTGCTTATGTGTCACTTAATATTTGTTTGCAAATATCGAAAAAAACTCTTGTCAAAGGTGGGTTGTGACATGAAAGCTGAAATCGAATGTATCGCCACTCATGACGGTTGGCAAATTGTCGAACAAGAAATAGATCAAGATCATATCCATATCCTCATTCGTCACTCTCCAAAGTGGAGTATTCTTGAAATTGTTAGGTTGTTGAAACAACTTACAACTTATCGCATATGGCAAAAACACGAAGCGTACTTATGCCGACATTTTTGGAAAGAGCGTACCTTTTGGAGTGATGGCTACTTTTCATGTAGCATCGGGAATGTTAGCAAAGAGACTATTCAAAAATACATTCAAACACAAGGTAGTTAGGGCTTACATCCCCTAGCCTAAAGGCATAGGGGTTTTACGCCCAGTCATATAAAAAAGCAAATCCTAATCCCCCTGCCGCTCCCGCTCCATTCTCTTGTGCATAAAAAAGATTTGTTTGTTGTTCGATTTTTTGTGCATACGTATGTAGCCACTGATCTAATATGCGAACCGTTTCATGATCCGCCCCTTTTTGCGGACCGAATATGTATGAAGCACCGTGCTCGCCATACAGCGGATTATCGACATCACAAGCAACGAGAAACTCACTTTCATACACACGTCGATCAACCGATGTCATATCGACGTGTGCAATATGAGGGAGCGAAGACGGCATCGGGGGCAACCGTTCCCCGTATGCGTTTGTAAATGTTGCGCCAAGTGCACATAACATCCCAAATCCTCCGTCGTTTGTGCTGCTTCCCCCAAGCCCGATGACAAAACGGCGATAGCCTGCCTCAAGCGCTGTCATGATCACTTCGCCTACACCGTACGTTGTCGTATGGAGCGGATTTCTTTTTTCATCTGGAACGAGCGGCAAGCCGATGACTTGTGCTACTTCAATAACCGCTGTATCACCGACAACACCGTATGCTGTTTGCTGCGTATCAAAAAGTGGGCCGCGGGCCGTTACAGATTGAACGAAGCCGTTCATCGCTGAAACGATCGCTTCCATCGTCCCTTCGCCCCCGTCTGCCATCGGAACGGTCGTAACTGCCGCTCCGGGATACTCATCGGAAAACGCTTTTTTGATCACGGTACACACATCATGTGCCGATAAACTTCCTTTAAATGAATCTGGTGCAATGACAACTTTCATTTCGCAACAACCTTTTTCAATATATTTTTTCCTTCTTGGCGAACGAACAAAACCGTTATCGTTGTTCCACGTTCACATAAAAACGATTCGTTCGCCGTCATCATTTCATAATCTCGATAAGGGGAACGATATATATCAAATAAAAACGACGTTTCATTTACCCACCGAATGAAAATGATGTCGGCAAAATATTCTCCATTGACGTATGAAAGTGCTGAACCGTCTTTTCGTTCCATTGAAATGAGTTTCTTTTCCCCCTCGATTTCGCAAAACGCCACTCCAACATCGTCACCGGCACAAAAGCCAATCATCGGCTCGTTCGTCGTGAACGTCAGCGTCTCTCCCTTCACTTGCACATCAACTGTTCGTTCATAAGCACGAATAAATATGCCTTCAACATAAAATAATTGTTGGTCACCACATTCCATAAGTCATTCCCTTCCTCGTTATGTTCCTTCCTTCATCATAATACAAGTGAAAATGTTTTCACAACATCATCCGTTTTGTTAAAATGATATTATGCTTTACGATAAGGAGGTTTTGTTATGTTAGAAAAACAATTACAAAAATATGCAGAATTAGCTGTGCGCGTTGGTGTCAACATTCAACCGGGACAAACGTTGTTTATTAACGCTCCGCTTCCGTCCGCTCCGCTTGTACGTAAAATTGCTCAAAAAGCATACGAAGCGGGAGCAAAACATGTGCATGTGGAGTGGAACGATGAAGAAATAACGTACATAAAGTTTAAACATGCGCCCGAAGAAGCACTTCATGAATACCCATCATGGCTTGCTAAAGGACGAGAAGAAGTGGCCGAAAAAGGTGGGGCGTTTTTAAGCATTTATGCACCAAATCCGGACTTATTAAAAGATATTGATCCTTCACGGGTGGCCGCAGCAACAAAAGCGGCAAACGTGGCGCTGCAAAACTACCGTAGCCGCTTAATGGCCGATCATAACTGTTGGTCATTAATTGCTGTGCCGACACCAGCATGGGCAAAAAAAGTGTTCCCACATATGAGCGAAGAAGAAGGAATGGCTGCATTATGGGATGTCATTTTCCAAGTGACGCGCGTCGATCAAGACGATCCGATTGCAGCCTGGAAAGCGCATAATGAAAAATTAGCTCGCATCGTTGATTATTTAAACAATAAGCAATATAAACAGCTCATTTATGATGGACCAGGAACAAACTTAACAGTTGAACTGCCAGATGGACATATTTGGGCTGGCGGTGCAGCGAAAAGTACAGACGGCATCGTATTTAATCCGAATATGCCAACAGAAGAAGTGTTTACAATGCCTCATAAAGATGGAACGAACGGGGTCGTTCGAAATACGAAACCGTTGAACTATGGCGGCAATATTATTGACGGCTTTACGCTTACATTTAAAGATGGAAAAGTCGTTGACTTTACGGCAGAAGTCGGCTATGACACATTAAAACATTTGCTTGATACAGACGAAGGGGCTCGCCGATTAGGAGAAATTGCGCTCGTGCCGCATCAATCTCCAATTTCACAATCAAATCTCGTATTTTATAATACGTTATTTGATGAAAACGCGGCCTCGCATTTAGCGCTCGGAAAAGCGTATCCGACAAATATTGAAGGTGGAACGAATATGCGCACCGAAGAGTTGCTTGAGCGTGGGGCGAACGATAGTTTAGTGCATGAAGATTTTATGATCGGTTCTCATGAATTGAACGTCGACGGCGTCACAAAAGACGGTGTTCGCGAGCCGATTATGCGAAACGGCGAGTGGGCCATTTCCATTTAAACAATGTTGCGGCGTTTGTCCGCAACATTTTTTTTCGTTCGCATATATTGTCAAAGAGAGGAGGAGCGGACGATGTTTAAGCAATTTATTGCGAATAGCGGCATACTTATTGCTGGATTTTATTTGATTAGCAAGTTTTTTCCTTCTAACATTCATAAACAATCCCCTTTGCATATGCGCTTGCTTGTTGGGGCTTTTTGCGGTTTATTAAGCATTGTGCTTATGTTTTTTTCTATCCCACTCGGACATGACGTCATTTCTGACCTACGCCACGTGCCACTTGTTGTCGTAAGCTATTACGGCGGTATGCCGAGCGCGCTGGCGGCAGGCATCATCATGGGAGCAGGACGTTTTTTGTTCGGCCATACGATTGCATCGATCGTTGCTTTTTTTACTTCTCTTGCCATTGCGATCGGTTGCGGATGGATTAGCCAGCAAGTGAAGCGACATATAACGATCACAACGTTTTGGATGAACGTCTACAGCATGTGTCTCATTTCACTTGCTTTGTTTATTAACATCCCAGATAAACACATATATACGCAAACACTTGTTGTTTTTTGGCCGATTTCGATTGTCGCTACATATGTAGCTGCGAGTATTTGTAAAGATATTCGCCAATCAAAAGAAATGTTGCAACATTATAAACAATGGGCAACGACTGATTTTCTGACGGGGCTTTATAATGTTCGTCAGTTTCATACGTTATTTGGGCAACATCTCGAGCAAGCAAGACAGGAAAACAGCTGTTTATCTCTTATTTTATTTGATATTGATCGTTTTAAATACATTAACGACACATATGGGCATGATGGCGGGGACGTCATTTTACGTGATCTTGGAGAACTGATCCGCTCGCTCGTTTCGAAAAACGGTATGGCTTTTCGCAATGGCGGGGAAGAATTTTCAATATTGCTTTCAAGCTGTGAACATGAAGCGGTGACATTTGCCGAACATATTCGAACAACGATTGAACGTCATCCGTTTTTCGTACAACAACAGATGGTGCATATTACGGTTTCCATCGGCATTTCTGTTTTCCCAACGCTTGCAACAAATGAAGCAGAGCTATTTAAGCAAGCGGATACCGCTTTGTATGAAGCGAAGCAACAAGGACGAAATCGCACCATTGTATATAAAAAGGAATACTTGCATGAAACGTAAAACTATACGACAATAAAAGTAAAAACAATTAAAGGAGCGAAACAAATGAAACAACGATCGAAGCTACTCATTTGTGCGACGGCTGTCGCTACATTGCTTTCGGCATGTAACGAACAAACGACAGCGCCAGCGAAACAGCCTGTCGAACATAAACAAGAAGCAAAAGAACAAACACCGCCAAATTTAACACCAGTCGAAAGCACAAATCAATCGTTTACGATTTCATTATTACCAAAATTCAGTTTAGAAGCTGAGGAACCAGGAAAAGATGTCGTGATGCATGAAAGCGAACAAGACCAATGGATGCGTATTGAATTGTTGCCGAAAGAAGCGAAAGATCAGATGGAAACGTATGCAAAAGAACGGGCCATGGCCGTCTCTGAACAAGCGACACCGTTTGAAGGCACAATACCGTTTGAAGATGCGATCGTATATGAAGCGCCTGTCGATAACGATGTCGTTTATATCGTTGGGGTAACGGGAGATGCGCCAATGTTTTTAACGGTGTTTACAAAAAAAGAGGAAAATTGGTTGGACACGTTTATGACGATGGCCAAGACGATTGAACGGAAAAAAACTGAAACGAATGAACAAACGAAAGAACAATTTTTCACATACAAAAGCAGCAATCAACCGTTTCAAGCAAATATTTTAAACGGATATATGGCTGAGGCAACCGAGCCAGGAAAAGATATGATTTTCCTTGATGAAGAAAAAGCGTCGATGACTGTCGAGCTCATTGATGAGGGGGCAGACTGGTCTCTTGTCGCTGAGCAAGCCGAACAATATGTGAAAGCAAGCAGTAAAGATGGACATGTCGAGAAAATAACATGGACGAAAGGAGCGCGTTTAAACGGATCAGACGTATATAAAAGCGCGATTGAAGATGGCGAAGTATACGTGTTTGTCGTAAAAAATGGAACGCCGATGCGGCTGACGATTTTTGTACAACAAGAAAATGAACTAGATCCGTTTTTACAAATGGCAGAAACGGTTGAACGGATTGATTAAGGGAGGGGCTTGTTTTGGAGCTGCTAGACGCATACCGGTCGTTATGGTCGAACCGTTCATTGCCCGCAACAGAAAACGAAGCGGAGAACGTGTTACTCGATGCCATTCGACGTGATTTACTAGATGAAATGACGCATCCGCGCTTAAGAAAGTCACCTTATGAAAAATTTTCGTTAGCTATAAAACGCATTGCAACATCATCGCTTGATGCGAAACAACAATACGAACTCGTTCGTTTATACGTACAGCAATTGGAAAACTTGCCTTCCCGTTAAGGCAAGTTTTTTGTATAATATCCTGCCGTTTGCAAAAAATACGTATCGAATATGATACGAGGAGGCTTTAAGATGGATCCATTTCGTTCATTGGATGTGATGCGCCGGGATGTTGAACGTATGTTTTCAAACTTCCCTTCCCTGTTTTCGCATATTGACGATGCTTTTCGTATGCCGCGGGTCGATGTGCATGAAAACGAAAAAGAAATGATTGTTACTTGCGACATCCCGGGATTAGAACGAAAAGAAGATGTCGATATTCATATTGATCATCAAACGTTGTCGATTAGCGGACAAGTGCGTAAACAACACGATATACACGACGAGCATATGCATCGGCAGGAACGGTTTTACGGGAGATTTTATCGCACGATCCCTCTCCCTTCCCCTGCAGCGCACGAAAACGTACAAGCATCGTATAAAAATGGGGTGCTTGAAATTCGCATCCCGAAAGCCCAAGCGGACGGCAAAAAACGAATTGACGTGCAATTTCATTAAACACCGGCAACTCGCCGGTGTTCTTCGTGAAACTTTCTTTTTTTTCACACGTATGTATACACGAGGTGAGGGAAATGGATGACAAATCGTTTTTAATTGAGCAACTCCATCATATTGAGCAATGGGAAAAAGAACAAAAAGACATTTGGTTTTGGGAGAAAATAGGCCGTCTTCCATTTATTTTACTTGACCGTTTAACACCATCATGGATACATAAAAAAGCCGCGCGATTGCTTGATGAGCTTGGACAATATATTCAAACAGGTGGGCAATATTTAGTAAATGAAGAAGCTGTTTTATCATCATTTTATGGGAATGTGACGTTAGATGCTGTTCGCTCGCTTCCTTTACAAACAATGAACGAGGCTTGTGAAAAACTGATTATAAAGCGTAAAACATTTGCAACATATCAAGGGGCAGCAACAGGCCTTGGAGGGGCGTTCACGTTATTACTTGACGTTGTTGTCGTTCTCGGAACGGCTTTAAAAACGTTGCAAGAAATTGCGATCATATACGGATTTCATCCTCATCAAAAAGAGGAACGGTTATTTATTGTGAAATGTCTGCAGTTCGCGCTTGCGGACGTCGTTGGAAAACAAGCCATTTTAAACGAATGGTCGATGAAAAACGAACAACAAACGATTGCTCAATTGCAAGGATGGAGAGAAATCGTTTGGGCTTTTCGCGACCAATACGGCTGGAAAAAGCTATTTCAAGCCATTCCAATAGTAGGAATGTTGTTTGGCGCGTGGACAAATCAAGCAATGATTGCCGACATCGCTGAAGCTGGCGCAATGTTTTATCGTAAACGGCGCATTATTGAAAAGCTACAAGAAATAGAAAAGGCAGGAGAACCCGCCTAACTAATGTTTTGCTTCGTCGCAAGGAGTTATTGCGTCGTGAAGCGCAATGTCTACTTGATGCTCATATTCGTTTCGCTTTTCGTCCGTCCAGTTGAAATAAGATTGCATAAGCTGAGTGACTGCACCTTTCCATTGCCGAACGGCATGAATATCGAAAAAGAGCGCCCCTGTGCGGCGAATAAAAAAGTCAAGCGGGGTGACTGCCATTTCATATTCAAGGGCGTACATACACATCACGTACCAGTCGATCGGAAGAAACGCGCTATTTCGATCATATGTGCGGGCAAGTGCAAATAAACGATCGACATTCGTCCCATATCGCTGAATGAGTCGTTTCGCTTGTTCTTCGGTAAAGCCGAGACTCATTCCTTCCGTCACTTTTTCCGCTATAAACGTATGCCATTCGTTTGCGCCACCTATATCACCTCCAGAAATAGGAAGCTGTTTCGTCTGACAAGGGCGATACGTCTTTTCTAGCTGTTTCGCGATAAGATCGACGACCGTTTCGGCCATTTTTCGATAACCTGTCAACTTTCCTCCGGCAATCGTAATCAGGCCAGATGGGGATTGCCAAACTTCATCTTTCCGTGAAATTTCAGATGGATCTTTCCCTTCTTCATAAATGAGTGGACGCAATCCAGCCCAACTTGATTCAATATGTTGTTCCGTCAAATGAACGGATGGGAACATGTAACGAATGGCCCGCAATAAATAATCACGATCTTCGCTTGTCATTTTCGGATGGACGCGATCTCCGTCATAAAACGTATCTGTCGTGCCAATGTACGTCTTTCCTTCGCGCGGAATCGCAAACACCATGCGGCCGTCAGGTGTATCAAAATATACTGCTTGCTTGAGCGGAAAATGCGCTTGATCAATGACAATGTGCACGCCTTTTGTCAAACGCAACTTCTTCCCGACATTTGAGCCGTCTTTTTCACGCAATGTGTCGACCCACGGACCTGCAGCATTGACGATTTTTTTAGCATAAACCGCAAATGACTCGTTCGTCATTTGCTCGCGGCACATGACACCGATGACGCGGCCATGTTCATCATATAGAAACGATTCGGCTTGCACATAGTTTACAGCGTGTGCACCGCACTCAACCGCTTTTTTGATCACTTCAATTGTCAATCGTGCATCATCTGTCCGATACTCAACATAATAACCGCCGCCAAGCAATCCATCCCGTTTAATTAACGGCTCTTTTTGCAATGTTTCATGTGCGGATAACATCGTTCTTCGCTCTTCTTTTTTGACGCGAGCTAAACGATCATACAGCCATAAGCCAATTGATGTACTCCATTTTCCAAACGTGCCTCCGCGATGAATAGGAAGGAGCATCCATTCTGGCGTCGTCACATGCGGACCGTTCTCATACACAATCGCCCGCTCTTTCCCTACGTCAGCGACCATTTTTACTTCGAACTGCTTTAAATAGCGCAAACCACCGTGAACAAGTTTTGTTGAACGACTTGACGTTCCTGCCGCAAAATCTTGCATCTCAATGAGCGCCGTTTTCATTCCGCGCGTCACAGCATCTAGCGCAATGCCACAACCGGTAATTCCCCCTCCAATGACGAGCACGTCATATGTTGTTTTGCTCATTTCGTTCACGACTTCCATACGCTGTTTTGCAGAAAACATCGCAATCTCTCCCTTATTCAGAATAAAAAAAGACCGAAACAAGCATAATAAGCACTCGCTTACTATGCATGTACGGTCTCTCTACATCTCTTGACGTATATGAACTTTACCTTTATTGTATCATACATGTGGAAAAAGGCAACTATTTTGCACAAAAAACCATTTCATCGCTGAACGTGGCTTGCATAAGCTAATATTCATTCCTTTTTCTTTATATTTGTTTACAATACTCCTCACATTAGGCTGCTCTTTCTTCTCCTCTTTTTTACGCACACGATCTCTTCCTTTCTCATCTCTTTCCCATAATATTTACGAATGCCGTCATAAAAAGTTTCGCGAACAATTTATTTTTTCCCTGCATATATTACGAACAAACGTATGTCGCAAGGAGTGATATGTGTCAACTACCCCCACTTAGCTAACGCTTGAAGCGGGGGCTTGCAACTCCCCAGAAGTACGAACGGACATCGTCCTCCTTCCTTGACTTGGGGTTGCATCGGGGCAGGTTGACGACTACCCAACGACATAGGTCATGCCTATATCGCTACCGAGTGGCTCGGCATGTCTGTAAGCAGTACTTGACTTCCACGCACAACAGACGGATGTACGCTCGATGTTTTACGGTTGCAACGTTTCCTGCAACCAACTCCCTACATCGAGTAACGGGAATTGGAGTGCCTTAATTCAACGGTTTTCTCCACATTCTTATTCTATCATATACAAAAGAAAGGAGGAAAGGCGATTCCTCCCCGACTTTCGCTCTCGCTTAGAAGTCGGGGTCTCCTCGCCAAAGATGATGAAAAAAGATTTATCTCATATGTTTGAATCGTTTTTCGATGATCGATCATTAAAAAGATTATTGCATACGCTCGATGAGTATGTGCATCGTACATTTTCACCCGTCTATATTCCTATTGATGTACGCGAAACAAATGAGGAATACATCATCGTCGCCCATATTCCAAATGCGAAACGGGAAAATATTCATTTACAATTTGTCGATGATACTCGCCTTTTGTTGTCTGTCGTTTACGATGAGCAAACAGAAACGATCGATGATGAAAACAAATTCATTCATCGCCAACGCACATATGAGAGAGCAACGAAAAGCATTTTCCTCCCTTATCCTGTGTCACAGACAAATATTCAAGCGTCGTTTCAAGATGGCAAGCTCATTATTCGCCTCCCACAAAAGAAAACATTTATTCCAATTGAATAGGCAGATAAAAAAACAACGCAAACGTTACAATTTAAACGTTTGCGTTAATCCTTTTACAATCCCAGTCATTTGATTCATCACTTGCACCGCTTGCCCCATTGTATTCATCATCTTTGTAATATCGTACGTCCCTTCTTTTGTTTTAAATTGCTCAAGAAAGCTTGGTGGCTTTGCAGGAGCGAATGGAGGCATGGGCGGTACAAACGGAGATAGAGGTGGGGCGAACGGTGACATTGCCGGTGCCACAGGCGAAACGACTGGTGAAACAGGAAACGAAGTCGGTTGGGAATAATATGGATGATAATGAACAGGTGCCATATGTGGCATGTGCATCGTAGACCATGGCTGGTACATATTTTCTCTCCCCTTTCACTACATCGTATTCGTTTTTTACAAAATGGTTCGTGGCTAATCGTGTCAATTGATGTCGGAATTCTCAATTTTTTGAATTTAACATGTCGTCTTTTTTTATGTTATGATAAGTGCAAAAGGGGGAGGGAATAATTATGACAATTATTGAATTAAAAAACAAGTTTATCGCAATGAAACAATATGAACCGATCGATGCAAACGAGCTGCTTGACTTTGCGCGCCAACTTTATTTGCGCAACGAATTGCCGCTTGGTATGTATCGTCATCTTGTGCGCGAACTAGAGGCGCTCGGGGCTTACAAACCTGATGATGAACGTGTAAAACAATATTCATCACATGTCGAATGATTTGTCACCTCTTGTGCCATGCTAAGTGAGACGATAGCATGGAAAAGGAGGCGGATGAAAATGGGTCGTGGTGTTCATTTTCACCATAAGAAAAAAGGACATGAAAGCGAGAAGCCAAAACACGGCAAATCAGTAGCATCAAAACAACGTGAAGTCGTGGACTATGCCATTGACACGATAGGAAGCGAAACGCATCGCCCAGTAACCATTGACCGTGTGAAAGAATAAAAGGTGGCCAGCGCGCCACCTTTCTTATATCGCCGGAGCGAACGTATACGTTTCTTTCTTTTCGATCTGTTGTTCAATGTTGTCGAGTTGGCGTTCGATGTCTTGTAAACTGTCTTGTTGCATATCGTAATGTGTATTCATTTGTTCCGTCGTACGCTCTTTTAATTTGTTTTCTAATTGTTCAATTTCATCAAACAATTGTTGTAATTGCATTTGAATATGTTCCATCCTCCAACTCCCCTTTCGCCCTTTGCCATACACATTCGCCATCTATGCTTCCCTCCCTTCTCGGTTGACAAAACTAGAAGAAATTCGGCAAACAAAGTGGTATACGTACAAAATTCGACAAATAGATGCGCATGTTTTTTATATGGTCGGTCAAAATAAAAAGCGAAAGGAGGCATTCCGATGGCGAAAAAAGAACAAAAGAAAAAACAAAAACCGAAGCAAGAAGAAACAAACGGCTTTGGCGACAAAAAACTAGAAGGTCCAGACCGTCCTTCTACATAAAGAAACAGGAGAGGTTACGCCTCCCCTGTTTCTCTCTCCTCATTCTCATTCATTTTATCTAAAATGGAAATCGCATCAATTAAGTGGTTGTTAAAAATCTGTTTCGCAATATTTAATAAGTCGACAATCATTGGATCTCGTAATGAATAAATCACCCTATTCCCATGTTTTGTGCCATATACAATATTTTTTGCGCGCAACACACTTAGTTGCTGGGATACAGCCGATCCTTCTGCACCAATTAGCGTTTGTAACTCATTGACGTTTTTATCCCCTTCGGCTAACAGTTCTAAAATACGGATGCGCAACGGGTGAGCTAAAGCTTTGAAAAATTCTGCTTTAAATTGTTGTAATTCTAGGTTCATTTGTTTCCTCCAACATATTCCGTTTTAAAATGGTTGACCACTTGTTCCCCTTGAATATGGCACAGCTGACGGCACTCTGAAAACGCATAATGCTTACAACCGACACATTGTGTCCGGTTAATGTGTAAAAAAGCAGCTTTTAGCGCGTCCCCTGTCCGATCAAAAAAGTTTTCTTCGCCAATTTTATCATATAATCCAGATTTTTTTAACATCTCTTTCGGCTGTTGTTGTATACCAGAAACGAAAATGATTCCACCTTTTGATTGAAAATGCTCAACAAGACTTGTTAGGTTGGCTTCACCTGTTTGATCGATATATGGCACTTTGCTCATGCGCAAAATAAGAACGCGCGGCGTATGGTTTATCGTAGCCATAATCGATTGCTCGAACATTTGAGCTACACCGAAAAACAGTGGTCCATCGATCGTATATATACTAATTTGCGGACAATCTCTTCCTTGTTCAACCATTTTTGGGCTGACCTTTTTCCTTTGTTCGTCTGGAAGTACTTTAAATACTTTGAATACGTCTGTCATTCTTTTTACAAACAATAACACAGCTAAAATAAGCCCTGCTTCCACAGCAACAGTCAAATTTATAAAAATTGTTAAAACAAATGTAATAATAAGGACAATTGAGTCGGCTGACTTCATCTTTAACACATGTATAAACTCTTTCCGTTCACTCATGTTCCAAGCAACAATCATTAAAATCGGTGCCATGCTCGCTAGCGGAATATGCGATGCGTACGGTGAAAAAATAAGTAAAATGATAAGCACAACAATGCCGTGAATCACGCCTGACAAGGGAGACGTTGCCCCGCTTTTTATATTAGTCGCTGTCCGAGCGATCGCTCCTGTTGCTGGAATTCCTCCAAAAAACGGGGTGACAATATTAGCAATTCCTTGTCCAATTAACTCACGGTTGCTATTATGTCTCTCTCCCGTCATTCCATCGGCTACAACCGCTGATAATAAAGACTCAATTGCGCCAAGCATCGCAATCACAAAAGCCGGCCTGATCATCTCATATATATGTTCTAACGTTAAGCTAGGTATAGAAATATGTGGAAGTGTATTTGGAATCTCCCCATAAACAGATCCGATTGTCGCTACTTTGTTTTCAAATAAAAAAAAGGCAAATAAACTCGAAACAACTAAGCTTAGCAATGGACTCGGGATTTTAGGTGCAACTTTTGGTGCAAACAAAAGGACGAGAAACCCAATAGATGCAATAACTACACTATATATATTGACATCATGAAGATGAACCCATATTTCCTTCATGTTATCGATAAACGCCTCGTGTTTTTTTACGTTTAATCCTAAAAAATTAGGAATTTGACCGACAAAAATAATAACGGCAATTCCTGCCGTAAACCCGATTGTTACAGGACGAGGAATAAACTTAATAAGAGTTCCTAGGCGCAAAACTCCAAATAACATAAGCATTATTCCCGATAAAAAACCTGCGACAAGTAAATTTTCATATCCATAGGTTAATACGATACCTAGTAAAATAGGAATAAATGCTCCAGTAGGTCCTCCAATTTGATATTTCGACCCACCAAAAAGAGAAATGAGAATACCTGCAACAATTGTCGTATAAATTCCGTATTCAGGTTTTACGCCCGAAGCAATCGCAAACGCCATCCCAAGCGGTAAAGCTATAACGCCTACAATAACCCCCGACAATACATCTTTTTGAAAACGAGCCATGGTGTATCCTTGAAACCGCTCCAAACAACATCCTCCTTTTTATATATTCAAATTTTTGAATATATGTATATACAGATTATTTATATCACTTTCTTGTCTTCCTGTCAAAGCATCTTTCTTTTTCTAATTTTCGGGCAAATGACGATCATAAAAACATATGGTATAATGATGAACATTCAAGGGGGGATGATATGTTTAAATATCCGAATGGGCGAGCGTATGAAAAAAAAGAAAATGAACGCACATTGCATACTCGTGCTTCTGATACGTATGGAAATCGCGGAATGACGCTAGAGGCGGATTTAAACGAAACAAACGCCTATTATTTAGCTCAAGGCATTGCCGTCATTCATAAAAAACCGACACCTGTGCAAATTGTGCGTGTCGATTATCCAAAACGAAGCGCGGCCGTCATTAAAGAAGCGTACTTTAAACAGCCGTCAACGACGGACTATAACGGCGTATACCGTGGAAAATATGTTGATTTTGAAGCGAAAGAAACGAGAAATCGTACGTCTTTTCCGCTGCAAAACTTTCATGAACATCAAATTGAACATATGAAACAAGTGCTAGCCCACGGAGCGATCTGCTTCGTGATTTTGCGTTTTACGACGTTTGATGAAACATATTTATTGGACGCACATCACCTCCTTGAATATTGGGAGCGAAAACAACAAGGTGGTCGTAAATCGATTACAAAAGCGGAAGTCGAACAGCACGGCCATCTCATTCCGCTTGGCTATCACCCACGAATCGATTATATTCATATTGTGGACAAACTATATTTTTAGAATAGGAGGAACGATATGGCGAATTATCGTTCACGAACAGAACGAAAACAAGTAGAACAAAAAAAACAACGTCCGCGAAAGCGAGGGCGTTCAATGATGAAAAAAATTGTGCTAATCATGTTGCTCATCATGACCATTGGCATGTTTTCTGGTGTAGCCGCATTTGCTTGGATGATTAAAGATGCACCGCCACTCGATGAAACGTTGTTGCGCGATCCTTTAGCTTCGATCGTATACGACGTGAATGGCCAAAAAGTAACAGAGCTCGGTCAACAAAAGCGCATTTACGTATCGTATAACGATATTCCAAAAGTGCTTGAAAACGCGGTGCTTGCGACAGAAGATGCGCGCTTCTACGAACATCACGGGTTTGATATTGTACGCTTTTTCGGCGCCGTTTTAGCAAACATTCGCGAAGGATTTGGCGCTGAAGGTGGAAGTACGATTACACAACAAGTCGTCAAACTTTCTTTTTTAACGCCTGAAAAAACGTTAAAACGAAAAGTGCAAGAGCTATGGCTTGCCATTCGGCTTGAACAAAAATACTCTAAACACGAAATTTTAGAAATGTATTTAAACAAAATTTATTATTCAAATCGGGCATACGGTGTCGCAAAAGCGGCGGAAACGTACTTTGGCAAAAGTGATTTATCACAATTAACGCTTCCGGAAGCGGCATTGCTCGCCGGCATTCCACAAAGCCCGAACAACTACAATCCATTTACGCATCCAGAGGCGGCGGAAAAGCGTCGAAATACAGTATTGTCGCTTATGGTCAAACATGGATTTATTTCAAAAGAAGAAGCAGAAGAGGCAAAAAAAGTACCTGTTCAATCGCTATTAACAGAAAATAAACAACAAAGCAATATTCCATATGACTCCTTTATTGATCAAGTGATCGATGAAGTGACAGAAAAAACAGGACTCGATGTATTTACTGCCGGATTACACATTTATACAACATTAGATCCGAACGCTCAATCATATGTGGAAGATTTGTTGAACTCGGACAAAGTCATTCGTACAAATAAAGCTGATTTTCAAGCTGGCATTGCGGTCGTAGATACGAAAACAGGCGAAATTCGGGCGCTTGGCGGCGGTCGAAAAAAAGAAGAAGGTGTCACGTTCGGATTCAACTATGCAACCGATACACGAAAACAACCGGGTTCGACAATTAAACCGATTGTCGATTACGGCCCAGCGATTGAATATTTAAAATGGTCGACATACCATCAATTGAAAGATGAGCCGTATCAATACTCTGATGGAACGCCAATTAAAAACTGGGACGGCAAATATGAAGGACAAATGTCGATGCGAACAGCGCTCGCCCGTTCTCGCAACATCCCTGCGCTAAAAGCGCTTCAAGAAGTCGGTTTAGAGCGAGCGAAACAGTTTGCGAACAAACTTGGCATGGGCTTTGAAGAAATGCATGAGGCCTATGCGGTTGGCGGTGTCGGCAAAGGGGTATCTCCGCTACAAATGGCTGGCGCATATAGTGCATTCGGAAACGGCGGCATTTACATTGAACCGCATGCGGTGAAAAAAGTGGTGTTTCCAGATGGAACAGAAATGGATCTTCGTCCAGAGCCAAAAGCCGCGATGAAAGATTATACGGCGTTTATGATTACCGATATGTTGAAAACGGTCGTTCAATCAGGGACAGGAACAGCAGCAAACGTACCAGGGCTTCATATTGCCGGAAAAACAGGAACGACGAACTATGATGAAAAAGATCGGCGCAAGTATGGTCTGCAAAGAGGGGCTGTTCCTGACAGTTGGTTTGTCGGTTACACGCCAAACTATACAGCAGCCATTTGGACCGGTTTTAGTAAAAAAAGTAGCGAAGCTTATTTATCGAAGTCTGAACAACAATATGCGAAACAGTTGTTTAAACGCGTCATCTCCCATATTGATGACGGCAGCGGAGGCGATTTTAAACAGCCGAAAAGCGTTGTCAAGCTCGCTGTGAAAAAAGGGACAAATCCACCGCAGCTAGCAAGCGAACATACGCCGAAAAGCGAAATTACGTATGAATATTTCGTCCGCGGTTATGAAGAACCGACAGAAGTGGCTGAAGATGAACCGGAAGTGATTGAACCAGTAAAAGACTTACAAGCGCAATACGATCCAGCAACACAAACGATTTCGTTAGCATGGTCATATACGATCGATCCAGAAAAAGATGTATCGTTTGAAGTGCGACAAACGGTAGACGGTCGCAAACCGACAGTTATCGCAAAAACAAAAGACTCACAGCTAACTGTCGATGCGAAAGAAGGATCCGTATATTTGTTTGAAGTATACGTCGTGACAGCTGACGGCACACAAAGCGCGCCAGCGACAGCGCTTGTGCAAATTCCAAAAGAAGAACCGAAACAACCAAACGAAAATGAGTCGCCAGGACAGTCGGGAAACGAAGAAACCCCGGAGACGCCAACAAGCCCGGAAAATCCAACAAATCCGAGCGAACCAAATCCGGGCAATTCGGGGACACCAACAAACCCGACAAATCCGACAAATCCGAACGAGCCAAACCAAAACAATCCGAATAACAATCCATCAGGGAATAGCCAACAACGAAGCGGAAATAATGATGGCACAACAAAAAGAGACTGAGCGCATACTCAGTCTCTTTTTTGTTGAACCATTTGTTTATAAAACAGCTTCGCAAGCTCGTTAAATAATTCATCTAACTGAACAAACGAATGATGAAGAGCAGGACGAGCGAAAATAAAAGAAAGACGATCGATGACATTTAACGGTCGAAGCGAAAGCGATTGAACTTCCTCTTCCCAGCAGCATATGTTTTCTACTGGCCGTTCGTTCAACCAATATAGTGCGCATAAAAAATAGCTTATCCCCCGAATGATTCCGTCTTTTGCTTGTTTCGCTTCACGTTTTGCAAACAACGGGGCAAGCTCATGTTTTTCTTCTTCCCAAAGCTGAAATACGGCAGGAAGCGCACGTTCTTTTTGTTGCCATGGCTTTTCTTCATTTGTCATATCATAATAAAACGGCACATGCTTCATCATCATCGGAAACGGCTGAAGCGCGTCGATATCGACCGTATCTGCTGCAAAAAAAAGCGGATGTTGAAACGTTTTTGGAACGATCATTTACATCTTTCCTTTCATCCGTTTTTTTCCTTCACGACAAAGATGAAGAAGTGGACATATGTCACATTTAGGCGATTGTGCTTTACAATGATAGCGCCCAAAAAAAATAAGGCGATGATGGGTCGCCGACCATTCTTCTTTCGGAATTTTACGCATTAACGTTTCTTCCACTTCTAACACGGAATCTTTCCAGCGACAAATACCGAGCCGCTTACTTACACGCTCAACATGCGTATCGACAGCGATGGCAGGAACGCCAAACGCCACAGAAACGACAACGTTCGCCGTTTTGCGGCCAACACCTGGGAGTTTCATTAATTCCTCGCGACTTTGCGGCACGTTTCCATCATATTGTTCAATTAATATGCGACATAATTGCTGGATGTTTTTCGCTTTATTCCGATATAAACCGATCGAACGAATATCTTGTTGTAGCTCTTCTAACGAAACAGACACGTAATCTTCTGGTGTTTTATATTTTTCAAATAGTTGCTTTGTCACTTTATTGACGAGCGCATCTGTACATTGGGCTGATAAAACGACGGCGATTAACAGCTCAAACGGATTGCGATGGACAAGTTCGCAATGCGCGTTTGGAAACATGGTTGCGATCTCATCCAAACAGTAGCGAATTTGTTGCTTTGTTAACATGTAACCATCCTTTCTACGACTGTTCAAGCCAATTATAAATCGGAACGGTTGGTTTATATGGTTGTTCTTGCTTTCCTTGGTTTTTGCGAAACTTTTTTGCATGTTGTTGCGCTTGTTCAATCGTTTTAATGCCGTTCTTTTTCCATTCAAATAAAATCCGATCAATATAACGGAAATTTAGTTTTCCAGATAATACAGCTTCTCGTAGGGCGGCTTTAATGATCGTCGGATCATGCTCGTCTTGATCCATCCACATCGCTAACGTTTCACACTCCATCGGTGAAAGCGGACGGCCAAACTCATGCTCGAAAACGGTGTACAATTGTTCTTCTTGTTCTTCCTCTTGTTTTTGTCCTTGAAAAACGGTGCGAATGAGCTTCTCCCAAAGCGGATCAAGCGAATAACATTCACTTCGAATATGGTTATCCATCTGTTCTTCAATGGCTAAAAACCCTTTTTGAACGAGCTTTCTTAATTGTTGCATGCACATTTCTGGAGAAATCGTCATTCGAGCCGCAATTTCATCTGGTGTTGGAAACGAAATGCCTTGCTCAAGAAACGAATGAATGTGTAAAAGCAACATAAATTCTGTTTCATTTAACCCAAGTGCTTTATAGTTCGTTAACAACAATCGTGGAATGGCAATGCTTCCTGTACGGAAAAAACGAATCATTTCATTATTCATATCAAACACCTCACGCCCTATTATATCATAAAACAAATCCCCCATGTGAGCACGGGGGATTTGTTCATTATGGATATAAGCGATTTAGTAAACGCGGGAATGGAATCGTTTCACGAACGTGTTCGACGCCGCAAATCCACGCGATTGTCCGCTCAAGACCTAATCCGAAACCAGAATGCGGCACAGAACCGTATTGACGAAGCTCTAAATACCATTTGTATGCATCAAGCGACAGTTGATGTTCTTCTAACCGTTGCTTTAATAAGTCGTAGTCGTGAATGCGCTCCGAACCGCCGATAATTTCACCATATCCTTCTGGAGCTATCAAATCTGCGCAAAGAACAACTTCAGGACGATTCGGATCCGGCTGCATGTAAAATGGCTTTAATGTCGTTGGATAATGTGTAATAAATACCGGTTTATCAAAACTTTCGGCAATCGCCGTTTCATGTGGGGCACCGAAGTCATCGCCCCATTGAATGTCGTCAAACCCCTTTTCATGGAGAAGCTGAATCGCTTCATCATACGTAATGCGCGCAAATGGCGGCTTTACATTTTCTAATTTAGACGTATCACGGCCGAGCGCTTTTAGCTCTAGCTGACAATGTTTTAACACCGACTGTACAATATAGGATACGTATTGTTCTTGTACTCGTAAGTTGTCTTCAAACTGGTAAAATGCCATTTCCGGCTCGATCATCCAAAACTCGATTAAATGGCGACGCGTTTTTGATTTTTCGGCACGAAACGTCGGACCGAACGAAAATACTTTACCGAGCGCCATCGCTGCTGCTTCCATATACAGCTGGCCACTTTGAGAAAGGTACGCATCTTCATCAAAATATTTTGTATGGAACAATTCTGTCGTTCCTTCTGGCGCACTTCCTGTTAAAATTGGTGGATCGACTTTGACAAAGCCATTTTCATTGAAAAATTCATACGTCGCACGAATGACTTCGTTGCGAATTTTCATAATTGCATGTTGACGTTTCGAACGAAGCCATAAATGACGATGATCCATTAAAAACTCGATCCCATGTTCTTTTGGTGTAATCGGATAATCAACAGCCATATGAATGAGTTCAATATTTGTGACAGAAAGCTCGTATCCAAATGGAGAACGTGCATCTTCACGCACAACACCTGTAACGTAGAGCGAACTTTCTTGCGTAATGCCTTTTGCCGCTTGAAAGACATCTTCGCTCACTTGCGCTTTTTCCACAACTCCTTGAATAAAGCCCGTGCCATCGCGCAATTGTAAAAAGGCAATTTTTCCGCTTGACCGTTTATTTGCAAGCCAAGCCCCAATCGTTACTTCTTGACCTACATATTTATGTACTTCTGCAATCGTCGTTTTCACAAAAAGTCCCTCCAAAGACGTTCAACTAGTATGTACATCATCAATATTATACATTTCGACAAAAAAACGCAAGATCATCTCACGTTCAGAAGAAAAGGCTAGCCACATCGACTAGCCGCGCGTCTTTTCACTCATAAACGTTTCAATGCGATCGAGTGCTTTATGCAGAAGATCAAGCGATGTCGCATATGACAAACGCACGTTATTTGGCGCACCGAAACCTGAACCTGGCACAAGCGCCACTTTCGCTTCTTCAAGCAACGCTTCGACAAACGCATCGACGTTTTCATATCCGGTCATCGTCGCCGCTTCTTTTGCATTCGGGAACAAGTAAAATGCCCCTTGTGGTTTTACGCAAGAGAACCCTGGAATTTGAACGAGACGATCATAAATAATGTTTAAACGTTGTTCAAACGCTTGACGCATATGTTCTACTGGCTCTTGTGGCCCGCTATATGCGGCAATCGCTGCATATTGAGCAATCGATGTTGGGTTCGATGTGCTATGGCTTGCTAAGTCTGTCATCGCACGAATGATGTCAGCATCCCCTGCTGCATAACCAATTCGCCATCCTGTCATTGAATGTGATTTCGACACGCCGTTAATGATGATCGTTTGTTTTTTCAATTCCGGTGAAAGTTGCGCAATCGAAACGTGTTCATGTCCACCGTAAACGAGTTTTTCATAAATTTCATCAGAAACGATGAGAATGTCGTGGGCTAAGCATACTTCACCGAGCGCCTGCAACTCTTCTTTCGTATAAATGACGCCCGTTGGATTGCTTGGCGAGTTAATAATAACTGCCTTCGTCCGATTTGTCATTGCCTGTTTTAGCTGCTCCGGTGTAATTTTGAACTCGTTTTTTTCAAGCCCTTCCACGTAAACAGGGACGCCGCCTGCCAGTTTTACTTGCTCTGGATAGCTAACCCAATACGGCGTCGGAATAATGACTTCATCGCCTTCGTCTAAAATAACTTGAAACAGCGTATAAAGCGCATGTTTTGCTCCAACACATACGATAATTTCCGACGGCTTATAATCGAGCTGTTGATCTTGTTGAAATTTTTTTATAATCTCTTGTTTTAACGTTGCTAATCCACCGGATGGCGTATATTTTGTATGTCCGTCGTACATCGCTTTTACAGCAGCTTCCATAATATGTTGAGGTGTATTAAAATCTGGTTCACCGGCACCAAGCCCAATGACATCATGCCCTGCTGCTTTTAATTCTTTTGCTTTTGCCGTAATGGCAAGCGTTGATGACGGCGTCAATGCAGCGACGCGTTTCGCTAATTTCATACATCCTTCCCCCTCGTCAAATGGTATCTTTTCAAGAAGGCCCCGTCTTTAAAACGAACGTAATAAAACGAGTAACGGTTTTGTTCGTCAATATATGTAATTTCCCAAAGCGGGATCCCCTTTTCCATTCCTAATTTTACGGAAATGACTGTTTTTGGACGATACGGCTTAACGGAAGATAACGCTTGTTGTTTCGTCATTCCTTCTGAAGCCCGATGCATCGCAGCCACTTCCCCTTTTTCTGTCACCCATACGATCCATTGTTCACCTTCATCATCTTTCCCTGTCACAATGACGTATACATCGTTTCCTCGATACGTATATACGTCAGTCACTTGAACAATTCCTTTTTTCTCGGCCTGTTTCGCCGCACGTCGTTCGCTTTCGTTTTTAGACGATACCGCATCACTATACGCATGAATATATAGCGATAACGCGGCGAACAAAACGCATGCGAAAGCAATGATTATTTTTTTCACCCTCATCCCTTCTTACGTTCGATAAATCGTAAACACGGCCTTTTCTTTATTTTCTTCATCAAGCGCGAGCCCGAACATTAAGTCTTTTTCTTTTAACGTCCGATTTAAACAATCGACAATTTTGTATAAATCTGATGAGTATTCCACTTTTACAGTAGCTAACACTTCTATTTTACTTTCCACGACCCGATCCTCCATGTGCACAAATTTTGTTACTTATATCGTTCATCGCGAACGGAAACAATACAACTACACACCAATTTTAGTGTATAAACATCTTCATTGTAGCAACGGTTTCCTACATTGGTCAATTTGAAATAAAAAAATTCCTATCGTACACACCGCGGGCCGAACGTTGGCCCTTTTTTTAAAACGTCATGACGTCATATTCATGTAAATTACATTTCACAGCAATGACCCCGAAACGGCTCGTTTCATAGCAATCAATCCAGGCCGCATACAACCGTTCAAGCAATCGTTCATTCGGCCAACTTCCGTGCTTTTTGAAAATGATTGCCACTTGCGGATCGACATGTTTTAAAAAAGAGGTGCGCGGATAATCATATAAACCAAAGTGTGCAATTTTCAATATGTTTACGTCGCTAAGTGGCATCGTCATTAATTTTCGTTCAACGTCATTATCAGCATGCGCCATATATAAAAGGCGAAGCTGGCCGTATTGAAGCGACATCGTCACATCCCCATGGGCAATATAGAGGGGTTGCATACGAAAATGGGGAAACGGCTCATACGCTTTTTGCTCTTCCCATTCATTCACAATTTTCGGATCGTACGTTTGTTCAATCCATTCTACATTCCCTACATACTCTTCATCATCGCTCGTGAGGATGAGCTCATCAATTTCAGTAATATGAAAATGTTCAAACCATCTTTTTAGTTCCCGTTCTGTATGTGGAGCACCTGTATTGAACAATATCGTCTTTCCGCTTGCATGTTTAAACAACGTCGCTTCTCCGTTACTAAGCGGCAAAAAAATAATCGCCATTTCTTCTTCTTCAAGCATCATATCAATTTTTTGAATATGCTCTCCTGTCGCAGAAGGATGCATTAAACTATTGAGTAGCAAAAATAATAACGCCCACTGCAAAACCGCCCACTCCCTTCATCTACCCCTTTTATTTTTCACCGATGAAGGGAAAATTATAGCCACTCATTTACATGTTGTAAAAGTTCCGCAAGCGGTGCATGATATACACGGATAGGTGGCAAAGACTGCAAAAAATATTTACTGTATGATGCAGTTAATACACGTTGGTCTAAAACGAAAATGATCCCGCGATCTTCTTTTGTGCGAATTAATCGCCCGAATCCTTGTTTAAAGCGTAAAATCGCTTGTGGCAATGCCAAATCGTAAAACGGATTGCCTCCTCTTGAACGAATATAGTCGCTTTTTGCCGTCATGACCGGATCGTCTGGTGGAGCAAAAGGTAAACGAACGATAACGACGCATGTCACTTCATCCCCTGGAAGATCCACCCCTTCCCAAAAGCTACTTGTCCCAAATAAAATGGCTTGCCCAAACTGTTGAAAATGTCGTGTCAATTTAGCCGCATTGCCTCCGGTTACTCCTTGCGCAAGCAATATAAATGATTGTTCATCATTGAGCTGTTTAGCAAATGCATACGTTTGTTTCAATAGCTCATACGACGTAAATAATACGAGCATTCGTCCTTTCGTATGTTTAGCGATGCGTATAATTTGTTGCGCGGCTTGCTCAGCGTATTGTTCAACAGTAGCGGAAGGAAACGTCGGCAGATCGGTCGGAACCATAAGCGCTGCTTGTTTTTCATATGAAAATGGTGACGGAATGGTGCGTGTAAACGGATAAAAATCATCGAGACCAAGCCGTGAAATCATGAATGAAAAACGATTGTTTGTCGTTAACGTAGCCGATGTTAAAATGACGCTTCGCTTACGTGAAAATAGTTGATCTGCAAAAAACTGGGCTAAATCAAGCGGCTGTGAAATAACCGTAACCGCATTGACTGCCGCTTTTGTATCTACATCTAGCCAGCGCACGATGTCGTCATCATCGCTCGTTAGTAAATGTTGTAACGTATATAAAATGTCTATAAACGTTGTAAAAGGTTTGACATCTTCTTTCGGGACATCATCGATCATATGTGAAAGTTGTTGTACATCGCTCATAATACGCATAAGCAATTCCATCGTTCCATCCCATTCTTTTCCATACTCTTTCCAAGGAACGAAACGGTAACGTATGCGACCGTCCCCCTTTTGTCGGCGCAGTACGTAATGACGAAGAGATTGAAATAGTTGATTTAGTTCATATTCTATATCACCAAGAAGCGAGCGAAGTGCACCCATTTGGTGCATCGTGGCAACATCGTTCATCCGCGTCCATAATAGACGAACGTACTCATATGACACGTGCCGTCCGAAAAAATGAGCAGCGACATCTTCTAAATGATGAGCCTCATCGATAATAAGCTGCTCATATGGTGGCAGAAATATGTCGTCCGCTGTTAAATCATGCATAACGAATGAATGATTTGTAATGATCAGATGAGCGTGTTTCGCCTTTTCTTTCGCCCGCACAAAAAAATCGTACTCGTCGTTCGCTTCATCGCTATGCACATCTTCCCAAAATAGCGAACCCCCCGCCGTCAAGTTTAGTTCGTCCACATCTCCTGTTTCTGTTTCCGTTAGCCAAACGAGCAATTGACATTTTGTTAAAGCGATATCGTAGTTTGTATCGACATGTTTTAACGTACGGGCAAATTTTCGCACGCTAATATAGTTTCGTTTTCCTTTTAATACAGCAGTTGTAAATGAAAAAGGCACGAGCTTAGCGACGCGTGGCAATTCTTTTTCAATCATTTGTTTTTGCAGCTGGAGCGTATGTGTGCTAATGACGACAGGGCGCTGTTGTGTTACTGCATAAAACGCTGCAGGAAGCAAATAAGCGAGCGTTTTTCCAACGCCTGTTCCTGCTTCAATGAGCGCATGTTGACACGTCTGCAACATCTCGTTTACATCGATCATCATTTGTTGTTGCCCGTCGCGATATTCAAATGGCGCAATAAACGGGTTTGTCGCAAGCCATTGCGTAAAAGAAGGAACATGTTCATTACGGTCTTCACGTTTCGGCAAAAACGACGCTTTTAAAGCGATTCCTTCATATTCAACGACTGACCCATCTGTTTGAACCGTGCGTTCTTTTTTAGCAATGAAATGATTGAACAGAGCGGTCAGATCGCTTTTTAACGGCTGACTATGTCGGCGTAATTGCTTTAATGTTACAAGCGGTAGACGAGATAGCTTATGAAGTAAAAACAGAAGAAGTTGAGCAGTCGCTTCCGCGTCGTAATCCGCTTGATGTGGACGATCGTGCGCAAGTGACAACGATTCAGCTAAATGGCTAAGCTTATAACTTGATTGTGTCGGCATGAGAAAACGTGCGAGCTCTACCGTATCTAAAAGCCGACATGTCGGTGGTTGTACGCCGCTACGAATAAATTCCTCTTGTAAAAATGCCCAATCAAAATGAACGTTATGCGCAACAAAATACGCTCCTTCCCATTTTTCAACAAGCAGCGGTGCAATATGATGAAACGAAGGAGCATGATGCACCATCGTATCATCAATGCCCGTTAATTGTTGAATAAATGGCGGAATGTCCCGCTCAGGTTGAATGAATGTTGAAAAGCGTTCGCTAACTTTGCCGCCCTCGATGACGACAAAACCAATTTGAATGATACGATCTTCTTTTTTAGGGGCATTTCCTGTCGTTTCAATATCGACGACGACAAAGCGATCATTCATATTTCTCCACCTCACATGTGTATGACAAATAAAAAGAGGCGGCATGGCTCCCGTTATAAAACGGTCGCCGCCGGCTCTTGAACAATAAGCTCTTTAATGCGATTATGCTCGTCCATAATCGCGATTTTTGGACGGTGTGAAGCTACTTTTTCTTCTGGTACGAGCACATATGAAATGACGATAATAACGTCGTCTTTTTGAACGAGACGAGCAGCTGCCCCGTTCAAACAAAATACACCGCTCCCTCTTTCGCCTGGAATAATATATGTTTCAAATCGTGCACCGTTATTGTTATTTACAATTTGCACTTTTTCATTTGGAACCATGCCGACTGCATCTAAAATATCTTCATCAATCGTAATGCTACCAACATAGTTTAAATTCGCTTCCGTCACGCGAGCACGGTGAATTTTAGCGTTCATTAATGTGCGAAACATGATGTTGTTTCCCCCTTATTGTACGTTCATAACGATATTATCAATCAAACGAGCGTTTGTAAACCTCACAGCGAGCGCAAGAATGATCTTTCCTTGCAACGTTTGAAGCGGCTGTAGTTCTGGATACGAATAAATTTCAACGTAATCAATGACACCGCTTGTATGTTGTTCGATATGATGTACAATGGCTTGTCGTACCTTCTCTACGTTGCGTTCCCCGGCTTCGATGTATGCTTTTCCTTTTTGTAAAGCAGCATATAATGCAGGGGCTTCTTGTCGCTCACGTTCGCTTAAATATACGTTGCGCGAACTTTTAGCAAGTCCGTCCTCTTCACGAACAGTCGGAACGGCAATTAACTCAATTGGAAAATGAAAATCCCCAATAAGCCCATCGATCACAGCGACTTGTTGTGCATCCTTCATTCCGAAATATGCGCGATGTGGCATGACGATATGAAATAGTTTCGTCACAACCGTCGCAACCCCATCAAAATGACCTGGGCGCGATTTTCCACAAAGCACATCGACGCGCTCATGCACTTTTACCGTGACAGATGGCTCGTGTGGGTACATTTCTTCGACGGATGGATAAAAAACAATGTCGACACCCGCCTGTTTGGCCATTTCACAATCGCGTTCAAAATCGCGCGGATAACGATCAAAGTCTTCATTCGGTCCAAATTGGAGCGGATTGACGAAAATGCTTAAAACAACGATGTCATTTTCTTGGCGTGCTCGTTTTAATAACGCGACATGCCCTTCATGTAAATAACCCATCGTCGGTACAAAACCGATTGTTTTTCCTTTTTGTCGTTCAGCAATGATATGCGCTTGCATTTGCTCAATTTTTTCGATGATAACCACCTTATTTCCCTCCATACAATGCGATCCATTGTTGCTCGTTCATCGTAAATGATTGTTCATCGCTCGGGAATTGGCGTGTTTTGACGTCAGCAACATACTCGGCAAGCGCTTGTTGTATCGTTTGTTGAACGTTCGCATATTGTTTAACAAACTTTGGCACACGGTCTACACCATATCCAAGCACATCGTGATAAACGAGCACTTGTCCGTCAGTACCAACTCCCGCTCCAATGCCAATCGTCGGAATCGTTAGTTGTTCCGTGATCGCCTCTCCAAGTTGTTTCGGCACACATTCTAACACGAGCGCGATCGCCCCTGCCTGCTCACACGCTTTCGCTTCTTCTAAAAGACGCTTCGCACTTTCGGCATCTTTTCCTTGCACTTTATATCCCCCTAATACACCGACCGATTGTGGCGTTAAGCCGAGATGGGCAACAACAGGAACCCCCATTTCCGTTAAAGCAGAAATGACTTGTAATACGGAACCTGCCCCTTCAACTTTCACGGCATTTGCACCGGATTGTTGCATGATCGCTTTTGCATGTCGCAAAGCGTCGTTTACCGTGCTATAGGACATAAAAGGCATGTCTGTGACAATAAACGTATTTGGTGCACCACGTCGAACAGCTTTCGTATGATGAATCATATCTTCAACTGTTACAGGGATCGTTGAGTCGTATCCTAATACGACCATGCCGAGCGAGTCGCCAACTAAAATCATATCAACACCGGCCGCTTCAGCAAGCTTGGCTGACGGATAATCGTAAGCCGTCAGCATGACGATTGGATCGTGATTTTTTTTCATGCGAAGAAAGTCTAATTTTGTTTTCATATACATCCTCCTCTCATATGCAGAGGAAATGGATAAAAAAAGCCTTCTTTCTGCCAAAATCGAGAAAGAAGGACTTTTCGTTTCGCTCCATCCCTCTGTCCCCGTCCGCTTCATCGGATCAAGGCAGAAATTATTTTCAACGTATCGTCATGCGTGGTGCAGTTCTTACAAAGATACTGCCCAATTTCAACCGCTTTCATTTTAACAAATATTTCGAAATTTTCCTACTGTTTTGTTTCAATGTCTGCTGAGTAAATGTAATGAATCGCTCCGTCTTCTGTTTGTACTTTTAATGTCCCCGAATCTGTAATACCAAGTGCAACACCGCGAATCGCTCCGTTTAGCGTACGCGCTACAATTTGTTGACCAATCGTTACCGCATACCCTTCCCATAACAGTTTAATTGGTAAAAATCCGTGTTGTAAATATTGTTCATATAACTGTTCTAATTTTTGCAATAACGTTTGAACAATTTTCGGACGATGAAACGTTCGTCCCGTTTCGATCGCAAGCGATGTCGCAATCGAGGCAATATCACTCGGAAATTGTATTTGATTGACGTTCATGCCAATGCCGACGATGACCGCCCGCACTTGATCGGGGTCCGCTTGCAATTCTGTTAAAATGCCCACAACTTTTTTCCCGTTGATTAATACATCATTTGGCCATTTAATGTCCGGTACGATGTTTGTTACTTCTTGAATCGCTTGGGCAACCGCAACCGCAACTAAAAGCGTCAGCTGGGGTGCTTGTTGTGGTGGAACGGACGGACGTAAAATGATGCTCATCCAAATGCCCGTTCCTTTTGGTGAATGCCATGAACGGTTTAAACGTCCTCTTCCTGCCGTTTGTTCCTCGGCAATGACAATCGTTCCTTCTTCGGCACCTTCGTGCGCAAGTTGGTGGGCTAATTGTTGCGTTGACGGCACGCTTTCTTGATCGTATACGTTCCAGCCAAAACGTTTCGTTTTTAACCCAAGTTGTAATTCATTCGCGTTTAGTTTGTCAGGCATTTGTTTTAGACGATAGCCGAGCCGTCGAACAGCTTCAACCTCAAACCCTTCTTTTCTTAAATCTTCGATATGTTTCCAAACAGCTGTTCGTGAGCAACCGAGCTGTTCGCTAATTTTTTGTCCGGATAAAAATGACTCGCCTGCTTCCGTAAATAGTTTCAATAGTTGTTTTCTCGTCTCTGATTGCACACCGCCCACTCCTTTAACTTCTCTTTCTCGTTTTCCACTTGACGATGCAGTACGGCACGCTCCATATTTTCAATCATTTCAGCTAACCACGGACCGGATTTTCTTTCAAATAACGCAAGCAAATCGTGACCGTTGATCGCAAGCTCTTTGCGATCACGAATCGGCAACGCTTCCCACTGTTTCATTAACAGAGACACATGCGGTTCGTCACCATAAAGCGCTGCGCGTGTACGCTCGATATGCGGAATGTACCGCCCGTACTCATACAGTGCATCGATTGTCCAATCTGCAAGGGAACGAATATGTTCGAGCGCTTTTAAACAAATCGAAACGTCGCGAATGAGGTGGTTTGGCAATTTCCATTTTTTCAATTGTTGGTTTTGAAAATGGGCGACAGATGCTAACCGCGTCCAAGCTTCAATGCGATGAGCTGGGACAAGTGAAGAAGCACCAAGTTTAACAAGCTCTCCTTTTTTCGTCGCAAGCTCAGGCAAGTACAAAAATAAATTCGTTTCCCTTAAAAGCTCGATCGCTTTAGACATAAACGGGCCGAGCAACAATTTTTCGAATTCAATCGCTATGCGCTCAACTGCAATATGTTGCAATAAATGGCCATATTGTATGATCGCTTGTTTTGTGTTTGGCGATAAAGAAAAGCCAAGCTGACTAACAAATCGAAGCGCGCGCATCATTCGCAACGCATCTTCGTTAAATCGCTCTGTCGCATCGCCAACCGTTTCGATGATGCGTTGTTTTAACGCTTCGATTCCGCCAAACGGATCGATCATCTCGCCGTGTTCATTCATCGCAATGGCGTTCATCGTAAAATCCCGCCGCTGCAAATCTTCATAAAGAGAACGAACAAACGTGACGTCTTTCGGTCTTCGATAATCTTCGTAACGCCCCTCTTTTCGAAATGTCGTCACTTCATATGAAATACCGCGCTCAATGACCATCACTGTTCCGTGAGCAATACCAACAGGGACGGTTTTCGGGAAAATGCCCATCACTTCTTGCGGATGGGCTGATGTCGCAATATCAATATCTCCGATTGGTCTTTGCAATATATAGTCACGAACTGCGCCGCCGACAAAATACGCTTCATGCCCGTGACGTTTTAATGTTTCAATGACAGAAAGCGCCTGTCGAAATTGTTCGTTCATCATTCATCCCCTTTAAGTTGAAAATAAATATGTTCATATTGTGCCACAATTCGTTCAGAATAAAATTTTTCATACACCGTTTCATACGCCTTTTGTCCCATCGTTTCCCGAAGAGCCTCATCCGTCAATAAACGAACGGTGTGATGGGCCGCTTCGTTTATATCACCGAGCGCACATAAAAAGCCGTTTGTTCCATCTTCAATCACTTCAGGAATGCCGCCAATCGCCGTTCCTACACAAGGAACGCGACAAGCCATCGCCTCAAGCAAGACGAGACCGAAACTTTCTTTTTCTGACAATAATAATTTTACATCGCTCATGGAATATAACTCCGCTAAGTTTTCTTGTTTTCCTAAAAAACGAACGTGATCGCATAGTTTTAATTCTTTTACAAGGCGACAAACGACCGTCATTTCTGGTCCATCGCCGACAAGAAGCAATTTGGCAGGAACTTGTTTCACGACGAGCGCAAACGTGCGAACGACATCGCATACCCGCTTCACTTTACGAAAATTCGACACGTGAATGACGACTTTTTCATGCGGGGCGATGCCGTATTGACGACGAAGTTCATCATTTCGCTGTTTGCTGTATACACGTTCATCAACGAAGTTGTACACCGTTTGAATCGGCTTTTGCACGTCAAGTAGCTCATACGTTTGAATCGCTAACGCATTCGATACCGCCGTTACAACATCTGACTGTTCAATGCCAAATTTAATTAAGTCGCTTAATGACGGATCGTATCCAAGAACGGTAATATCTGTCCCGTGTAGCGTCGTCACAATTTTTAAATGGTCACCGACCATTTGTTTTGCTAAAAAAGCGCAAAGGGCGTGCGGAACAGCGTAATGTGCATGAATGATATCCAGCTGTTCCCGCTTCGCCACTTCTGCGATTTTACTCGCCAACGCTAAATCGTATGGGGGATATTGGAATACAGAATACTGATTAACTGTCACTTCATGATAATAAATGTTTGGATACACTTTATTTAGCCGAAACGGAATGCTTGAAGAAATAAAATGAATATCATGACCACGTTCGGCAAGCATTTTTCCTAATTCCGTCGCAACGACTCCAGAGCCGCCGACTGACGGATAACAAACAATTCCTATTTTCAGTTTCATCGTTCTTCCCCTAACAAGTCATGTGCAAGTATAAGTGGTTTTTTCGAAATAAATCCTTCCGCAAACGAAACACCAACTTCTTTTCCAAACAATCGCTCGCGGCTTTCAACGGTTTCAATATAGCCGTTTGTTAACGGCGTGTCAACTGAACCGCTCATTCGTTCAAACTGGCTTTCATATGCCCGTAAACTCGCCAATTTTTTGTCGATCGTATCGCTAATATTAACGACAAAATGAGGGCGATGAAATCCGTTAATCATATAAAAATAAACGGCTTGCACGCGATGAGGGGGCAGTTCTCCGCAACGGCGAATAGCGGCTGAAAACACCGCTTCTTCTACTAACTTCGCACATTGTCCGTGATCGGGATGGCGGTCTTCCCAATATGGTGCAAATACGATGCGCGGCCGATACGTACGAATGACAGTCACGATCGGATCAATATGCTCCTTTTGGATTGTTAATCCGCGATCAGGAAGTTTTAGCTGTATGCGCGTGCGAACGCCGAGAATGTCGGCTGCCCGCTTTGCCTCTTGCTGCCGAGTATGTACGGTTCCGTTCGATGAAAGTTCTGCTAGCGTCAAATCGCATATGCCGATGTCATATCCTTGTTGGGCGTATTTCGCAATCGTCCCACCCATTCCGATCTCTACGTCGTCCGGATGGGCGCCAAACGCTAACATATGCATTATTGTTTTCCTCTCTTCACAATATTTCGCCATGCAAAATCGCCGCGCTCTAAACCGTGTATGAGCACCTCAGCTGTTCCCATGTTCGTCGCTAACGGAATGGCATACACGTCGCAAAGGCGAATGAGCGCGCTAACATCTGGCTCATGTGGTTGAGCTGTCAATGGATCGCGAAAAAAAATAACCATATCCATATCGTTATTTGCAATCATCGCACCTATTTGTTGATCGCCGCCAAGCGGGCCAGATTGGAAACGGTGAACAGAAAGCCCTGTCGCTTCTTGAATGCGCAACCCTGTCGTACCTGTCGCATATAACTCATGTTCTGCTAAAACATGTTGATAAGCTGTCACAAATTGTACCATGTCTTCTTTTTTCTTGTCGTGCGCAATTAATGCAATTTTCAATGTCCTCGCCTCCCTATTCAATTAAATGCTCTAATCCATATACGAGCGTTTCTAGCTTCATGACTGTTTCGACAGCAAAGCGGACGCCCGACATAAACGATGCGCGATTAAACGAATCGTGACGAATCGTAAGCGTTTGTCCATCGCCACCAAAAATAACTTCTTGATGCGCCACAAGTCCCGGCAAGCGAACGCTATGAATGCGCATCCCGTCATATAGTGCACCTCGAGCACCTTCAATCGTTTCTTTCTCAGCTGGATGCCCTTGCATGAATGAAGAACGCACTTGTTGAATGAGCTGAGCCGTTTTTAACGCTGTCCCTGATGGGGCATCAAGCTTTTGATCGTGATGAAGTTCAATGATTTCTACGTGAGGAAAATATTTGGCCGCCATTTGTGCAAATTTCATCATTAAAATTGCACCAATCGCAAAGTTTGGCGCAATGATTGCACCTATTTTTTTCTCTTCAGCGACTTGTGTTAACCGTGCGATATCCTCTTCTGTAAATCCCGTCGTACCAACAACAGGCCGAACACCATAGCGCAATGCGATTTCTGTATGACGTTTTCCGACTTCTGGCGTCGTTAAGTCGATCACTACATCCGCTTGCACCGTTTGCAAGCAACGTTCTAAATCGGTAAAAATCGGCGCATCAATAGCAGGAAAGCCGTCAAGCTCCGCTAACGTTTTTCCTTCATTCATTCGATCTACAACTGCCACGAGTTGAAAATGTTCTGTATGATGAACGAGAGAAACAGCTTCTCGTCCCATTCGTCCACGTGGTCCAGCAATGACAATTCGAATCATCGTTCCTCTTCCTTTCTTGTCCAACGATCGCGATCCCGCGTTTGAAATTTATGCATGACCGCATCATGCGCCTCTTGTAAATCGATATGTAATGAATTGGCCATACATATAAGTACAAACAACAAATCCCCTAGTTCTTCTTGAATCGTTTTTTCTTGTTCCGTTTTCTTTTTTGGTTTTTCTCCATAGTAATGGTTGACTTCACGAGCGAGCTCACCCAATTCTTCTGTTAAACGAGCGAGCATCGCCAGCGGACTAAAATACCCTTCTTTAAACTGTCCGATGTATTCATCGACTTCTTGTTGTAGTTGCCGCACCGTTTTCTCCATTGCTATCACCTCTTACATTCATGTTAGCCAAAAGTGGGACATTTGACAAATGTTTTTGACGGGTATGCTGACATTCCTCTATAATAAAAAACGCAGTCATATTCAAGGGGTGAAGTCGATGAAGCTAAAAAATGTAGCATTTATTTTACTAGGATCGGCTATTTTTGCGTTTGGACTTGTCCATTTCAATATGGAAAATAAATTAGCGGAAGGCGGATTTACAGGGATTACCCTTCTCCTATACTTTTTGTTTGGAATCGATCCTTCCATTTCGAACTTAGTATTGAATATTCCTCTCTTTTTTATCGGTTGGAAATTGCTCGGACGAACGACGTTTTTTTATACGATTCTCGGAACGGTTAGTTTGTCTGTCTTTCTTTGGATTTTTCAACGATACGGATTTCACATTCCGTTAAATAACGATCTCACGTTAGCTGCGTTGTTTGCAGGGGTGTTTATCGGAGTCGGTCTCGGAATTATTTTCCGCTATGGAGGAACAACAGGCGGTGTCGATATTATTGCTCGGCTCGTTTATAAATATAAAGGCATTAGTATGGGAAAAACGATGTTTCTATTTGACTCGTGCGTCATTTTTCTCTCGTTGCTTACGTATTTACCTTATCGTGAAGGAATGTATACGCTCGTTGCGGTGTTTGTCGGTGCGCGCGTCATCGACTTTTTGCAAGAAGGGGCATACGCAGCAAAAGGGGCAACGATTATTTCCGAAAAAAGCGATTTAATTTCCGAAAAAATTATGACAGAAATGGAACGAGGGGTTACGATTTTAAAAGGAATCGGCTCTTACACAAAACGCGAGCGCGATGTTTTATATTGCGTTGTAGCAAAAAACGAATTATCGCGTTTAAAATCAATTATTACGTCCGTCGATCCATATGCATTCGTTGCAATTAGCGACGTGCATGATGTGCATGGAGAAGGATTTACGTTAGATGAAAATAAACAACCGCTACATGAATAAAAGCGTCCGACGTTGGACGCTTTTATTGTTTATCCCTTACCATTTTTCGTTCTTTTTCACCGCGGTATTTCCGCCACCCTACATACGTTAACGTCATAACGATCATGCCACCGATCGACGTCATCACCCACCAAAGTGAAGGGAGTGCCGTTTCTTTTTTCCCATCCGCAAACAAAGCTTGCAAATCTTCTTCCATTTGGCGTAACTCTTTCATTCGCTCCGTTGCATGCAGTTGACGAAAAGCGGGTGCTTCCAAAAGGGAAATATGTGCAGATACACGTTGTACTTGTTCACGATCCGCGTTAATTTTCACGCTCGGTTCAATAAGTTGATACCGTTGTAAAAATTGATGAAACGCCTGTTGAAACGATTGTTCGTCTTCTTGCTCCATCGCTTGCTTCATCTTGTCAAACGCGGACATGACAGCGTTTTTCATCTCTTTCCAAAGCGGTTGATGTTTGGCGTGAACAGCATCCACCGCAAGCCGAAATTGCATCAACTGGTTAATTCGTTGCTCCATCGGTACACTCGATGCCGTGACCGCTTTCAACGCTTCTTCGTGTGTAGCAGTTAACACATATATGATATCCATCGAATGAATATCTTCACGAAATAAAGTGAATTGTTGTTCAAAGTATTCCAATAACTGCTTTGCTTCTTGCAAGCGGTCATTTTTTGCTAGCTGAAGCGCTTCGTCAGAAATTTGATCAAGTTTGTCCCATTCATGACCGGTTGCATATACTGTATACGGAAATAAATAAATGACGATAAACATCACGACGAGTCGAATGCGCATCTCCTTGTCCCTCCTTACGATCTTACTATTGAATATATGACCGCAAAAAGAGACATAGACCATGATTTATCGCCGAAGTGAAAAAAGGTAAGCCACAGCAATCGAAACGATGCTTAGCCAAAACGTAAAATAGCCAATTTGTAACGTATATTGCGCTAACATGTGATATTGTGGCATCATGCCAAACACGTAATCGATGACGTCGTTATGTAATGTCCAAATCGCTGCGACAACAACATGAACGAACGACATCCGATAATGTGGCGCGTACAACAATGCTTGTACCGCCATCGCCCCGTGCGATATAACGAGCATCCATCCCGCCCAACCGAGCTGTCCTGTCACAACAAATACAAGCATATTCATCACAACCGCCCAAATGCCATATTTCACAAGCGTAACAACCGCTAGCGCTTCCATCAGCGGCCAATGTGTATGACGTAGCCATGCTATTAAAACAAATACGAAAAATAAGCTCGCTGTCGGACTATCTGGGACAAACGGAAGAAAGATGGTGGGCGTTTCCGACAATTGTGGTCCGTACCATATATACCCGTAAATCGTACCGATCATATTGACAATGAGCAGTAATGTAAGAAACGAGCGGTGCATCAACCATTCACGTATGTATACCATTATTTTCCCTCCACATGTACAAAAAAGCTGACTGATGTTCAGTCAGCTTTTACAAATTATTCTGCTTTTAAACCGGCTACAAACTCTGCAAGTTTTTGCAATTCTTCATCTGTACCTTTGAAAATACCGCCTGGCATGCCACCTTGACCGTTTTTCGCAATGTTCGCAATTTCTTCAGCGGATAAGCCTGTGCCAACGAGCGATGGTGCCGCTGGACCTCCTTGCAAGTTTTCACCGTGACATGTTAAACATGTATTTGCTTCTAAAATTTTATATCCTTCTGCATTTTTGTCAATGTCTACTTCCGCACGAATTTTTCCTTGCTCAGCCGCTGCTTCCCAGTCGTGCGTGACGACAGACTCCCATGTTAAGAAAATGATTGCAGCAAGCGTAAGCAACATCATCCCGACAGCAACTGGACGCTTCGATGGACGACGTTCTGGACCACGATCTAAAAACGGCGCAAGCAATAGCGCACCAAATGCAAGCCCAGGAATAATAATCGCTCCAACAACTGTATATGGACCAGATGCAAATGAGTACTTCAATAGTTGGTATAAGAATAAGAAGTACCAGTCTGGAAGCGGAATATAACTCGTATCTGTCGGATCCGCAATTCGCTCAAGCGGCGACGGATGCGCAACGGTTAAACATAAAAACCCGATTAAAAAGACGGAGCCGACCATCCATTCTTTTAATAAAAAGTTCGGCCAAAACGCTTCCGTTTTCCCCGGATATTCGGAATAGTCTTTCGGAATGTTCGGCTTGCGCACAGCCGGTACGCGTGAGTCGCCGACAAATTTCATCCCTTTTCCGCGATGCATAGCGTTCCCTCCCTTATGCTAAATTTTACAGTGGACCAGAAATTCCTTGTTTCCGAATCATTAAGAAGTGTGCAGCCATTAATCCTAATAACGCTCCAGGCAAGAAGAAGACGTGAATCGCAAAGAAGCGCGTTAACGTTTGTGCCCCAACGATTTCGTGATGGCCTGCTAATAACGTTTTAATCGCTGGACCGATTACTGGTGTCGCTTCAGCAATTTGCAATCCTACTTTTGTCGCAAAGAGCGCTTTCATATCCCAAGGTAATAAGTAGCCTGTGAAACCAAGACCCATCATGACCATAAAAATAAGTACGCCAACGATCCAGTTTAATTCACGTGGCTTTTTGTAGGCACCTTGGAAAAATACGCGCAACGTATGTAAAAACATCATCACGATGACGAGACTGGCTCCCCAGTGATGCATGCCGCGCACAATTTGTCCAAAGGCTACTTCGTTTTGTAAGTAATAAACAGATTCCCAAGCGTTTTTAATATCTGGTACGTAATACATCGTTAAAAACATACCAGATAAAATTTGGATGACTGTCACGAAAAATGTTAATCCACCAAAGCAGTAAACAAACGCAGAAAAGTGATGCGCAGGGTTTACGTGCTCTGGCACTTCATGGTCTGCGATATCGCGCCACAAAGGCGTAATATCTAGCCGCTCGTCAACCCAATCGTAAATCTTATTAAGCATGTATTACGCCTCCCCTCGTGGTTTCGCTTTCCCTAAATACAACGTGCCATCTTTTACTTCGTATTCGTAACGGTCTAATGGAGCTGGTGGTGGCGTGTTTGGCACGTTCGTTCCGTCCTTTTCATATAAACCGTAGTGACAAGGACAGAAGAAACGGTTCGGATTGCTTTTTTCGCCGTTCCAGTTCACCGTACAGCCAAGATGTTTACAAATTGGCGATAGCGCAACGATATCCCCTTTTTCATCTTTAAATACCCAAGCTGATCTTGGCTCTTCTGATTCGTACCACGCGTCTTTTACTTTTACTTTAAAGTCAAAGCGCTGTGGCTCTGTTGTAATGTCTTTCACTTGCGCAACGGCAACCATATCTTGCCCAGCTTCTTCTTTCAAGATCGGATCTAAGGCGAAGCGCACCATCGGCGATAAAATGCCAGCCGCCATAAATCCGCCTACACCTGTTAACGTGTAGTTTAAAAATTGCCGTCTTGACACGCGATGCTTTTTCTCGCTCATCGTTTTCCCCCCTCTATGCGAAGTTAAGTCCATCCGGACGAATTGTTATAACACATATATAAAACTAGGACAACCTAATGATATATCATGTTTTCACCAAGGTCAATATAATGATAGTGTAAACGCTATCTAATTTTTTAACGTCCATTTTGTCACTAACGCATCCATCACTTGTTCAACTTGTTGACGAACAACTTTTTGCTTATATGATTCATCGACATGTTCAAGCGGAAGCGCTGGAACGTAAACGAACGTCTCGTCCGCAACATCGGCGTGTGACGTAAGAAAACATATGTGTTGAAAGCCTAATGTTTTAAGCATGTTTGTCCATTCAAGTACACGCGATTGCACTTGTTCGTGTACAAAGTATGTTAGCGGTGGAAATAGCATCACCCTCCCTTTAAATTGGCGCTCTACATCATTTGCAATGAGCAACGTATGCTCGCTCATTTCAGCAAACGCTTTCATGTTTGTGACACTAATCGGTATGCACGGAACGAGCGCTGTATCAACATACTCTTTTGCTTGCTCATACATGTCCACATCTTTTGCTGTCCATTTCATTGAAATCACTCCTTATGTTTCCATCTTACACGAAATGCATATGTATTTTTTTGAACATTTTGTGACATTTGTATAAAAACGAGAAAACGTTGCGAAACAGGAAAGTTATCGCAACGTTTTTAGCCGCTCCGTCAGCTCACGAAACCTTTTTTCATCTTGACGGTCGAGAGCATCATCGATCAGGCGCATAATTTTTTGTCGTTGAAAGCGATGAATGGCCTCGGCTAGTACATGCTCAGCAACTTGCTCGTCTTGCTTATTCGTTTTCTTTGGCATATACGGATTTTCCTCGAGCACCGCTACGTACTGCGGTGAATGAAATGCCCCGCGAAAATTGAGCTGAATGTAAATATCCTCGTCACGATTTAAACGAATATCATGAAATGATTTTTCCGCATCCGTCGTGACGACATTTTGCTTATAAAACCGAAATGGCACATCATCAACGCAATGAGTGGACATCATCATGCCACGCGGACAATATTCAGCATGTTCTACAAAGTGCACCTTTTCCATCAGTGCATCATGGCTAAGTAAATAGTTTAAAATCCAAACACATTCACGCCGCTTCAATTGATAATTGTTCAAAAACCAGCGAACAAACTCTTTTTTCTCCCGAACAGAAACCATTCCCTTCCCCCCTTGCATCCGAATGACATCTTCATTCAAATTGCAACATCATATGGGCAATCTCTTCGTTTGTCGGATCGATACGCAATAGTTGTTCAAATATAGCCTTCGCCCTATCTCTTCTCCCCTCCTCAAATAAAAAATAGCCAAAATCATATAAAAAGTTTGGATCTTCTTTAAAAAAAGTATATGCCTCTTCATAATGGTTTAATGCCTGATCATATATCTCAAGCTTTTGTTTCGCCTTAGCAAGCTCCCACTCAAATTGCGGATCGTATTCACCTTGATCAATTGCTTGTTGAATGATACGGACGACATCTTCGTACCTTTCTTCGTGAAACAGCAGGCTTGTCTGTATGAACAACGCTTCTAAATAGCCTGGATCGATATGAAGCGCTTGTTCGATATATCCGATCGCTTCTTCTCGCTTCCCAAGCTTCAATGCAATTTTTCCAGCATATACAAGCAGTTCTTTATTCCATTCATCAATCGTTAACCCTTCTTTTGCTATTTCGTAACTTTGTTGTATATTTCCTTCTTGTTCATACGATTTTGCTAAAAATAAATAAAGCGGCACGTATTCGCGATCAAGCGCCTTTAACTCACTTAGTTTGGCAATTGCTGTTTTATATGCTTCCGCTTGATATGCCGTAAATCCGTATTGAAATAATGTGTGAGCATCGAAACGTTCATTTAATGCTTGTTCATAATAAACCATCGCTTGTTCAAACTCACCGAGCAAGCTATATGCTTCCGCGATGCGCTGGGCGATCACTGTACCTGCTATCGTTTTTGCTTGCTTCATAACTTGCTCATAATATGGCAAGCTTTTTTGATATTGACCGGTCGTAAAATATAGCTCAGCTAGCGCAAATTGAACAAGTGGTTCATCAGGCATTTTTTCGTACGCTTTTAATAGTTTTTGCTCACTTACTTCATCCAACCCTTGCATTTGATAAAGATCTGCCATTAACAAGCATGCGCGCACGTAATACGGATCGTCTTCTTCTATATCAATCAACAACTCAAGCGCTTCTTCCTCTTTATCCATTTCTGTATATATTTCTGCTAAAAACAGTTGCAATTCACGTTCGTCTTGGTAACGTGTAAGCAACATATGAACGAGCGCTTCCGCTTCTTCTAACAACCCCCACGCAAACAATCGATCGGCTAACATATATCGCTCTTCATCGCTTCCGTTTTGTTTCACTTCCTCCGCAAGCGCTAACGCACGTTCAACGTCACCTTGTTCAACGAGTTGCACGATTTCATCTAGTTTTCCCATCAATCTCACCCTTATCATTCATATCGTCACGCTTTATCATACCATCGAACAAATAAGCATGCAAAAAAAGAAGCTGATCCGTGATCGAATCAGCTTTGTAGCATGCGGAGATGGTCAAAAAACATCGGATATGACACCGCAATCGCTTCCGGACGTTGAAGAGTGACATGTCCTTTTGTGATGCACGATGCGATCGCTAACATCATGCCGATGCGATGGTCGCCATAACTATCGACAAGAACATCGCTCGCATGCAGCGGCGTTTTCCCATGAATAATCATTCCGTCTTCCGTCGCCTCGATATGAGCACCAAGTTTGCGCAATTCGGACACGACCGTCGCAATGCGATCTGTTTCTTTTACTCTTAACTCGCTCGCATCTGTAATGACTGTCGTTCCCTCTGCTTGCGTCGCTAAAAGAGCAATGATAGGGATTTCGTCAATTAATCGCGGAATGATGTCACCACCAATACGGGTTGCCTTTAACGTCGATGTGCGAACAGTAATGTCAGCTACCGGTTCACTTTCTTCGTGGCGAACATTTTCGATGGAAACGTCTGCTCCCATGTCTTTCAACACATCAATAATACCTGTGCGCGTCGGGTTTATTCCGACATGCTTTAGCGTAATTTCGCTGTTTGGAACGATCGCGCCCGCGACTAAAAAGAAAGCGGCTGAAGAAATATCCCCTGGCACTTCTATATCGATCGCGCGAAGCGTCTGCCGTCCTGTAATAGAAACGCTCAATCCATCCACGCGCACATCTGCACCAAATGCACGCAACATTCGCTCGGTATGATCGCGCGACTGATGTGGTTCGATGACTGTCGTCGTTCCGTCCGCATGTAACCCTGCAAGCAAAATGGCCGATTTCACTTGCGCGCTTGCAACTGGGGAATGATATGTGATTGGCTGGAGTTGTCCACCACGAATCGCTAACGGTGTGTATCGTCCTTGTTCCCTTCCATCGATGTGTGCTCCCATTTGTTTTAACGGTTTTGTGACACGATCCATCGGCCGTTTAGCGATCGAATCATCCCCAATTAAACAAGCATGGAACGGACAAGCAGCTAAAATGCCTAACAATAAACGTGTCGTTGTCCCTGAGTTGCCGACGTTTAATATATGTGTCGGTTCTTTGAAACCATCAATTCCTTTTCCTTCAATGATCACTTCATTTCCTTGTTGCGTAATGGCTACACCCATTTTCCGAAAACAATCGATGGTGCTTAAACAATCTTCCCCAGTTAAAAAGTTTGTCACCCGTGTCGTTCCATTCGCCAATGCTCCAAACATCACGGCACGGTGGGAAATAGACTTATCACCTGGAACAGCAATTTCTCCTCGCAATGCATGGACATTTGTTTTTAAATTCACAATTTCACCCTCTTTTACACAACGTACGTCTCGTAGTTCGTATTCGCTTCAATGCAATGTTTCGCGCGTTGCCGATCATCTTCTGTTTGAAAACTTAAACGAAGCACACCGTAAATATCTTCTCTCGTTTCAATAATGCGAATATTTGTAATGCTAATGCGCTCTTTTGCTAAATAACCTGTAATTTCAGAAATAACCCCCGGATAGTCTGGTACATCCACATATAAATCGTAAAAGGAAGGAATAGCCCCTTTCGTTCGGACAGGCAGCCCGTCACGAAACTGTTTCGCTTCATGAAAGTATTGATAAAGACGCTCGCTATCACCGTCCGCAACGTACATACGAATTTTTTTCATTTCCTCTATCCAACGATCAAACAAATGTAGCAATTCCTCTTTATTATGTATGAAAATATCGCGCCACATTTCTGGATTGCTAGAAGCAATACGCGTAATATCACGAAAACCACCTGCCGCTAATCGACTCACAAGCTCATCTTCCCGTTCGTACTGCTGTGCTTGATGAACGAGGCTTGCTGCAATGATATGCGGAAAATGGCTAATGACTCCAGCAATTCGGTCATGCTCTTTCGGTGTTAATGTAACAAAGTGAGCTTTCGTTCCCTCAAGCCACTGTTTTAATCGCGTAACGTCTTCTTCTTTCACATGTTTTGTTGGCGTTAAAATATAAAATGCATTTTCGAACAAATGTGCACGCGCAGCTGCAACGCCGCTTTTATGTGAACCGGCCATCGGATGTCCGCCGATAAACGCGATCCCCTTTTCTAATAGCGGCATCGCTTGTTTAACGATACGCTCTTTCGTACTTCCTACATCTGTAACGATAACGTGTGGTCGTAAAGGAAGATCGTCCAATTCGCGAAGCAATTGTTCCGTTTGGGCAACAGGTGCAGCAAGCACGATGACATCCGCCTCACAAGCAGCATGGGCAAACGACGGCAACGCTTCATCAATGACACCGAGCGAACGCGCTAAACGCAACGATTCGCTCGACACATCATATCCAAAAATTTTCGCATCGTTATGTGCGCGCTTCATCGCAAGCGCGATCGAACCTCCAATCAAACCTAAGCCAGCAATTAAAATGTTTCCCCGCAAAAACGCTCCCTTCTTTCTTTCAACATGTTCGTTAAAGCATGAATAATGATTTCATTTTGTTCTGGCGATCCTATTGTGATGCGCACAGCTGTCGGAAAACCGAGAGCGCATCCGGAGCGAACGATGATGCCACGCTGAAGCAAATATGTAAACACTTCATCACCGCTAAAGCCAAAATCAATTAAAATAAAATTTCCCTCGGACTTGTAGTAGTGCAAACCGTGTTGATCGCAAAAAGAGTAAAATTCGTTTAACCCTTGTTTATTTTTTTGGACACATTGTTGAATAAATGTTTGATCGTTTAATGCGGCTAATGCAGCGACTTGCGCAAGACGTGACGTATTAAATGGTTCACGTGCTGGCTCCATCGCTTGTAACATATGCTCATGTCCAATGCCATATCCGATACGGAGCGCGGCTAATCCGTATGCTTTTGAAAACGTGCGTAAAACCATGATATTTTCATATTGTTGAAGCAAAGAAACGGTATTTGGATAGTCATCCGCTTGCACGTATTCATAATACGCCTCATCGACAACGACGAGCACATGTTTAGGTACTTTTTCTAAAAATGCACGCAAAGAAGCGTCATTCACATACGTACCTGTCGGGTTGTTTGGGCTACAAATCCAAACAACGCGCGTATCGTCATCGATCGCTTCAAGCATCGCTTCTAAATGATGATGTCCGTCTCGAAGCGGAATTTCACGCACTTCTGCACCTTCGATGATCGCGTTATGGCGATATTGTGGGAACGTTGGTGTAGCCATCACCGTGTTCGTTCCTTTTTGTAAAAAAGCGCGACAAATGATTTGAACAACTTCATCTGACCCGTTTCCAAAAATGAGTTGCTTTTCATTGACGCCAACATGTTTAGCGAGCGCCTCGCGCAGCGCTCGGCTATATCCGTCAGGGTACAACGCCAAATGAACAAGCTCGGCAGTGATCGCTTGCTGAACAAGCGGTGAACATCCGTACGGATTTTCATTTGATGCAAGCTTAATAACCGTTTCTAGTCCATATTCCCGTTTCACTTCTTCAATCGGTTTGCCCGGCTGGTACGGTTTTAGTTGTTGTAATTGTTGTTTCACTTTCATTTTTTCTCACCCTCATCTTCAATGGTTCAATGAGCGAAGCGACGTATTGCGAAAAAACGCGAAGCGCCTCTTGACGCGTATGCACATCGTTTAATTCGTCTTGAAGTTGTTCAATTTTTTGTACAATGGCGCTGCCGATGACGATCCCATCACATACATGATAAAGTCGCTCCACTTGTTCTGCTGTCGAAATGCCAAATCCAACGACAACGGGAACACGACTATATGATTTCACTTGTTGCAAAAATTCGTGCAATTTTGTCGGCAACGAGTCTCGAACACCTGTGACGCCTAATGATGAAACACAATATAAAAACGATTGTGCTTTAGATGCAATCATCGCAATGCGTTCATCAGACGTTGGAGCGACAAGTGAAATATAAGGGATGTCGTACGTTTCGCCTAACGTTCTCATATGCTCGCTCTCTTCGAATGGCAAATCAGGAATGAGCACGCCGCTCGCACCATTTTGTTGCGCTAAAGCAAAAAAGCGTTCTTCTCCTAATTGTAACACAGGATTATAATACGTAAAGACAATAATCGGAATTTTTACACCTTTTTTTCGCATTTGACCGATGAGAGTAAGCGCTTTTGTTAACGTCATGCCATTATTCAACGCCCGACTCGCTGCTCGTTGAATAATCGGTCCGTCTGCAAGCGGATCAGAATAAGGAACGCCAAGCTCTAATATCGTTGCCCCTGTCTGCTCAAGAGCGATCGCTAAATCAACCGTCACTTCTTCACACGGATCGCCCGCCACGATAAATGGAATAAAATGTTTCATTCCTGTTCAGCCCCTTCCAAATAATTCATTACTGTCTGCACATCTTTATCCCCTCTTCCTGATAAACAAACGAGAATAATTTCATTCGATGGGCGAAGGGGGGCGATTTGAAACGCTTTGGCGAGCGCGTGTGCTGACTCGATAGCTGGGATGATCCCTTCCATTTCGGCTGTCATTTGAAGGGCAGCGATCGCTTCTTCATCTGTGACACTTTCATAGCGGACACGACCAATTGCAGCTAAATACGCGTGCTCCGGTCCGACACCGGGATAATCTAAACCGGCTGAAATCGAATACGGTTCCGTAATTTGACCGTGCTCATCTTGCAATACGTATGTGAGCGAGCCATGAATGACGCCTTTTGTTCCTTTTGTGATTGTGGCGGCGTGTTCCGTTGTATGCACACCTTTTCCAGCCGCTTCAACACCAATACATTCCACGTCATCGTCTAAAAATGGATGAAACATGCCGATCGCATTGCTGCCACCGCCAACACAAGCGATAATTGTATGAGGAAGTTTTCCTTCTGCTTTTAACATTTGTTCGCGCGCTTCTTCACCAATAATGCGTTGAAATTCGCGTACCATCATTGGATACGGATGAGGTCCAACGACAGATCCAATCATGTAAAAATGATCATCACAATGCTCGACCCAATAACGAATGGCTTCATTTGTCGCATCTTTTAACGTACGATTGCCACTTGTCACTGGAATGACTTGCGCACCAAGCAATTTCATGCGAAAGACGTTTAATGCTTGTCGTTTCACATCTTCTTCGCCCATAAATACTTTGCATTCCATGCCAAAACGAGCGGCAACGGTCGCCGCAGCTACTCCATGTTGCCCTGCCCCTGTTTCAGCAATAATTTTTCTTTTTCCCATTCGTCTCGCTAACAACGCCTGCCCAATGGCATTGTTAATTTTATGGGCACCTGTATGGTTTAAGTCTTCACGTTTAAAGTACATTTTCGCCCCGCCTAATCGTTCTGTCAAGTTTTTTGCAAACGTTAAAGCGGTCGGTCGGCCCGAATATTCATACAAATGGCGCATATATTCAGCGTGAAACGAAGGATCAGCTAACGCTTCATGCAGTTGTTGTTCGATGTCAGCTAACGGACGCATTAATGTTTCAGGCACAAATTTTCCACCAAACATGCCAAAACGACCGCGTTCATTTGGTAATGTCAACATATTTTCACCTTCTGTTCGATTGTTTTTATTTTTTGCTCACTTTTCCGCTCATTTTCTTCAATTCCGCTACTAATGTCTATACCGAACGGCTCGTACGCCAACAATCGTTCAACGTTATCCGGCGTAATTCCCCCTGCGATGAAACAAGGCACACCTTGGCGATTCGCTTCTTCCATGTAATAAGGTACAACACTCCAATCAAACGAGATACCCGTTCCACCCCATGCTCCTTTTCGGCCGCTATCAATAACAAAACCGTCGGCTATTCCTTTCCAAATGCGCATATATGTCCACGCCTCTGGGGCATGATGAATCACTTTCCAAACAGGAAGTTGGAACGTTTCTTTTAATTGCTTTACCGTTTGCGTCGTCTCCATCCCATGACATTGAATGATCGATAAAGGAACGTGCTCAAGAACGGAGGCGACAGACGTGATTGTTGGATGAACGAAGACGCCAACAATTTGCTTCGCTTCCATTTGAACAGCGGATAGCCACCGTTTTACACGTTGCGGTTCGACCTTCCGCTTACTTTCAGCAAACACGAATCCGATATAGTCTGCTTCGCTTTTTGCAACAAGTTGCACATCTTGCAATGAGCGGTTGCCACAATATTTTAAAGCCGTCATACACAACGCTCTCCAAACAATTCATAAACAGCCGCATGAACATCTGGCTTGCGCATGAGCGCCTCGCCAACGAGCATCGCATGCGCACCTGCTTGTTGTACGGTTTGCACGTCATCGTATGTGTGAATGCCGCTTTCACTAACAATGATGCAATGTGGCAATAGCGGAACGATTTGTTTTGTTACATGAAGCGATGTGTGAAACGTCATTAAATCGCGGTTATTAATGCCGATCACTTTCGGTGTGAACCGTTTTAAAATGGCCTCTACCGTGTTTGGAGCATGCACTTCCACTAAACAGTGCAATCCCATTTCGTGCGCTTCTTCATATAATTCGTGTAAAAAACTTGGATCGAGCGCTTCGCCGATGAGCAAAATCGCATCTGCACCAATGCGAACACTTTCAACAAGCTGTTTGCGATCAATAATAAAGTCTTTACGTAAAACCGGTATTTGAATATGTTTTTTCACCTGCGTGACGTACGAACGATGACCAGCAAAATATCGTTCATCTGTTAATACAGACACAGCATCCGCACCTGCTTGTTCATATGCGCATGCAATGTCAACGACATCCATATGTTGTCGAATAACTCCTTTTGACGGCGATGCTTTTTTCACTTCCGCAATTAACCCTAAAAAGCGACGGGGCTTTGCTAATGCGTCATAAAACGAGCGATGAGAAAGTCGTTCGCACGGCTCTGGTAATTGTAATGATGCCACTTCTTCTCTTTTCGTTTGCAAAATCGTTTCAAGCATACAGTTCACCTCTTAATCTTTGTAAATACGCATATGCATTGCCGTTCTCAATCGCACGTTTTGCCATATTTACTCCATCTGAAATATTCGACACGACACCAGAAACATATAGAGCAACACCCGCATTTAGTAAAACAACATGAGTTGCACTTTCATTCGCGCAGTTTGCAAACACGCGTTCAATGAGTTGTGCACTTTCATCTACACTATGAACACATATGTCGGACAACCGCCCGCGCGGTAAGCCTACATGTTCTGGAGCGATGATGCGTTCAATGATATGTCCGTGTTTTAGTTCAATGAGTTTTGTTTCCGCAGCAATGCTACATTCGTCTAAACCATCGCGACTTGTAACGAATACGGCATGTTCAGTTCCGATTCGCCGCAACGCTTCCGCCATTTTTCGCGCATCTTTTTCATCATGTACACCAATCACTTGTCGTTTCGGTTGAGCCGGATTCACGAGCGGTCCAAGTAAATTAAACACCGTTCGCATTTTTAAACTTTGGCGAACAGGGGCAACGTGCTTCATCGCTTCGTGATAAAATGGAGCAAATAAAAAGACGAGTCGATGTGTACGCAATGCTTTTTGTGCTTCTTCTTCCGTTTTCGGCATCGGAATGTGAAAATGTTCAATGACATTTGCGCTTCCACTCTTCGATGAAACTGCCCGATTCCCATGCTTTGCAACTGCGACATCGAGCGAAGCAACAAGCAAAGCGACGGCTGTCGAAATGTTAAACGTCCCTTTTCCGTCTCCGCCTGTGCCACACGTATCGATCACCGATTCCCCAAGGGAAACGGTCCTCATTCGTTCACGCATCGCCAGAATAAAACCGACGAGCTCATCGACCGTTTCACCGCGAAACCGTAATAAAGCTAAAAAAGCTGCCACTTGCTTTTCATCCACTTCCCCGCTCATCATCGCATGCATCGCTTCATACGCCTCATGCTCCGTCAACGTTTCGCGTCTAGCGCATTTATGCAGCAACTGTTCAAACACGTTGTTCTCCCCCTTTAAATACGTGCTCTGCAAGCTGAATAGCATGAATTAAAGCGCTCGCTTTATTTCTCGTTTCTTTCCATTCTAGTTCAGGCAATGAATCGGCAACGACTCCCGCCCCTGCTTGCACGTATGCTACTTTATTTTTTAACACCGCCGTCCGAATGGCGATACACGAGTCAATATTGCCGTCAAAGCCGATATATGCAATCGCCCCTGCATATATGTTGCGTGCCGTCGGTTCTAACTCTTGAATAATTTGCATCGCGCGAATTTTCGGTGCCCCGCTTACCGTTCCAGCAGGAAAAGCAGCGATCAACGCATCAAGCGGATGAACGCCGTCGCGAAGAATCCCAGTTACTTTTGAAATTAAATGCATGACGTGCGAAAACTTCCCTACTTGCATAAATTGGGGTGTACGAACTGTCCCATACATAGCGACGCGACCAATATCATTGCGGGCAAGATCGACAAGCATATAATGTTCCGCTCGTTCTTTCGGGTCATGAAGCAACTCATTCATAAGCGCACGATCTTCCCGTTCATCTTTTCCACGACGACGCGTGCCAGCGATCGGATCGATCTCAAGTTCCCGATTTCGTACTTGGATAAGCTTTTCTGGAGAACTGCCGACAATTTGTTCTTCACCGAATGTTAAATAAAATAAATACGGCGATGGGTTTAATAGGCGCAATAATCGATATAGCTCAATGCCATCAATGGGCGTTTCGATCGCAAATCGTTGCGACAAAACCGTTTGAAACACATCTCCGCTTGCAATGTATGATTGAATGCTTTCCACCGCTTCATAAAACGTTTGTCGATCCATATTCGAATGAACACGATCAAACGAAACCGAAATATTTCGATCGAACATCATATGTGCTTGTTCATCGCAGCCGTGAACCATTTTGCGCGCCAGCTCATCGATTGTTCGACATGCGGCTTCATACTTTTCTACTCGCTTTGCCTCGTCATCTGTTTCTTGTACACGCACATAATGGATAAGCAACAATTCTTTTTTTACATGGTCAAACGCAAAAAGTGATTCACAAACGACGAAATGGACGATTTTCATTTGTAAATCGTTATATGCATGATAAGGAACTTTTTCAATAGAAGAAATGAAATCGTAGCTAATATAACCAACAGCTCCCCCGCGAAACGGGACGTCTAATGATAACAGTTGAACGTGAAGATATTGCTGCATAATAGCAAACGCCTCTTGAATCGTCTCGGTGCACGCTAACACTTGTTGTTCTTTTACAAAAAATTGTTTGCCATCATCGCTTTCGATGGACATGAACGGCCGAATGCCGATGAATGAATAGCGGGACCAAGGCGACATGTCGTCTCCACTTTCAAGCAAAAAGGCTGCCTCATCGCGTAAAGCCATAAAAAGTTGGATCGGTTGAAGTGTGTCAGCGAAAAAACGACGCACAATCGGAATCGTCCGAAATTGGGAAGCTGCCTGCAAAAATGTAGATATATTCATGATCGTTCTCCTTTCTTGGAGAATGAACATGAGGGGGAACAAAGAGGAAACAAAAAGCCTAAAGACGGGCAGTCTTTAGGCATACGTACCTGAACGATCCTCTGCTCCGCTCTCACTCATTCTCTACTCAACTCTTACTCTACTCAGCTAACTTATAAACCATCATATTATATGTCTGACTTTTTTGTCAACTGTAGATCCGGCCGAAGCTGGATAGCATCGCGTAAATATACGTGATGAATATCTTGCTGCGCTCGCTTCGTATGTACAGTCATCATGACACGAATACATTTCGGTAATGCATGCGGAACGTTAATTTCGCGCATACACATCACTGGAACATACGTCCATCCATCGAGATGACGCAACGCTTTCGCTGGAAACGTGGCGTTTAAATCATCGGTCATCGAAATGAGTACCGATACAACGTCTTCTGCGTTCACATCGTTTTGGCGGATCATTTCTATTAACAATCGTTTCGTTTCGTCGACAATCTCTCGTTCGTCGTTATTGCTCACAGTCGTTGCCCCGCGAATCGCTCGAATCACATGTTTCCCCTCCTTCTTCGGCAAACGCGTATAACCATTGCAACAATTGTTCATCGCTTATCCGTTCTACACATACAGTGCCGATCTCTTTCATTAACACCATGCGCACCGTTTGTTCTTTGGCCTTTTTATCTTTTTTCATTTTTTCAAGCAAACGTTCAGGCGATACGTGTGATGGAAGCGAAGTCGGAAATCCATAATGATGAAATAACGTCCGAAACGACGAATAAAAAAGCGGTTGGTTGTAAAAACGTTCACTAACAAAAATGGCAAATAACATACCGATGGCAACCGCATCTCCATGCGTCATCACTCCGTACCCGAGCTCGCTTTCTAGCGCATGACCAAGCGTATGACCGAAGTTCAAATGGGCGCGAACCCCGTGCTCTTTCTCATCTTGTGAGACAACGGCCGCTTTAATTTCAATTCCTTTTTGAATCGCATATTGTAATCGTTCGCCATGTAAATCATCTAACTTTTGTACATTTGCTTGTAACCAGCCAAAAAAAGCGCGATCGTATATTAAAGCGTGTTTAATAATTTCTGCAAAACCCGACCGCATTTCTCGTTCTGGTAGTGTATAAAGCAAGGAAATGTCATAGATGACGAGTTCAGGCTGATAAAAAGCGCCAATCATATTTTTTCCAAGTGGATGGTTAATCGCTGTCTTTCCGCCCACAGCACTATCATGTGCGAGCAATGTCGTCGGCACTTGAACAAACCGAATGCCTCGCATATATGTCGCTGCGACAAAACCAGCTAAATCTCCAACGACCCCTCCGCCGAGGGCAACAATTAATGAATCACGATCTAAATGGTTTGTTAACGCTGCGGTATGACAAGCATAAAATTGTTCAAACGACTTCGCCTCTTCTCCGCTTGGAATCACATGCGCGTACACGCGATCGTATGTTTGTTGAAGAGCTTGTTGCACATCAGCTAAATAAAGCGAAGCGACCGTTTCATCTGTAATGATGAGCACAGCTGTCACATGCGGGCAAACGCGATCAATCATCCGATCAATCATGTGCAATAATTCATTCCCAATGACGACTTCATATCGTTTCGACGGCGTAGCGATGTGAATGCGTTTCATCATTAAAACTCCTTTGCGTACCGACGCATGTTTTCGACATTTTGAATAATAAGATCCATGCGATCTTGTCCAAACTGTTCGACAATGGCAGCGGCAATTTCCCACGCCACTACTGCTTCAGCGACAACGCTTGCGGCCGGAACAGCGCAACTGTCTGAACGTTCAATGCTTGCGGCAAACGGTTCTTTCGTTTCAATATCGACACTCATAAGCGGTTTATATAATGTCGGAATCGGCTTCATCACACCGCGCACAACGATTGGCATCCCTGTCGTCATTCCACCTTCAAATCCGCCAAGTCGATTCGTTTTTCGCGTATATCCCGTTTCTTTGCTCCATATAATTTCGTCATGCACTTCACTTCCGAAGCGGCGTGCCGCTTCAAAGCCGATGCCAAACTCAACTCCTTTAAACGCATTAATGCTTACAATAGCTGCGGCAATTTTTGCATCTAACTTGCGATCATAATGGACGTAGCTTCCAACGCCGACCGGAACACCTTCCACAATGACTTCGACAATTCCACCGATCGAATCACCTTTTTCTTTCGCTTCATCAATGGCCGCCATCATCTTTTTTTCCGCTTCTGCATCAAAGCAGCGAACAGGAGATTGCTCTGTCACGCGTTGCAACTCTTCAAGCGATGTATAAGCGGTATGTTCCGCCTTGACTCCTCCAATTTCAACGACATGGCTTGCGATACGAATGCCTAGCTCCGACAAAATTCGTTTCGCTACCGCACCAGCAGCGACGCGCACGGTCGTTTCACGCGCAGAAGAGCGCTCTAACACATTGCGCATATCGCGGTGGCCGTATTTCATCGCCCCATTTAAGTCTGCATGCCCTGGACGAGGCCGCGTCACTTTTCTTTTCACTTCTTCCGTATCGTCAGCTAACGGTTCAATGCCCATAATGTTCGTCCAATGTTTCCAATCACGATTTTCCACGACAAGTGTAATCGGAGAACCGAGCGTTTTCCCGTGTCGCACTCCGCTTAAAATTTTCACTTCGTCTTTTTCAATTTGCATGCGTCGCCCGCGACCGTATCCTTTTTGCCGACGCGCTAAATCTTCGTTAATATGCTCTGCTAAAAGCGTCAATCCTGCTGGAACACCTTCAATAATTGTTGTGAGTTGTGGACCGTGAGACTCACCGGCTGTTAAGTACCGCAATTTCCTCTCTCCCTTCATCTCTTTAAAGCGATTATGTATGAATATAGCACATTTTTTCTACAGACGTAACCCCTTAATTACACAGAAAGCGACCGAGTTCGGCCGCGGCTACATTTTTCGATAAAAAAATGTATCTTCCACTTCAAAACCGTATGCTGCCGGATTAAAAATTTGCTCCGTGCTACCGACGAAAAATATTCCGCCAGAACGAAGAGCGCCATTAAATTTCAAATACAATTCATGCTTTGCTTCTTCTGTAAAGTAAATGAGTACGTTGCGGCAAACGATTAAGTCGAAATTCGTATCAAATGGATCGGCAAGCAAATTATGTTTTTTAAATGTGACCGTTCGTTTAATATCATCAATAATTTTGTAATGAGATCCTTCTTTGACAAAAAATTTTTTCTTTACATCTTCTGGCACTTCTTGAAGAGAACGTTCCATATAAATGCCGAGCTTCGCCCGAGCCATTGCGTTATCATCAATATCAGTAGCTAGCACACTTACTTGCGATAGCGGCATAAATTTGGACAAAATGATGGCTAACGTATACGGCTCTTCTCCTGTCGAGCAGGCAGCGCTCCATACTTTTAATCGCTTGTTTTTTTCAAGAAGTTTTGGAATAATCTTTTTTTCAAGCACTTCCCATCGTTTCGCATTGCGGAAAAATTCAGATACATTAATCGTCATGCGATCCAAAAATTCATGGAACAACGCTTGATCATGATTCATCGCTCGAAAAAATTCATCAAAATTTTTAAACCCTTTTTTTTCGTACAGAGAAGTTAAGCGCCGTTTCATTTGCGCTTCTTTATACAGAGCTAAATCAATGCCCGTTTTTCGTTTCACGTTTGCAATAAATTGTTGATAATCACTCATACAAAAAACTCCTCTTCCTTTTCTTTCATAAATACAGTATAACGAAAATGTGAAAAAACAGAAATAAAAAAATAAAGATAGGCATATGCCTACCTTTATTTTTTTAATATATCCACTCGTTCATAAGCTTGCTGTAAGAAACGAGCTCTTCTTCTTTAAAAAATAGTTGAATTTCGCGCGCTGCACTTTCCTTTGAGTCGGAACCGTGAATAATATTTTTTCCGACCGTTAAACCGAAATCGCCACGAATCGTCCCAGGCAACGCTTCTTGCGGATTTGTTTTCCCCATCATTTGACGAGCTGTAGCGATGACGTTTTCTCCTTCCCATACCATCGCAAACACTGGACCGGACGTAATAAATTCAACAAGTTCACCAAAAAATGGGCGCTCTTTATGCTCTGCGTAATGTTGTTCAGCAAGCTCGCGCGATACTTGCATGAGCTTTGCGCCTACAAGCTGAAAACCTTTGCGTTCAAAACGCGCAACGATGTCACCAATGACACCGCGTTGTACCCCATCTGGTTTGACCATTAGAAATGTTCTTTCCATGACGAATTCTCCACCCCTGATACGTTATGTATTGGAATTCACTCCTCCGCAATTATACCATCTTGTATGCAAATTAGCAATATTCGCCATGAAAACGATTTAATTTTTTCTTTTCATCCGTCTAATATTTCCGTTTTCCGATATATTTCGCAATGTTGTAAAGTGCCGTCCAAGCACGGTTGCGCGGCAGCTTTTGTAATGTGTGAAGCGCTTTTTGTAAATAGCGATCTCCGAGCTCATATGATTTTTCAATGGCGTTTGTTCGCTTAATGCCATCAATCACGTGCGCCATTTCATGACTTGTTGTATGTTCGTTTACTTTTATAATTTGTTCTTTTAACGTCTGTTCCTTCATCGCATACAAAACAGGAAGCGTCACATTTCCTTGCGATAAATCGCTACCTGCTGGCTTGCCGAGTTGTTTTTCTGTTCCGATAAAATCAAGAATATCGTCTGTAATTTGAAAAGACATTCCAACGTAATAGCCAAACCAATACAACTTTTTATGAACCGCTTCAGGCGCCCCTGCAACGACGGCACCAAGCTGACAGCTTGCCGCAATAAGTAAAGCTGTTTTTCTTTTGATCCGTTGTAAATAGCGACGTAAATTTTGGTCAAAGCGATATTTGTCGCTAATTTGTTCAATTTCCCCACGACATACTTCGACAATTGTTTTCGCTAAAATATGGTGGGCAACTGGATCATCAATTTCACACATTTGTTCAAGCGCTCGAGCGAACAAATAATCGCCAATGTACATCGCAAATTGGTCGCCCCATTTCGCTTGAATCGTCTCTTTTCCACGTCGTAACATCGCGCCATCAATGACATCGTCATGGACAAGGGAAGCCATATGAATGAGTTCAAGAGCAACAGCTACCCGTTTCATTTTCTCAAAATGATATGTGCCAAATTGCCCACCAAGTAAAACAAAAACTGGACGAATGCGCTTTCCGCCCGCCTCAAGCAAATGCAACGATGCTTCATTGACGAGCGGGTCGGACGTTTGCACCGTTGTTTTTAATTGTTCTTCAATTCGGTTTAAATCCCCATTTAAAAACGAATACATCGCTTTTAGCTTCATCACTATTCACCTTAACGTCCATCAGGTTTATATCCGAGATGCATCGCTGCCACTCCGAACGTATACGGTTTCACTTGTACGCGCACGAAACCGGCTTGACGAAACATGTCTGCTAGCTCGTCCATTCCCGGAAATTCACGTGCCGACTCTTGCAACCATGAGTATTCTTCATAACTTTTCGCGAAAATTTTCCCGAAAAAAGGCATGATGTAACGAAAATACGCATAGTACAGTTGTCGAAAACCGATGAGCGTTGGCTGTGACGTTTCTAAACAAACGACTTTTCCACCTGGCTTTGCTACGCGATACATTTCTTTTAATACGGTCATATAGTCGGGAACGTTACGCAATCCGAAACCAATCGTCACATAGTCGAACGTGTTGTCAGGAAACGGTAAGTTCATCGCATTTCCGTGCACGAGCGTCACATGTTGAAACCCACGCTCTTTTACTTTTTCTTCCCCTACTTTTAGCATATTGCGACTAAAATCAAGCCCGTACACTTCCCCGCTCGGTCCGACCGCTTCCGCCAATGCAATCGTCCAATCTGCTGTTCCACAACATACATCGAGCGCTTTCGCTCCCTTTTGTACATTCATTCGTCTCATCGTATCTTTTCGCCATGCGACATGACGTTTAAAGCTAATGACTGAGTTCATGCGATCATAATGATCTGAAATTTTTTCGAATACGCGATGAACACGTTCTTCTTTCGACTGTTGCATAAAAATCCCCTTCTTTCAACTGAAATCAAGCGAGGAGATGAGAAAACCGCTCTTTTACCTCTTCGTGTATATGAAGCGGAAGAAGATCTCGCAATTTCCGCTTACAGTAGTCAATATAATCTATCGATGCTTTCGATTTTGCTCCATCACGATGAACGCGTTTCAGCGAGAACACGTAATACGCTACTTCTCCCCATTCGTCTGCATGAACATGCTCGGCAAGCTTACAAAGCAAGGCGGACTCAATGACACCGATGCAATGAAAACGCTCAAGATCATCCAAGGATAGTTGCTGTAAACGAATTTTTTGTATATTGATCTCTTTAATCGCTTCAGCAAAGCGACGAATGAGTGAAATGTCATGCCGTCGCGCTAAAAACTCGTAATACAATCCGCTATACAAATCTCCTGCTAGCACTGTTAATTGCTTTTGTTGCATCGTTTGTTGCTCATCTATTTCATCATGGGTGTCAAGGGCGAGCTGAATGAGCATCATGGCAAACACATAATCGAGTGCGATGTTTGCGTCCACTTGAGCCGAACGTAGCATAGAAAGAGCAAACGATATGCGATCTTCATCTAGGATGCGTGGCTGTATATAGCGATCGACATACGAATGGGCAATTGCCCGTTGAATGCGCGTTCGTACTTGTTCCATTTGCTGTTGCATATCCATGACTCATCACCCTTGCTTCCCAAAAACTCAAACTTTATTATATCATAAACTACCTTTACGTTAACGATGATTTTTCGCATCGGATTGAATTTCGCCGTGCTGCGTTTGAATAAGCGCTTTTCCGCGCACTTTAATTGCTGATGTATGCTCTGTAAATTGGGCAATAAGCACTTCTCCTTGATCAAGCTTTTCTGAGTGATGGAAACGCGTATCTGAACCGCGCGTTAATCCAATGACGTTCACTCCGTCCTCTAACGCTTTAATGACGACATAATCTCCTTGCATCATGATCCCTCCTACTTAATAAGCGCTAATATTTCAGCACGTGCTTTCTCGTCTGTTGCAAGCGTTCCACGAACCGCCGTTGTGACCGTTTTCGCTCCCGGTTTTTTCACGCCGCGCATCGTCATGCACATATGTTCTGCCTCAACAACAACCATCACTCCATGCGGCTCGAGCGTCTCCATAATCGCATCGGCTACCGTTGCCGTAATTCGTTCTTGTAACTGCGGACGGCGCGCCACTGTTTCGACTGCTCGTGCGAGTTTGCTTAACCCTGTCACTTTTCCGCCACGCGGAATGTATGCGACATGAGCCACGCCGAAAAACGGAACGAGATGATGTTCACACATCGAATAAAACGGAATATCTTTAACGAGGACAAGCTCTTCATGATCTTCACTAAACACCGTTTGCAAATGTATTTTTGGATCTTCACTCAAACCTGAAAACACTTCCGCATACATTTTCGCCACTCGCTTCGGTGTATCGAGCAACCCTTCGCGATTCGGATCTTCTCCAATTGCTTCTAAAATTAAGCGGACAGCCTGTTCGATTTGTTCTACATTCATTTGTTGCATCCTCCTAGCATTCAACTTCACGTAATCCGATTCTAGCATATAAAGATGAAAAAAGGCAAAAAAGAAGAGGTAGCTCGCAACCGGCTACCTCTTGGCTGTATGTAATTTCTTACTTTACAGCATCTTTTAACGCTTTCCCAGGTTTGAAAGCAGGAACTTTACTTGCAGCAATCTCGATTTCTTCTCCTGTTTGCGGGTTGCGTCCTTTGCGCGCCGCACGCTCACGCACTTCGAAGTTACCAAAACCGATTAATTGCACTTTATCACCGTTTTTAAGCGCTTCTGTAATCGCGTCAAAAACAGCATCAACTGCTTTAGATGCATCCTTTTTAGAAAGACCGCTTGCTTCAGCTACCGCATTAATTAATTCCGTTTTGTTCATGCCATTCACCTCCTCCCAAAGCGTATGTATTATACATTACTTTCAGTTGTTTACACTTTCTATTGTTTCTATACATTAACATGCCTTATATTAACTGATTCTTGCTCATAATTCAACATTTTTTCAGCAAAATCATGCAATTTGCCTATTATTCTCCAAGGAGCCTAACATTTTCTGAATAAAGATTATCATATTGCTCTTTTTCACTGCAAGAGAAAATTTTCGTTTAAAAGCAAAAAAGACCCCAAATGGAGTCTTTTTATAAGATGATGGCAATGAGTCCACCGGATCCTTCATTAATGATGCGCTCTAACGTCTCTTTTAATTTATAACGCGCATTTTCAGGCATGAGAGCAAGCTTTGCTTGAATGCCTTCACGAACGATCGAGCTGAGCGAGCGGCCAAATATATCTGAGTTCCAAATAGAAAGCGGATCATCCTCAAAATCTTGCATTAAGTAGCGGACGAGTTCTTCGCTTTGTTTTTCTGTTCCGATGATCGGTGCAAACTCCGATTCGACATCGACTTTAATCATATGAATGGACGGTGCTACCGCTTTTAAGCGCACACCAAAACGTGATCCTTGGCGAATAATTTCCGGTTCATCTAAACTCATATCAGAAAGCGATGGAGCAGCAATGCCATAACCCGTTTGTTTCACCATGCGGAGCGCATCAGCAATTTGGTCGTATTCCGCCTTCGCATAAGCAAAATCTTGCATTAATTGCAACAAATGATCTTTCCCACGAATTTCTACGCCAACGACTTCTTTTAAAATTTGATCGTACAATTCGTCTGGGGCATATAAATCAATTTCTGCGATGCCTTGCCCCATTTCAATGCCAGCCAAGCGAGCTTCATCAATAAAATCGTACTCACTAAATTGTTGAACGACGCGATCTACATCACGCAAACGCTTAATATCTTTTACTGTATCGCGCACCGCTTCTTGATAGCTTTCACGCAACCAATGGTTCTCGCGCAAAACCATGACCCAGTTCGGTAAATTGACATTCACCTCTAACACCGGGAATTCATACAACGCTTCACGAAGCACTTGATACACATCCGCTTCACGCATTCCTTCCACGCTTAATGCTAATACTGGAATATCGTATTTTTCACTTAGTTGTTGCTTCAATGTTTCTGTTTCAGGGTGTTGTGGACGCACGGTATTAATAATCATAATAAATGGTTTACCAACTTCTTTTAATTCATTTACAACACGTTCTTCTGCTTCCACATAGTTTTCGCGCGGAATTTCTCCAATCGAGCCATCCGTTGTAATGACGACGCCAATCGTCGAATGCTCTTGAATGACTTTGCGCGTACCGATTTCAGCGGCTTCTTGAAATGGAATTGGTTCTTCATACCACGGTGTATGGATCATACGTGGCCCATTTTCATCTTCAAATCCTTTTGCCCCTTGTACTGTATAGCCGACACAATCAACGAGGCGAATATTTACTTCCAATCCATCATCTACTTTTACTTTCACCGCTTGATTCGGAACAAACTTCGGCTCTGTCGTCATAATTGTTTTTCCGGCTGCGCTTTGTGGCAGTTCATCTTGTGCCCGAGCTTTATCTGCTTCGTTTTGAATATTCGGAATGACAACAAGTTCCATAAACTTTTTAATGAATGTTGATTTGCCTGTTCGAACGGCGCCGACAACTCCTAAATAAATATCTCCGCCTGTTCGTTCGGCAATATCTTTAAAAAGATCGACCTTTTCCAACTGCCTTCCCTCCCTTATATTTAAAACATATGAGGACACTATATGCATATGTCGTTGTCCTAATTGTTTATGACTAAAAAAATCCCTTCTCTAAAATGTATTTGCTTAGAGAAGGGATCATGACTTATTTCACAAGAAAAATAGGTTCTTTTTTCTCTTCATCAATCGTGTAGGGAAGGGAATAAGCAGGGACAAAAAGCGAATGCTTGACAAGCAAGTCGCGAATATCATCTCCATAGCGATAGTGATGCGCTTCCGATTGCAGTTTTTCATACAAGTCGATACGGTAGTCAATATAAATTTCTCCCTTGCCGTCAATAATGAGCGGAAGATTTTTTCCTGAAAAAGGGCTGACGACGTGAGGAGGAGCATCTAAGCGTAGCTTTTTATAATCGAGCGTAAACACACCTTTAGCCAAAACATCTTTAAACGGTGGATAACCGTGAGCGTCTTGATACATGCGAATGCGCAACTTTAAATCGCGAATGGCTTCCGCCGCACGCAAATCTAGCAATTTGACCGTCGGATTTGTTTCTACATCGACAAGGACATATTGATATACACCGCCGCTTTCAAACGCATTACCTGGCGGTTCAGCCATATATCGCGGCACAAGTAAATTGAAATCAATCGGATATTTTTGATAAATAGGCGTAGACATATCCCGTGTTTTAATAGGTAACAAACCGCCTGTCGCCTGCTTATATTCGTTTACTGCTTGTTGAACACGTTCGACTTGTTCTTTATATGGAATTTGGTTTTGCGCTAGCCGCTCTTGCGGGTATAAACACCCAGATAATAACACAGACACGACAACGATCATTGCAGAAAGTATCCATTTTTTCATCATTCATCCATCCTTCTATTCTTGCACCGGCCCACTAAATACGACAAATACAATAATAAGGCCAGCGATGATCATACTTATGTATGCAATCGTCGCTAAAACAATTTTTACCACCTTATTTTTCACCTTATATCGACTAAAATAAATCGAAAATACAGCAACAAACATTAACCCGATTCCTGTTAACGAAATCCACATTTTTAAAAGACCCGGTGACATTCCTCTCCCTCGCTTTCTCTTAATTGCTGCATAAAAAAGCTGAAGTAAAGCGGGGCTTCTTTACTTCAGACGATGACTAAACATGCACCATCCATTCGAGTCTGAGAATGTTTTCATAGCATTGTATGCAACATACATAACAAAGCTCTCTTCACATGCCTATTTCAAAGAAAATTATAACGAAATGTTTGCTAAATCTTCAAGTTCCGACGTTTTCCCGCGCGCCATGAGCGAATCGACCGCACTTTTCACATCTTTTCCGTTAAACAAAACATCGTAAAGTGCATTTGTAATCGGCATGTCCACATTCATTTTTTTCGCTAGCTGATAAGCCGCTTTTGTCGTTCGGACACCTTCAACGACCATTCCCATATTCGCGAGCACATCATCAAGCGCATGTCCTTTACCGAGCAAATTGCCCGCACGCCAGTTGCGTGAATGGACGCTTGTACACGTCACAATTAAATCACCAATGCCTGTCAATCCTGCGAACGTGAGCGGATTTGCCCCTAGTCGGCTGCCAAGACGCGCCATTTCTGCAAGCCCGCGCGTCATAAGCGCCGCTTTTGCATTATCCCCATACCCAAGTCCATCCGTAATTCCAGCGGCTAGCGCAATAATATTTTTTAACGCCCCGCCAATTTCTACCCCAATCAAATCTGGGTTTGTGTATACGCGAAAATATTGATGGTTCATAAATAAATCTTGAATGCGCTCGGCTGCTTCCATGTTTTTCGACGACACCGTCACGGTCGTTGGATGGCGTAAACTCACTTCCTCTGCATGACTTGGACCTGATAAAACGACGACATGTTGCAATTGTTCGCCCATTTCTTCTTCAATAATTTCTGAAATGCGTTTATGTGTATCCGGTTCAATTCCTTTACTAACCGAGACGATTGTAATTGGCTGTTTCAAGCACGTACGAACACGCTGCAACACTTCGCGAATCGCTTTTGTCGGAACGGCTAATACAACTGTTTCAACCCCTTCAAGCGCTTGGGCAAGATCGGTATAACCAACAATCGCCTCAGGAAGATGAATATTTGGCAAATATTTTTCGTTCGTATGTTTTTCATTTATTTCATCCATTTGTTCTTGACGTTGTCCCCATAGCCGAACGTGATGTCCGTTATCAGCAAGAACGATCGCTAAAGCCGTGCCCCAACTACCTGCACCTAATACGGTAACCATGTTATCCCCCCTTAATTTCGCGGGCGTGCAATAATTTTAATTGGCGTTCCTTCAAATCCGAACGTATCGCGAATTCGGTTTTCTAAAAAGCGTTCGTATGAGAAATGCATCAATTCCGGATCGTTGACGAATACAACGAACGTTGGTGGCTTTACCGCTACTTGCGTCATGTAATAAATTTTTAATCGTTGTCCGTTATGCGTTGGTGTCGGATTCATCGCTACGGCATCCATTAGCACTTCATTTAATACGTTCGTTTGAACACGCATCGCATGATTTTCACTGACCATTTGAATGACTGGAAGTAACTTATGCAATCGTTGTTTCGTTTTTGCTGATACGAATACAATAGGCGCATAGTCAAGAAATTGGAAATGATCGCGAATTTTTTTCTCAAATTCGTTCATCGTCTTTTCATCTTTTTCAATCGCGTCCCATTTATTCACAACGATTACGACACCACGACCCGCTTCATGCGCATATCCCGCAATTTTTTTATCTTGTTCAATAATTCCTTCTTCTGCGTTAATGACGACAAGCACAACATCGGAGCGCTCAATCGCTTTTAACGCTCGCAACACACTATATTTTTCTGTGCTTTCATACACTTTTCCTCTTTTGCGCATCCCTGCTGTATCAATAATGACATATTCTTGGCCGTCGCGCTTAAATGTCGTATCGATCGCATCGCGCGTCGTTCCTGCAATATCGCTCACAATGACCCGTTCTTCACCTAAAATGGCGTTCACAAGCGAAGATTTCCCAACATTTGGACGACCAATTAAACAAAACTTAATGACATCCGCATCATATTCTTTCGTCTCGCGCTTTGGAAAATGGGCAACAACGGCATCCAACAAATCCCCGATCCCTAATCCGTGCGTACCAGAAATCGGAATCGGCTCTCCGAATCCGAGCGTATAAAAATCGTAAATGTTTTCACGCATGTCTGGATTATCAATTTTGTTTACTGCCAAAACGACTGGCTTATTGGAACGATATAAAATTTTCGCCACTTCTTCATCTGCTGCTGTGACACCGTCCCGACCATTCGTCATAAAAATGATGACGTCCGCTTCATCAATCGCAATTTCGGCTTGTTGACGAATTTGCGTTAATAGCGGCTCATCGCCAATATCAATGCCGCCTGTATCAATAATGTTAAACGTTGTATTTAACCATTCTGCGCTACTATAAATCCGGTCGCGTGTCACTCCCGGTACATCTTCTACAATCGAAATGCGTTCCCCGACAATGCGGTTAAAAATCGTCGATTTTCCGACGTTTGGACGACCAACGATTGCTACAACTGGTTTCGTCATATTCTCACACTCCTTCACTAAATTTCGAAACCCGAACAAAAAAGAAGCCCTTCGACTGAAGGGTCTAGCTTTCCCATTTTATCAAAAAAATCAATGTTTCACAATAATGAGCAAATCGTCGCTTAGCGCATGGGCAATCCCGTCTAAAATCGCTTCTAAATTCGCTGCGATTCGTTGCATTTCTTCATTGTTTTCACAAACGAACGTGACGCCGCCAGCCACTTTATGTGGCGACGTTGTAATGACGGCTAAAATCATTTTTTCTACGGTCACCGTAACACCCTCCCTGCTTGATTCGTTTCAGATTTTGTTGGCATGCGAATTGCATTTTCGAGCGTCGGTACATTACGAATGATCGCTTTTGCTTTTTCGACATCTTTTTCTTGTGGCAAAATAAAAATACCGACTCGTCCATCGTCTAAATCGCGTTTCGCAAGCGGCACAAGCGCTGGCGTACCTGAATCGCGGTATACGCCTAATGCCGTTGAAATATCATGTAAAATCGCTTGACGTTGTCCGAGATTAGCGATTGTTGAGCGAGCGTTAAAGTTTTTCGGTTTCAAAATAAACCCCATGCCATACCGTAAAATCTCTTCCCGACGCGCTTCTAAACCGATGTTCATAATATAAATATTGTCGACGTATAATCCCGCTCCTTTGAAATGCGGCTTCACGTATTCTACTTCGACAATATCGCCGAGCCGGCTGCCAGACATAAGTTTGCGAGCAACGATAAAGGCAATCGCTGCTGCAACAATTCCAAGCCATATATTCCAAACTAAATAAGCGAACGTGCTTAAAAATGATGAAAAAATAACTAAATAGTTTCTCCCTTCAAAAACAATAGCAATTCCTTCAATATACGTTTTTCCGCGCGGGACGAGTTCATACTGGTCAAGCTCATTTAACGTATTTCGCTCCATATTGCGCACATCGCGAAACTGTGAAGCAGCGAGTGCTAAAAATGTAATGGCAGCAAACTCTTTTTCCATAATGGCAGGAACTGCAATCGTCCCAAGCCCTGCAGCAATAAAGCCTAAAGCAATATGAATAATTTTCCCATGCAAATACGTCGGATATTGACGATAATCTGTTTTTAATAAATACAAGCGGGTCAATACACCAATGGTTACGCCAAATAAAATCGGATACGTATATTCGTTCACGTATTAGCCTCCTTTGCTCTCTTTTGAAATCGTGCATCGATATATATTGGCAACTGTTCGAGCCATTTCCATAAAAATAAACATACGGTTGCTAACGCCCATCCATCTAAAAACGAAAGGGAACCGATCGAATGAGAAAAAGAAAATTGCTTTAACACAAATGCGTATAAAAAATCACCTTGACAGCATCCGACCGTCAAAACAAGCAATCGTTCATCAAATGATCGGTATAGCGCCAACGAAGCAAACAAAAGCACAAACGCAAGCAACCATGTCGCTTCAACAAACGCCCAAACCGGATCGAACAATAACAAAAAATGAAACGCAGCATACAACATCGTGACACTTGCACTTGCAAAAGAAAAATAAATAAATGCTTTTCCTGTTTGTTTCATGACAAACGAGTAACTAACAATCAACATCAATATGTAAGCAAATGAAATGTGAAAGGAATCAATCGTTATCCCATGCGCAGATAGCGTAATTAACAATAAAATATATAGACAAATGCGTAAGCGAACATGATTTTTCGGAGCAAAAAACGTATAAACAATCCATAAAAACCAAGAAACCCAGTAAAAATAACTTCCTTCCAACCATAACACCTCCACTTTCCATTATGTCTTATTTTAAAAAATTTAATCTTTGTATGCGAAAAAAGGGAATGGGGAAAATAAAGGACTAAGGAGGGATGAAAATGGGGAAAGATCGCCAAGAAAAAAAGTTAAAGCAATCGCGTCGCGTGGAGTCCGATCGGGATCCAGCAAAAAATTTTAAAGGAAGTACAAAAACAGAACAGTAAATACAAACATAGGAAAAGGTGCCCTCTCTAGGACACCTTCTCCATTATCGTTGGCTATAGCGGGACGTTTCAATGCCACGCTCCCGCAACCAATGGTATGTTGTTCCCGTAACGACGAGCGGGACGTTTTGCAAATCAGCAATCGTTCGAGTACCGAGCGCGGTCATGATGAGTGTTAAATCTTCATGCAATTGATTCATTTCGGTAATTAACGCTTCCACTCCTTGCTCGATAAGAAGACGCAACATATAGCCAGCCATTCCTACCGCGGAAGCGCCGAGTGCAATACATTTCGCCACATCAAGCGCATGCTGCACCCCTCCGCTCCCAATAATACTAATGCGTTGAACTCCCGCTGCTACTTCGGCAATCGATGCCGTCGTTGTTATTCCCCACTCGTTAAAATAAGCAAGCTGTCTTTCACGTCGCTTATTTTCAATTTGCGCAAAATTTGTGCCTCCAAATCCTCCAACATCAACGGCACATACCCCTACGCTTTCTAACTTTCGCGCCGTTTCTTTACTCATTCCAAATCCAACTTCTTTTACGATGACAGGCACATCAACAGCAGACACAATTTGTTCAATGCGCGAAAGCGCTCCGCAAAAATTGCGATCTCCTTCAGGCATAACGAGCTCTTGAACGACGTTTAAATGAATTTGAAGGGCATTCGCCTCGATCATATCGATCGCTCGTTTTGCTTGTTCAACCGTCGCTTCGCTCCCTAAGTTGGCAAATACAATGCCACGTTTATTGACTTGACGAATAATTGTAAACGATTGTCGCTCTTGTTCATCTTTTAACGCAGCCATTTGCGAACCAACCGCCATGGCAATACCGCATTCGTTCGCCACATAAGCGAGCTGCTCGTTAATTTTTGTCGTTTCTTCGCCTCCACCACCTGTCATCGCATTAATAAAAATCGGCGAACGGAAAGAAAGTTCGCCGATTTTTGTTTGCAAGTCAATATGGGCAGTGGAAGTATTCGGCAAGCTATTATGCACAAATGTAATATCTTCAAATCCATGTAAGCGACGTTGTCCCGTTGAGAGCGCATATTCAATATGTTGTAGTTTTCGTTTTGCACGTTCCACTGCCATCACCGTTTATTTTAATTTTTTTAACTGTTCTCCGATGACTTCACCAATTTGAAATCCTGTCGTCGTCTCTGTTGAAGTTGTATATTCACGATAGTCTTCTTCTACATTTTCTTCAAACAACTCACGAATGCTTAACGATAATCGTTTTTCTTGTTCGCTTACTGCGAGCACTTTCACTTTGACGACATCGCCTTCTTTTAACACTTCATGCGGCGTGCCGATATGCTTTGTTGAAATTTGGGAAATATGAACGAGCCCTTCAACGCCCGGCAATACTTCGACGAACGCTCCAAATGGCGCTAAACGTTTCACTGTCCCTTCTAATACATCGCCTTCTTTTATTTTTTGTTCAATTCCATCCCAAGGAGCTGGCATTGCTGCTTTCACAGACAAAGAAACGCGACCGCTTTCTTCATCAATCGCAAGCACTTTCACTTTGACGACATCGCCTTCTTTTACAACGTCTGACGGATGATCTACGCGTGTATGAGCAAGTTGAGAAATATGTACGAGACCGTCAACCTCGCCGATATTAATAAACGCACCAAAATTTGTCATACGCACAACTGTTCCTTCAAGCACTTGACCAACTTGAATCGACTGTAATGCGGCTTTCTTTTTCGCTGCCTCTTCTTCTTCTACAACCGCCCGATGCGATAAAACAACGCGATTTTTTTCACGATCGAGCTCAACTACTTTTACAGTTAATGTACGTCCTTTATAATCTGAGAAATCCTCGACAAAATCTTTTTCCACAAGCGACGCTGGGATAAATGCGCGAACACCAACGTCCGCAACGAGCCCACCTTTTACAATATCTTTGACGACTACATCAAACGTTTCACCGTTTGCAAGCTTCTGTTCAAGCACTTCCCATGCTTGTTCTGCATCTGCTGCTTTTTTCGATAAAATAAGTGCTTCATCTTCTACTTTTTTCACTTTTGCGACGACTGCATCTCCGACTGACAGAACATCGCTTGCTTTTTCGATATGAAGACTTGATAGCTCGCTGATCGGGATGATGCCGACAAGCTTGCTTCCTTCCACATCAATGAGCACTTGTTTGTCTTCTACTTTCGTTACTTGCCCTTTCACTGTGTCGCCTACTTCATAGACGCGCACATCGACTTGATTCATCTCTTCCATAGTGAATACCTCCTTACACTCCACACCTGCTCAACGACAGAAATATATGTTCAATGGGCGAACAACAATGTGCTCGTCCATTTAACACAAAGAAAAAACTTCCTTTTTTACTAATCTGTATTAAAACATTCATTTTGTCAAGTCATAACTATTGATGCGCATGTAAAAGTTGTTGAATATGTTCCATAATGACTGCAGTCACTTCATCGGCACTCGCCTTTCTTTCTCGCCATGGTGTAAAGTCAATTGGGGCACCGTATACAACTTTTAACTTCTTTCCGATGCGATAAGGACCAACGATAGCACAAGGCACGACAACCGCATCACTACGCAATGCGAAAAATCCTGCTCCGGCTAGCCCTTTTTTCAACTTTCCATCTTTACTTCGCGTCCCTTCAGGAAATAGCCCGAGTACATGTTTCTCTTTTAATAAAGCTAATCCCGTTCGCAACGCTTCTCGATCACCCATTCCACGACGAACAGGGAATGCATGTAAGCGAGAGACGAGCTGTTTGACAATAGGAGTGCGAAACAATTCTTCTTTTGCCATAAAATGAACAGGACGCGGACATGTAATACCGACGACTGGCGGATCTAAGTTGCTAATATGATTGGCGCAAATGATGACAGCGCCTTCTTTCGGAATATGTTCCACTCCACTAACTTCAATACGGTAAAGTGGAGTAAGCACTTGTTTCACAAGCGCGCGGGCAAACGTGTAAAAACTCACTACCCCTTCACCCTTTCTTGGACAATGCGCATAATACGATCAACCACTTCATCAATGGATAGCGATGTTGTATCAATTTCAATGGCGTCTTCTGCTTTTTTTAATGGAGCGACGCTGCGTTCAGAGTCAATTTGGTCACGGCGAGCAATTTCCTCTTTGAGTTGTTCTAAATTAGAAGGAATGCCCCGCGCCATATTTTCTTCATGGCGACGTTTTGCCCGCTCTTCAACAGAGGCGAGCAAAAAAATTTTTACTTCAGCGTGTGGCAACACGTGCGTACCAATATCGCGACCGTCCATCACAACACCGCCATGCTGCCCTAGCTCACGTTGACGTTTCACCATTTCTTCTCGCACTGCCGGATGTTTAGCAACGTACGACACGTTGTTTGTCACATCGTTTTTTCGAATGGCCTCCGTTACGTCTTCACCATTGGCAAACACGAGCTGTCCAATTGGAGACGGCTTTAATTCAATATATGTATCATGAAGGACGTTCATTAATTGTTTTTCATCATGAACATCTACTCCGTGCCGTAAAGCACAATATGTCAAGGCGCGATACATCGCTCCTGTATCAATATAAACATAAGATAATGCTTCAGCTAATCGTTTCGCAACCGTGCTTTTTCCAGCCGCTGCCGGTCCATCAATTGCGATCGAAATTTTCTTTTCCATAATGCCTCCCATACATCGTTTTGTTTTCAACAAAAAAGCAGGAACACTCCTGCTTCTTATATTGTATCATACCGTTTATTGTTGGTCGAATGTTTCAATCGTTTTCGTAGCAGAATTTTTCATTACCCCTTCGTAATGAATGACTTTCACAATATAAGGGGCAATGGAAGAATGGGAAACGATAAGTTGGGCGATAAATAAAAAAATAAATTGAATGATCGCTAGCTTCCATAACATTCGTTCAACCGTTTTCATTCGTTTCTCCCTCTCTTTTTTATTTTTATTATGGGAGAAAACAGTTATATTTATGCGTCCAGCTGCTCCTTTTTTCTCATCTCAAGCTGCTTTTCAAAACTGTAACGTATCAATGTAAGACGGTCTACATCGTTTACTTCTAAAAATTGTAAAGATGCTTTTAAGACGTTTTCTTCAAAAATACGAACAACGCGCGCAAGAAAACGTAAATAGTGATAATCTCCTGAACGCATATGGAGCGCGAGCCAAATTTCAATGGTCATCCCATGTTTTAACCCTGTTTCATCGTTTGGCAATACAATCGCTGCACCACCCGCACTTATATCGCTTGTCACAGTCGTAAATGGGACAAATTCGTCATTGAGCGGATGAACAGCAACGTCTACAATCGCATCGACACGTACAAACTGACGACGTTGAATACGAAGAAGATGATTGTCCCCAGGATATGACAAAACAAGAAGCGGAATATTGCGCTTTGTTCGGCCTAACACTTCTGCTTCAAACGCATAAACAGCTTCGTCTTCCCCGACAAAACTTACTTTTAATTGCGTTCCGTCGAGCAAAAACGCGGTGCGATTCGTGCTCATATCAATCGGATAATCAACATAAATTTTCCCCTCTTCCATTTCTGCTACTTTACATTTGTATTTTTCCATTTTTTCGCTATATTTCGGTTCGAGCGTTAACGGCACCCCAATTTTAATCAACGTATAAATCCCCCTCGCTAAAAACAGTTCTTTCTTTATTGAAAGAAAATACACCTCATAGCATTTTCAATTTGACAATAACATGATACCATCAAAATGAAAAGAAAAGAATTGGGAACGAGGAAAAAATGATGTGGGCTATTATTTCTGCAGGGATTGCTCCCGGATTAGCGCTGCTCAGTTATTTTTATTTAAAAGATGAATACGAAACGGAACCGTTATCACTCGTTTTACGCATGTTTTTATACGGCACGTTTTTAGTGTTTCCACTGATGTTTATTCAACACGTATTAAAAGTCGAGCACATGCTCCCAAATGCCTTTGTTGAAGCGTTTTTATCAACGAGTTTGCTAGAAGAGTTTTTCAAATGGTTTGTTTTTTACTATGCGATTTATGACCATCGGGAGTTTAACGAACCATATGACGGCATCGTTTACGGGGTAAGTGTATCGCTCGGATTTGCTACGCTCGAAAACATTTTGTACTTATTTGCAAATGGCGTTGAATTTGCGGTTACTCGCGCCCTTTTACCTGTATCAAGCCATGCGTTGTTTGGTGTCATTATGGGCTTTTATTTAGGAAGAGCAAAATTCGGTTTACCTAAAAAAGAAAAAAACTATATATGGTTATCTTTTCTCCTTCCGTTTTTATTTCACGGCATATACGACTATATTTTATTAACGCAAGAACGTTGGATATATTACATGCTTCCGTTTATGATTTTTTTATGGTGGCTCGCTTTGCGAAAAGTCAAACTTGCGAGAGGGATGACGATCGAGATTACCCAATCATCAAGCCAGGCGTAACGCTTGGCTTTTTTTATTTATGCAAGCGCTTTCGCTTTTCTTATGTATAAAAACGTTATTGTGACAAAAAATAGCGTCAAAAGGTATTGTTTACACATCAAGGGAGGAGTCACAATGCGCAAATGGTTCATTTGTTTATTTTTGATTTTTTCGTTTAGTTATGCACCGCAGGCGTACGCATTTTCCAAACAAGTCATCCAACGCGGAGCTGTCGGCGATGATGTTATTGAACTACAAGCACGATTGCAATATCTCGGCTTTTACAGAGGGAAAATTGATGGAGTGTTCGGTTGGCGAACATATTGGGCGCTAAGAAAGTTTCAATACAAATTTAAATTGCCTGTCGACGGGCTAGCAGGAGAAACAACGAAACAAAAACTCGTGCGCGCTTCAAAATATTACAAATCATTTGTTTATAACAATTTACGAAAAGGAAATACGTTTACTCATTACGGCGGCGTTCCGTTAAGCAAGCAAGTGAAAGCACGTCAAACAAAAGCAAAAAGCCAACCAAAAAATCAAGCTACTGCTACAAAAGCAACAAATACACGTGCCAATCCGAAACAAACAGCCGTAAAACGCGTCAAAACCGCTGCAGTAAACGTCCCAAACGGATTCTCACAAAATGATATACAGCTTATGGCGAACGCTGTACACGGTGAAGCACGCGGTGAACCGTATATCGGACAAGTGGCTGTTGCAGCAGTCATTTTAAATCGCATCAATAGCCCTTCGTTTCCAAACACCGTTGCCGGCGTCATTTTTGAGCCAGGAGCGTTTACAGCTGTCGCAGATGGACAAATTTGGCTTACTCCAAACGAAACGTCTCGCAAAGCAGTACTTGATGCCTTAAACGGATGGGATCCATCAAGTGGAGCGTTATATTATTTTAATCCACATACAGCGACAAACGGGTGGATTTGGAGCCGTCCGCAAATTAAACAAATCGGAAAACATATTTTTTGTAAATAGGAGGGGAGTTTTTTGCTACGAATTTTACTTATTGGAGCACTATCGATCGGCATTGCTGGCACAGCCTATTGGGGATACCGCGAGCACCAACAAAAAAATGCGATTTTAATTCATGCAGAAAACAATTATCAACGCGCATTTCACGATTTAACATATCAAATTGACTTACTTCACGATCAAATTGGAACAACGCTCGCAATGAATTCTCGCCAATCGCTGTCACCAGCACTTGCGGAAGTTTGGCGTCTGGCGTCAGAAGCACACGCGACAGTCGGGCAACTTCCGCTCTCGCTTTTACCTTTCAATAAAACAGAAGAGTTTTTGTCTAATATTGGCTCATTTAGCTACCGTGCAGCTATTCGCGATTTAGATAAGCAGCCATTGAACGCTGAAGAATATAAAACATTACAACAACTATATAAAAAATCTGCTGACATTCAACAAGAGTTGCGAAATGTACAGCATCTCGTATTAGAAAATAACTTGCGTTGGATGGATGTCGAGTTGGCGCTCGCAACAAACAACCGCCCAAATGACAACACCATTATTGATGGATTTAAAACGGTAGAGAAAAACGTTCAATCTTATAACGAAACCGACTTCGGTCCGTCGTTTACAAGCATCGAAAAGAGGACGAAAGGGTTTGAACATATTTCTGGGAAAAAGATTACAAAAGAAGAAGCAAAGCAAATTGCAAAAACGTTTCTCGGTTTAAAAGGAAATGAAGACATACAAGTCGTGCATAGTGGAGAAGGAGCAAGTGACGCTTTTTATAGTGTAACGATTAAACATCCGAAAACGAAACACGAAACGTATATGGATATTACCGAAAAAGGTGGATATCCGATTTGGGTCATTGAAAACCGCCCCGTCAATAAACAAAACATTAGTTTAAATGAAGCAACGATGCGCGGGCTTCAGTTTTTAAAACAACATAAATTTAACAACTTCGAATTGTACGAAAGCACGCAGTATGATCATGTCGCTGTTCTCACATTCGTTACAGCAAAAGATGGCGTTCGTATTTATCCTGAGTCTATTAAAATGAAAATCGCATTAGACGATGGAAACATTATCGGCTTTTCCGCTCGCGATTACTTATCGTCGAAACGCGAGCGAACGATTCCAAAGCCATCTATTTCTATTGAACAAGCACGAAAAAAAATGAATCCGAATGTCACCATTATGGAAGAAAGAAAAGCGATCATTATGAACAATATGAATGAAGAAGTGCTTTGCTATGAGTTTTTAGGAACGCTCGGGGATGACACGTATCGCATTTTTATTAATGCGCAAAATGGAATTGAGGAGAAAGTGGAAAAACTTCAAAATCCGGAACCTATATATGGCGAAATATAAGGGGCTGACAATTAGCCCCTTTTTTCTGTCGTTTCGATAATCGCCTCTTTCATAATCGCTATCATCGCCTCTAGCTGTTCAAATGTACTCGCTAACGGCGGCATGAAGACGATGACATCGCCAAGCGGACGTGTCAACATTCCTTTTTCTCTCATTTTTAACGTTGTTTTATATCCCATCCGTTCCGTCCATGGATACGGTTCATGGGTATGACGATCGCTCACAAGCTCGATGCCGCACATGAGCCCTAGTTGCCGCACATCACCAACATGATCAAGCTCGTTAAATGATGCGAGCTGTTCAGCGACAAATGCGGCTTTTTGCCCTATTTGTTCAATGAGTCGCTCGCGCTCAAAAATCTCTAGGTTAGCTAAAGCAGCGGCACAGCCAAGCTGATTTCCTGTATAAGAATGTCCATGAAAAAACGTTTTAAACTCTGTGTAATCGCCATAGAACGCTTCATAAATCGTTTCTGTCGTCAACGTAGCGGCAATCGGCAAATAACCACCTGTAATTCCTTTTGCAACTGTCATCATATCAGATTTCACATCTTCATGTTCAATCGCAAACCGTTTTCCTGTCCGTCCAAATCCAGTCGCAACTTCATCGACAATGAATAAGATGTGATAGCGGCGGCATAATTGTTCGACTCCTTTTAAATAACCCGCCGGCATGACATGCATACCACCCGCTCCTTGAATCATTCCTTCGACAATGATCGCAGCAATTTCTTCATGGTGTTCGGCTAGTAGCGTTTCTAATGCCCCTAGCGCTTCATCGCGCACAACATTTGGATCGTTGCTCGGATGGCGATAGACGAGCGGAAATGGTGCTTTATAACTTGTAAACATGAGCGGTTCATATATAGTATGAAAAATATCAATTGCTCCGACGCTAATCGCACCGACTGTATCCCCGTGATAACCATTTGTCAAGGTGACAAATTTTTGTTTTTTATGTTTCCCGATGTTTCGCCAATATTGAAAGGCGATTTTGAGCGCAATTTCTACGGCTTCCGCTCCGCTGTCTGAATAAAATACGCGCGTCAAATGACTTGGCGTCCATTCAATTAATTTTTCTGCCAATGCAATCGCAGGAATATTCGCTGCACCTAAAAGCGTCGAATGTGCAATTCGCTCAAGTTGAGCGCGAATCGCATCATCAATTTCTTTTTTGCGATGCCCGTGAACGTTTAGCCAAAGTGATGAATATCCATCATAATACGTTTTTCCGTTCACATCTGTTAAAAAAATCCCTTCCCCGCTTTCAATGACGAGCGGATGTAGTTCATAATCTTTCATTTGCGTAAACGGCAACCATAAATATGTTTTACTTTTCTCTATCCACTCGTTCATTGCCACCATTCCTTACTCCATACAATATCACCATCAGAAACGCTTGCCATACGCGGAATTTCACCGATCACCGGAACACCCGTCATCGTTTCAATCATCCGTATGTTGTCTTGTTCAATTTCATTTTTCGGTGTAGAAAAGCCGTTCATAATAATGCCGGCAACTTGCAAACCAAAAGCTTTCGCATATTCCACCGTTAACACCGTATGGTTAATTGTTCCGACGCTCGCTCGCGCAACGATAATGAGCGGAAGCGATAACAATTGAGCTAAATGAGCAACGAGAAATGATTCGTCAACGATCGGAACAGCAACTCCCCCCGCCCCTTCGACAAGCACGAAATCATACGTTTGTTGCAGCTTTTGCATATGCACCATAATACGTTCCGGCTCTATTGTCACCCCATCGATTTTGGCAGCTAAATGCGGAGAACAAGGGGTTTTTAATATATATGTACATCCTTCTTCGTCGGTAATATCAATGATTTTTCGATACATGTCCACATCAGGTGCAATCCATTTTCCCTCTTTCCATTGCGCTCCGCTTTGAACAGGTTTATAAGCAGTTGCACGTATACGTTTGTCGATCAATGTACGCAACATACAAGTGGTGACAAATGTTTTCCCTACATCTGTATCTGTACCTGTAATAAAAAATCCTCTCATCCTCTTCCCCTCCTTTTTGTTAACTTATATTTTACGATAGTTAACAAAAAGAAACAATAAGAAAAGCGCAAAGCGCCCGCCTATCGGCGAAGAGCGCACAAGCCCCACCGAGGAGGCTGTCGCCGCCGCAGTGTGGGGCGGAGCGACTCGAGCCGATGGTGCTTGGAGCTAGACAGCTCCCCAAATCTGAAATTTTATACTTTCTTATCTTGTAAAAAAGCGTCCGAAAGTTATTCGGACACTTTTCCTTCCCTTTTCGCGATACATGCGGCAATCAAATCGCCATGAAAGCGACCGTTTTCAATAAAAATTTCATTCGCGTTATTTCCAGCGGCAATGACACCGGCAATAAAAATACCTTCTACATTTGTTTCCATCGTTTCTGGATGATACATCGGTCGCCCTGTTTCAGCATCGATATGAACGCCCATTTTCCTTAAAAAATCATGGTCAGGATGATATCCTGTCATCGCAAAAACGAAATCGTTTTTAATTGACTTCACTTCATCGCCAACGCGATAAATAACCGCGTCTTCTGTAATTTCTTGCACATGGGCGTTAAATTCCATTTGAATGACCCCTTGGCGTACAAGTGAGTCAAATTCGGGCAAAATCCACGGTTTAATGCTCGAAGAATATTGTGATCCGCGATATAATACGGTGACGCGCGCCCCTGCTTTCACGAGTTCTAATGCTGCATCGACGCTCGAGTTTTTTCCACCAATGACGACGCAATCTGTATTGTAATAAGGATGTGCTTCTTTAAAGTAATGCGTCACTTTCGGCAAATGTTCCCCAGGTACGTTCATATAGTTTGGGTTGTCATAATATCCTGTCGCAATAATGACGTACGTTGCTTCGTACGTATCTTTGCTCGTTTCAACGATAAATGTTCCATCTGCTTGCTTCGTGACGCGCTCTACTTTTTCAAACGCATGAACGCGAATGTTTTTCCGCGTCACCACTTCACGATAATAAGCAAGCGCTTGATTGCGTTTCGGCTTTCGATTTTCTGTAATAAACGGCACGCCACCAATTTCTAACCGATCACTAGAACTAAAAAAAGTTTGATGTGTCGGATAGTGATATATGGAATTTACAATATTTCCTTTTTCAATGACAAGCGGTGAAAAGTTCGCGTTTTGTAATGCGATCGCAGCAGCTAATCCGCACGGCCCCCCGCCGACAATAACGATTTGTTCTTTTTTCACTTGACGATCACCTCAATGAAAAATCTCCTATCATACAATGATAGGAGATTTTTCGCATTCATGCAAACATTAAATCCAGCCACGGAAACGGCAAGCTTCCGCCATTTTACGTACCCCGACCATATATGCAGCTAAACGCATATCGACGCGACGTGTTTGCGACGTTTCATATACGTTGTTGAACGCTTTTACCATCACTTTTTCGAGCTTTTCTTCCACTTCTTCTTCCGTCCAATAATATCCTTGGTTGTTTTGTACCCATTCAAAGTAAGAAACCGTCACTCCGCCAGCGCTTGCTAGAACGTCAGGAACAATTAAAATGCCGCGTTCTGTTAAAATTTCTGTCGCTTCCAATGTCGTCGGACCGTTTGCAGCTTCAACAACAATTTTCGCTTTAATGTTGTGCGCATTTTCCTCTGTAATTTGATTTTCAATCGCTGCTGGAACTAAAATGTCACAATCTAATTCAAGCAGCTCTTTATTTGTAATTGTATTTTTAAATAGTTTCGTCACCGTACCAAAACTGTCGCGACGATCTAATAAGTAATCAATGTCAAGACCGTTTGGATCATATAAACCGCCGTATGCATCAGAAATGCCGATCACTTTCGCTCCCGCATCGTGCATAAATTTCGCTAAATAGCTTCCAGCGTTACCAAACCCTTGCACAACAACACGCGCGCCTTTTAAGTCAATGCCGCGCTTTTTCGCTGCTTCACGAATACAAATCGTAACCCCTTTGGCTGTGGCCGTTTCACGACCGTGTGAACCACCTAATACAAGCGGTTTTCCAGTAATGAATCCCGGTGAGTTAAATTCATCAATGCGGCTATATTCATCCATCATCCAAGCCATAATTTGTGAATTTGTAAACACATCGGGTGCAGGAATATCTTTTGTTGGACCAACGATTTGGCTAATGGCACGAACGTAACCACGACTTAGTCTCTCTAGCTCACGGAATGACATCGTACGCGGATCACATACGATTCCGCCTTTTCCACCACCATACGGTAAATCGACAATGCCACATTTTAAACTCATCCAAATGGAAAGTGCTTTCACTTCGCGTTCTGTTACGTTCGGGTGAAAGCGAATACCCCCTTTAGTTGGACCGACCGCATCGTTATGCTGTGCACGGTAGCCAGTAAACACTTTCACTGAGCCATCGTCCATGCGCACCGGAATTTTCACCGTTAACATGCGCAACGGCTCTTTTAACAGCTCGTATACTTCTTCAGGATATCCGAGCTTTTCAAGCGCTCTATGTATGACGATTTGCGTCGCTCGTAGGACATCATGTTTTTCTTCGTTGGTATGCTTTTCGGCTACCATTTGTAAACCTCCCATGACCTTTTGTAAAATATTGTCCGCCCTTCATGTCATAGTATACACCTTCTATGCGCATATGCAAAGAAGTTTTTATCGATTTTTTGTAATCGTTTTCAAAAAATTGATCATTCACATAACAAAACGAAAGCGATATAATGGACGTACAACAGAAAGGGGCGACAGAGATGAAAAAGCGCATTTTATTTTCCTTTGCACATCCTGACGATGAAACGTTTACTGTTGGGGGATTGCTTGCGGCGTTAGCGAAACGTGAAGATGTAGAAACCATTGTATATAGCGCGACGCTTGGCGATGCAGGGAAATGTGGAAACCCACCTGTTTGCACAAAAGAACAGCTACCACAAGTGCGTAAAAAGGAATTAGAGCAAGCAGCGAGCATTTTAGGTGTCGATCATCTCATTACTGGTACATATCCTGATGGAAAATTACCTGAATATGAGGAGCTACTCGTCCGGGACATTTGTCACATCATTGAACGATATAAACCAACTGTTGTCGTTACGTTCCCACCGCACGGCATCTCCGGGCATCGAGACCATCAAGCGATTCAACGGGCGACATATCGGGCGGTGACTGCGATGGATCATATTGTCGAACAATTGTATTACGTCACTGTTGTCGGTCGACCTGACCGCTTTGGCGATCCGATAGAAAACATCGACATCGTCTTCACATTTACGGAAGAGGAAGCAAAAAAAGTACGCCAAGCTTTACTTGCGCACCGAACGCAACATTTATCCGTTGAACGCGTATTCCCGTCTGTTCATAACGAGTCGTTCCATAAGTTTCAAAATCGCGAATACTTCATCCGCGCATGGTCAAAAGAAAACGAGCCACCTTATCCATTTTAAAAATAACCTTCGCGTATGAGCGAAGGTTATTTTTTGACAAAGTATTGATATAGTTGGGCGATCGCTTCATTTGCGATCAATTTTTTCCCGTACTCTTCGACACGATAAATCGTTAATGTGGACGGACTACCATATTCAGCCAAGATAGCAACAAAGTCATCTGTTTGGATGACGGATTCAGCGAAATGTAAATAAAATCGTCCTTCATAACTGTAAAGCGAGCCGCCATGACAACCGAGCGAATAGAGACGCGTCGCTAATTGAATAACATCTTCAAACGTTTGAAATTCGAAAAATATATCATCGCTTTCATCTAGCGTGACTTGCATTTCAATATAATCATCGCTAAACTCGTCTTCCTCATCTGTCATCTCACCTTCGCTCGTTACGATGACAACCATCCCCTGTGCCGGTAAAGAGTACACTTCCACAGCGACCGACCCGTTAATTTCAAAGCCGAGCTCCTCACTTGCTTCCTCAATCATATCACGAAATAGCTCATGCACTTTGAACGTGTCTTTCCATAAATCTTCTTTCGTTAAACCGCGCTCGACTAAATCGTCAAATGTGAGGAATATTTTAATTTTATTGTAGTTTAAGCGTTCAAGCCGCATAAACATCCCTCCTTACCTACACAGACTTTACTGTTAGCATATGACGAACGCATAAAAACGTTCGTCATATTACTAATGAGTTTACATCGTTTTCTCCCTTTTAGACAAGTATTTTTCATTCGATTTTAGCCATTCATCCCATTGTTCTTTTGATTGTCCGAGAAAATGAGCGCCGTACGTTTTTTTCATTTGTTCATCCACTTCATCAAACGCTCGTCCACCTACTCCAATACGAATGGCTGGATACGTTTGTTTCAATTGATCGACAAGTTGTAGTGTCGCCCGTACATTTTGTTGTAACGTGCACGATAAAAATATATAAGATGGCTTCACTTCATCAATGACAATAGGTAAGTCCTTTTGGTCAATACTTGCCCCTAAATAAATCGTTTCGTATCCTCTTCTGCGTAAGTATAAGGTAAAAATAAGCAGTCCAAGTTCATGCCATTCATTTGGCCCACAAACTGAAATTGTTTTTGGTAACAAACGATTAACAGGTAGCATAGAAAAAGCCATTCCAAGTCGTGAACGTAAAAAAGCAGAGGCGAAATGTTCATGAGCACTCGTAATTTTTCCGTTTTCCCATAAGTCCCCGATCCGTACGAGAAGCGGACCTAATATATCAATTGCCACTTTTTCAACCGTATATAAACTGAACGCCTCATTTAGCAATTCATGCGCTGTCCACTCTTCAAACGATAAAAGAGCTTGCAACAGACGTTCACGAAGCCCGGTCACATGATCTTCTGCTTGCACGCTCACTTCAGAAGGTTGTTGTTCTAAGAGAGATACGGCTTGACTAATTGTAAAACCTTGATTCACTTTATCAACAAGCCATTTTAATATTTGGACTTGTTCCTCCGTATATAGCCGATGCCCAGCTTCATTGCGCGGCGGAGCGATAATTTGATAGCGACGCTCCCATGCTCGCAACGTCCCAGGCTGAATACCTAACATGTTTGATACTGCTTTAACATTATATTTTCCTTCTTGCGTTGACATATAAAATCCTCCATCTTTCGCATCATTCTGTCAACATTATAGCGAACATGAGGGAGGTGTGTAAATTTTGTATAAGTTTTGATTAACTTTTTTTATGTTCTAACTCGATCAGATGCGTTTCCGCACGCGCACCTAAACGAAGCGGAAGCGTCGTTGTCCCATATCCGTTGCTAATAAGTAGCATCGTCCCATTCACGTTTTGTAAACGCCCTTTTTCATATAAACCAAATGGTCCAAAACGAATTTGTCCACCGTGCGTATGCCCGCTTAAAACAAGGGAAATGTTATGTTCTGGCGTTATTTTTTGAATGATGCGCGGATCATGGCTAACAACGATGCGAAACGTCGCATCGCCCGCATCGCTTAACGCCAAATCAAGTCGATCTCGCCTTTTATTCATATCATCAACACCAAGTAAAGCTATGCGATCACCTTGTTCACTTTCAAATATGACCGCCGTATTATCTAATATTTTCACACCACTTTCAAGCAATAACGCATCTAATTCATGGTAATCTACTTCATAATCATTATTTCCCCAAACAAAATAAACAGGGCCGAGCTGTTTTAACAATTCAATGTTTTGTTTGACACGTGAAAACGGCACTCCTTTTTCTATTAAATCTCCGCCGATGACAACAAGATCAACCTTTCCTTTCAACGAGCGAATGAACGTTTCGGATAAACGCCGTCGATGAATATCTGAAATAAAGAAAAGACGAAAGCGAGAAAAGCTTTCCGGAAATGTCGGAAACGATAGTAACTGAACAATGACCCGATTGCGATGCGCTTCAATCCACATGTATACGATGAAGCTAACGAACGCTATGACAACATACACCATTTCAATTTTCCCTCTCTTTGTACACACTCATTGACATCATACCATATACGAAAGAAAAGAGAAAAAAAATGACTGTTTTTTTCACATCAATGGTTGCCAACATCATAAACGTTAGCAAAAAACTATACGAAAGAAAGCATTCTTTTCGATTCATCGTCTCCTTTCGCCATGCCCGTAACGTATGCCAAATAGCTGTGCGAATTAAAACAGCATTGGCGATAAAACCGATCAAAAAACTAACAAGCGCAAAAAATGTTTTCATTGGATCAAA